>DBQN01000003.1:33647-46792 GCA_002305255.1 Firmicutes bacterium UBA1393 | reverse complement strand
GAGATCATCGAATCCAACAAAGGCGTCGCTGACGTGGGCCTGGTGGGCATCAGACGCCGAGGCGGACCCCTGGCAGACCGTCTCGCCGCCAAAATCGAGGCCATCGAGGGCGTGCGCCCGCCCGTGGGCGTACTCGACATCACGCTCTACCGCGACGACCTCACGACGCTGGCCGCCCAGCCGCAGGTGCACCGCACAGAGGTGCCCTTCGATATCACGGGCAAGAGCATCGTTCTCGTAGACGACGTCATCTACACCGGCCGCACCGTGCGCGCCGGCCTCGACGCCCTGATCGACCTGGGCCGCCCCCGCCGCATCCAGCTTGCCGTGCTCGTAGACCGCGGCCATCGCGAGCTGCCCATCAAGGCCGACTTTGTGGGCAAGAACGTGCCGACATCTCGATCAGAGATAGTATCGGTGATGCTGGACGAGATCGACGGCGATAATCGGGTGGTTATCCAGGAGTTCGTGTGATGCCGACCAATCGCCGGAGGTCACGACGGGTAGTCGTATGTAGCTGCGGCGCCTGCAAGCTCACTTAGGGTGCAGAAGCCATAGCCGGCGGCTTTGAGCCGACGGATCACCGTTGCCAGCGCCTCTACTGTGAGGCACCTGTTGCCGCCTCCGTCGTGGAACAGCAGCACCGACCCGTTGGCAGGCAGCGGGTCGAGCACGCTGTCAACGATGGCTGCAGCGCCCAACCCATCGCGAGCAGCCAGCCAATCCTCGGAGTCGATATCCCAGAGCACCACGCGATGACCCGCCGCCTGGGCCGCCTGAAGGATGTCGGCTGTCAGCACGCCTCCGGGTGGCCGGAACCACACAGTCGGGGAGCCGGCGGCCTTCTTCACCGCGCGCGAAGTGCGCTCTATCTCGGCCTTGATATCGGCCTGACTAGACGTCTCGTCGAGCACATGCGAGTAGCCATGATTCGCGAGCTCGTGTCCTTCAGCGGCCATCCGCTTCACCAGCGCGGGCCGGGTGGCAACGTTGCGGCCGAGCATGAAAAACACCGCGCGCACGCCTTCTGCCTTCAGCAGATCGAGGATGGCCGATGTATACTTCTCCGACGGACCGTCATCCAGTGTGAGAACGACCTTCTTCTCACGCGGACGATATCGCACGCGCGTCACTGAGGCCGGTTTCGGCCTTACCTTCTCCTCGGTGCCGAAGATCTCCCCGGTCAGCTCCCCGCGGCGAACCTCGACCACACCAGGGCACCCTGCATTCTTCAGTGCAAAGAACGGTCCGGCTCCCTTGAACAGTAGGTCCTGCGGCACCGTCCGCGCCTCAACTGCGATGGTTTCGACGACATCATCGCCCCGAACCACATCCACAGCGTCGCTCGGGTGCACCAGTGCTCCGCCCCAGCACTCGACTCCGTTCAGCAGATACCTTCCCGCCATGCCCGCGCCGGCCTCCAGCACGGCACCCTCAACGTCCACAAGGTCACCCGCAGGCGGCACGACACCGGCCACAGCCGCCACGCGCGAACCCAGAGGCACCTCCACCCAGCGTCCCATGGCCATGACGGGCATGAGAGACAACTTCGGCGCACCTGTGAGACCGGCTGCCTCGCCGGCTTGGCGCGGCACGCCTGCCACTTGTGCAATCGACATGGGCAATGAGACCGCGTTCTCTGGCAGCACGGCAGCGTCCCTCGCCGTGATGACTCCGACGCCAATGGAGAGGAAGAAACCCACAACGGCACCGCACACGCCGATTGTGAGGAGAAGGGAGCTTCTTGATGGGGCTTTCCGCATCAGAACACCGCCTGGGCTGCCCGCGACTGATGGCTGGGTTAGGCTGTGACTGGGATGGGCAACCGATGATACCGATATACTGCGCATACCATACATATATTCGGTATTTCGCAGAAAAACCCTTCTTTCTGGCGCTGACCGCCGCGGCCCACGTCCTCCACGCAACCCATATCAGCTGTCCCAATTGAAGGTTGATACCATCACTGCAACCATGACCACGGCCTGCCGCCTGACTCATCTAGCCGGAATCGCCGTCTGGCCCTGATCGTCTCCCTGGGCGGCCGGGCAGCGAGTGATGGCTCCGGGCCAGCTAGGAACCATCAACCACAAACTGCGACAGGTGATATTACTCCATGCCCAGTGCCCCGCGGCCTCATCGTGAGCGCCGGGCCCTACGCGATCAGCCCCGCCCGCCTCGCGATGCGCTGAACGGCCCTCTCGGCCTCTGCCATCACCTGCTGCTCGTCGATGCGGCTGATGCGCCCGCCCTCATAGAGCACTTCGCCGTTGACCATGGTGAGCACAACGTCTGACGACTTCGCCGAGTACACTATCCGCGACGCCGGATCCACGCCCCGCCCAGGGCCGGCATGGGGTTTGTTCAGGTCGAGCAGCACGATATCCGCCAGCTTACCCTCTTCTATACTGCCGATGAGGTGATCCTGGCCCATGGCCCGCGCCCCGCCCATCGTCGCCATCCTGAGCACCGTGGCTGCCGGCATCGACGTGGGGCCGTGCCGCGGCTTCTGAACAAGCGCGGCCAGCCGCATCTCGATGAAGGGATCGAGATTGTTGTTGCAGCCCGCACCGTCTGACCCCAGCCCCACATTGATACCACGGGCCATCAGCCTGGGCACGTCGGCAACGCCCGAGGCCAGCTTGAGGTTGGCCGATGGGCAGTGCGCGACGTGCGTACCAGTGGCCGCCAGCAGCCCGATCTCCTCCTTGTCGAGGTGCACGCAGTGCGCCAGTATGGTGGTGGGCCCCAGCAAACCTACCCGGTCTAGATAGACCGCGTTCCTCGCCCCACGCCCGGCCATCACGATCTTCACCTCATCGCGGTTCTCGGCGCAATGGGTGTGAACGATGGCCCCGCGCTCCCTGGCGATCCGGCCGACCTCGCGCAGCAACTGGTCTGAGCACGACACTGCGAACCTCGGCGTGAAGGCATACCTGATGCGTCCGCCGGCGGCGCCGTCCCACTGGTCCGCCAGTCTCACACTGCTCCTGATAGACCGCTCAGTCGACTCCGTCAGCTCGGGCGGCACCCCGTCTCCCAGATCCATCATGACCTTGCCTGTGACGGCCCTGATGCCCGCGTCGGCAATGGCGCGGAAGCCGGCAGAGGCGTGGCGGACGGTCTGCATGTCTATAATCGACGTTACCCCCGCTCGAAGCATCTCGCAGATGCCCAGCATAGCCGAGCAATACACCGAGTCGCGGTCGTGGGCGGCCTCCAGCGGCCAGGTGCGGCTGCGCAGCCAGCCCAGGAGTTCCATGTCGTCGGACCGGCCCCGGAAGAGCACCTGGCAGAGGTGGACGTGCGACTGCACAAAGCCTGGGATGGCGACTAGCCCGGTGGCGTCGATGACGCGATCGGCCTCGGGCAGCGCATCAGCCGGGGCCGCGGGCCGCACGGCGACAATGGCATTTCCGTCTATGTATATATCGCCTGCGTCAAGCACGGAGTTCGACGCGTTCACCGTGACGACCTGAGCATTGTGTATTAGAATTGTAGGCATACGAGCACTCCCCCGTAACCTTATCGAAGCATTGCTCCCACATTCTGTTATTAGACAGGTTAGGGCATTGTCCTCCTTGCCCCGTGTCCTTCTTGTCTGTACGTCTGGATGGTGGTCTGATGAACTCCGCCGCACGACCCGCGTTCCGTCCATATCAGTATGAAGACGACTACTGGAGGTTGCGTGCGTTCTTGCGCGAGGTCTACCCCACGAACTTCGACGGCAGCGGCCAACAGCAGGGCTCGTGGCACGTGGCAAGGCTCGATTATGCGCGCTGGCACGTCTGCCTCAACTGCGATCACGTGACGCTCGAGGATGTGGCGCTGATCTGGGAGGTTGACGGCTCCATCGCTGCCTTAGCCATGCCTGACGGCGGTCCGGGCGAAGTGCACATCGCCGTGCACCCCAGGTGGCGCACGCCGGAGCTGGAAGACGAGATCGTGCGCGTCGCTGAGGAACGCATTGCCGCGTCCACCGACCGCACGGGGAGGACCCTAACCGTGTGGGTGCATGAGCAAGACCGACTGCGTCAGCAGATCGTCGCCGCACGCGGCTACGCGCGGACAGCCGGCGCCGGGCATCATTGGCGAATCTGGCTGGATGGGCGCGATGGGACGGCACCGAACGCAGTGGCAGGCGCGCCGGCGGTCGCGCCACCGATTGCCGCCGGCTACACAGTGCGTTCCCTGGGAGACGGCCTTGAGCTGCTAGAGCGCTGCTACGCGTCGGGCCTCGGCTTCCACAAAGGCGACATCAAGATCGCCGTCGAGAACCGAGACGACGTGACTTGGTATCGCAACATTCAGAACGCTCCCCTCTACCGCCGCGACCTCGACCTCGTGGCCGTCGCGCCGGACGGCGCTATTGCGGCCTTCTGCACTGTCTGGTTTGACGACGTGACCCGCTCCGGCTACTTTGAGCCCCTCGCCACAGTGCCGGCCCACCGCCAGCGCGGCCTGGCCAGGGCCCTGATGACCGAAGCACTGAGGCGCCTAAGGCGACTGGGCGCCGTGACGGCGGAGATCGGCGGCTACAATGAGGCAGCAAACGCTCTGTATGGATCGATAATGGGAGGCACGAGTCAGCTTTACGAACCATGGAGCAGAGACTGGTAGGGACGGACGGGGCGGGAGGCGCTCGGCGACCGGCGGGCGTTGGCAGGCGGCCCTTGGAAAGCGGCCTGAGCTGGGATGACCCGCGGATGGGTCGGTTGCGGGCGCGTGTAGCTGGCCTGATCCACCGGTGGGTCGATTTCGAGGCCAAACGACCCATCGGTGGGTCGGTCGGTGCGAAAAGTGACCCACCCGTGGGTCGCCCCGGTCGATGGCACAGGCGGGTCGTCGCGGCCCGCCAGGTCGGCTACGGCCCAAACTTCGCGTAGCTGGTCAAATGGGAAAGCGGCGCGCAGCGCCGCTCTCAGCTCCTTACCCCGTTCTCGTCTCGTATGGCGGGGTGACCCGCAGATGAGTCGGTTTCAGCCCCAAGTGACCCACCCACGGGTCGATTAGCTCCCAGAATGACCCACCGGTGGGTCACCCACCCTTACATCTACTGCCACGGGTTTCTCCCGGACGGTCCGCCGCCCCTCACGCGCCGGCATCGCGGTTCGCCGGAGCCCGGTCTCGATTACGCCGCCACGCTGCCCTTCGCCTTGGCAGCGCGCTTCCGTCTAGCACTGATAACCGGAATCACGAACGACAGCGCCGCAACGGCCAGCATGGTCACGCTTATGGGGCGCTGGAACACAGCGGTGGGCCCGGCCATCATGACGGCGCGTCGCAGGTTCATCTCTGCCATCTCGCCCAGCACCATGCCGAGCACGAACGGTGGCAGCGGATAGTTGTATCGCTTCAGTATGTAGCCGACAATGCCGAAGCCAAGGCACACCATGACATCCCACATGCTTGAGTTCACTGCGTAGCTGCCTATCATCGCGAACGCGAAGATCAGCGGGAACAGCAGCTGTTTGCGCACTCGGGTGACGTTGATCCACAACTTGCTGCCCCAGATGCCGAGGATCAGCATGACAGTGTTGCCGATGAACAGCGACGCGTAAAGCTTGTATATGACGTCAGGATTCTTTACGAACAGCTCAGGCCCTGGCTGCAGATCGTGGATCATCAGGGCCCCCATGAGCACTGCTGCAGTGGCGCTGCCGGGTATGCCCAGGGTGAGCATGGGCACGAGGGCGCCGCCCACTGACGCGCTGTCGGCCGCCTCGCCCGCCACCACGCCTTCGGGGATGCCCTTGCCGAATCGCTCCGGGGTCTTGCTTATCCTCTTCTCCATGTCATAGCTGATGAAGGCGGCTATGGTGGCACCCGCCCCGGGGAAGATCCCTACTATGGTGCCGATTATCGAAGCCCTCAGCATTGCCGCCCTGAGCTTCCAGTAGTAGAGGAAGCCGGGCCACTTGCTGCCGGCCTCGTCTTCCACCTTTTGCGGGCGGAAGTCGAACTCCTCCACCTCGACGAAGATCTCGCTCAAGGCAAGCAAGCCTATGAGCATCGGGATGAACTCGAAACCATCAAACAGGTTGACGTTGCCGAAGGTGAACCTGTTCACCCCGAGCACGGGGTCCATGCCCACTGTGCACACCAGAAGGCCCAACGCTGCCGACATCGCGCTCTTCAGCGCGTTCTCCCCGCCCATGCTGGCTATGGTCGACAGGCCCAGCACTGCCAGGGAGAAGTATTCGGCAGGCCAGAACTTCAGTGCCACGCTAGCGAGGGGTGCCGCGAACAGCATCAATATCAGCGTACCGAAGGCCCCGCCCACGAATGACGCCACCAGCGCCAGCCCGAGAGCCTCGCGCGCCCGTCCCTGCACGCACAGGGGGTGACCATCGAACGACGTCACCACAGCCGATGGAGTGCCCGGAGTGTTTATCATGATCGCCGTGATGGCACCGCCGTAGTTGGCCGCAAGGTAGATCGCTGCCAGATACACCAGAGCCATCGATGGATCCATCGCATAGGTGAACGGCACCATTAGCGCCACGCCCATCGAAGGCGACACCCCCGGCATCGCGCCTGCGAGTATCCCCACGCTGATTCCGACGGTTATGAGGAGAAGAGGCTGCAGCGAGAGCAACTGACCGGTTGCTCGAAGTAGTCCAAGAAGGCTATCCATTATGTTTCGCTCTCCTCTCCCGCCCTAAATCCCCAGGCCCATAAGCAGTTGCCCGGTGGGCAGCGGCACGGTGAGCAGCCTGTAGAACACGAAGTACGAGAACGCCACCCAGCCTCCCGCCAGAATCAGGAGCGTGGCTATGTTACGGTATCCCAGGAGTAGCCCGCAGGCGAACACGAATATGCCTGCGGTGATGTAGTAGCCCAGCCAGGTGATGCCTATGACCTTGGCCACGAGCAACGCCATGAGGAGCAGCACCTTGTCTATTCTTCCGAAGCCGGGATCCTCAGCTTCCTTCCCGCTCCATGCGTGCGCCAGCCGCATGATGGACAGCACGATCAACAGGCCCGCCCACAACCTCGGCACCATCTCAGCTGAGGCGCCGGCGAAGCTCATGCCGGTGAATCCGTAGGTCAGCGCATATGCTATGAGTCCCAAACACAGCAACGCAGTATCCACGGCTATCCTCCCGGCATGCCGCCTTCGGGAGGAGCCTCGAGCAGCGATCCAGCTAGCCGCGACAATCGCCACCCCGGCCAGGGGCAGAACTACCTGCCCCTGGCCAGCAACCCATGTTGAAAACGAATCCATAGTCATTCCTCCGAATCGCACATGCTGCGATTGACTAGGGTGTCTGGAGTAGCTAGAGGATTCCGAACTGCGTGAAGTACTTCAGAGCGTCCTCGAGATCCTTCTTCACCAGCGAGGTGAACTTCTCTGTGGTGTATGACACGACCTCGATGCCCTGGTCTTCGAAGAACTTCCTCCACTCGGGGTCGGCGGCTACCTTCTCCACCAGGTCTTGCAGCCACTTCACAGCCTCGGGGGGAGTGCCCTTCTTCACGCAGAAGCCGCGCCACATCGACTCCTCGTCGAGCCCGGCGATGCCCAGCTCCTTGAAGGTGGGCGCATCCGGGAACTGAGGCAGGCGGGCACTAGACGACACTGCCGCGATCTTCAGGTCAGGACGGCCCATGATGTCGGCGGGATTGCCCACGTAGGCGACGCCCTGCCCACCCATGAGAGCTGCCATGGCAGCAGGTCCGCTCTCGAACGGGATCCACACAGCGGAGATGTCAGCCTTGTCCCATACCTTCATGGCCATCAGATGGTCGTTGCCGCCGGTGGAGGGGCCAACCCAGATCTGCTTGCCGCCCTTGGCCTTCGCATCGGCCACAACGTCTTCCCAGGTGTTTATCTTCAGTTTGCTGTTGGTGATGATGCACTCCGGATCCATCATCAGCATTGACACCCAGTCAAAGCCCCATATGTACTTGTCGACATTGCTCTTCGTAGACACCACCTGGATCACTACCGACCCCGTCGGCGCGAAGATCGTGTAGCCGTCGGCCGGCTGGCTCAGCACGTACTCCATGCCCACCAGGCCGCCGGCGCCCGTGCGGTTCTCAACGACGAACACGGCTTTCGTGTACTTGGCGGCGATCTCCGTGAACTTCCTGGTCGTGATGTCCATGATGCCGCCCGGTGCCACGTAGTTGATGATTCGGATGGGCTTTGTCGGGAAATCGGCGGCCGCAGCCGCAGCCGCAGCCGCAGCCCCCGTGCCGAGCGCGAACAGCAACGCGGCAGTCAGGGCCAACGCGAACAACCTCTTGATGCTCATTCTACTGACCTCCCACAAGTATTTTGTACATCAAACCATGCCTGAGACCCCGGTCGCTCATGACCAGCTCCGACAGGTTCAGTCGCCGCATGATGCACTTGATGATACAGGCTCCGCCGATGATCACCTCGGCCCGCTTTGGCTGGAGCCCAGTGATCTTCTTGCGCTCTGCAAGGGGCATTGAGCTGAACATCTCGATAAGCCCGTCAATGTCGGCCGCCGTCAGCACTGCACCCTGTATCCGATCGGCATCGTACTCCGCCATCTCAAGCTTCACGGCGCCCATGGATGTCACCGTTCCGCCTATGCCTACGAGCCGGCTGGCTTCACCGCTGACGTCTCCAGCTTCCAGCTCGCCCATTATGAATGCCACAGCGTCGTCTATCTGGGCTGTGCTGGGCGGATCCGACTTGAGGAATCGCTCAGTCACCTTCACCGCTCCGAGGTTGATGCTGAACCTTCTGGTGACAGCGTCGCCCTGTCCGAACACGAACTCAGAGCTGCCACCCCCCACATCGCAGATGACCAGCGCGCCGCCGTATGCTCCCAGCCCGGAGAGCACCGCCAGATACGCCAGCTCTGCCTCCTGTTCGCCCGGGATCACCTGAACATCGATGCCCGCCCGCGCGCGCACCGCGGCCACGAACTCAGGCGTGTTCTTGGCCGTGCGCAAGGCCATGGTGCCCACTGCGATGACCTCACTCGCGCCCTTCGCCCTGGCCAACTCTGCGAACTCAGCCACCGCCTCGGCGTTGCGGGCCATCGCCTCAGGCTGCAGCATGCCTGTGTCGCCCATCCCTTCGCCTAGTCGGGCGATGTTGTTTGTGTCGGCGATACTCCTGAGAACACCGTCGGCCCCAAGCTCCGCAACGAACAGCTTGATGGAGTTGGTGCCGATATCGATTACGGCTTTGGTGCTCATCTACTTGATCCCCACAATCCTCTTCATAGCTCTGATGTAGTTGATGTTGTCGAGTCCTTCCAGCCCAAGCTGGCGCACGACGTTCATCACCAGGTCAGGATCGGCGTGTTCGACACAGATGGTCTGCATCGGCACTCCATTGAACTTGGTGTCAGCAAACTCCACCGTGGCACCGCTGATGGTCAGGCCATGCCGGCGCTTCTTCACGTCCACTGCCACGAGGTCAGGATGCTTGCCCACAACGTCTGACAAGAACTCGTCATACGTATACGACTGCTTCACCCTCTCGGGTGGCGACACCTTCAAGACAGTCATCAGTTCGACGAGTTTGTCGCCGGCCAGGGGGAACTGCTCCTTCATTATGGGGCGCCACTGTTCGAGACCGTCGGCATTCACTGCCTGCAACGTCTTGATGTCCATGAGTCCATCCCTGATCTTGGTGTTCTCATCACTCTTGCGCGACAGGATGTAGACCTCCTGGCTGTCCCTGGTCTTCACCTCGCCGGCCGCAAGCACGCGGGCGCCCTCTGCCTCCAGATCCTCGGCGAATGTGCGCCACTCCCATCTTGGTATGATCACGCCATCCAACTGCCATCCCTCCGCATCCGCATGAGTCTGCCTGAATGTGACGTAATGCACAAACTGTGCCAAGCCGCGCGACCGCGCGAGACCCGCGACCGCCTGGGCCGCGGTCTCGCATAGGAACCAGTCCGGTTTCACTTGCGGCCTATATCGGTTCAATATGGTATCATCGGCAGTAAGGAAGGCGGAGGTGCACAGAATGCAGTCTTCAAGTGACATTCTCTTTGTAGCCACAAACGAACAGCTCGCGGCTATTGCGCGGCAGGTGGCTGCGACTATGGGTCGTCAGATGGATGTGATCACAGGTAGCCCGCTCAACGCTATCGAGCTCGCCAGAGAGGCCGACCGCGCCGGCTATTCCGCCATCGTCAGCCGCGGCACCACCGCCCGACTCATGGCTGCATGCGGCCTGCCCACGCCTGTGATCAGAGTGAGGGTCACGGGCTACGACGCAGTCAGGGCCCTGATCACCGCCAGGGGGCACCACTCCCACGTGGGCGTGGTGGGTTCAGATGACATGATCCAGTGGATCGACACCCTCGACAACCTGATCGGCGTCAAGATATCGGTGCGTATGGCTGAATCGTGGGATGACACCTGCGAGGCGGTGAAGGCGCTGAAAGACGCCGGCGCCGGCGCGATTGTCGGATGGAACCTGGTTCAGCGGCGCGCGGCCGAGGTCGGACTGCCGTTCGTGCCTCTCAGCTCAGGGCCTGAGGCGGTACACTCCGCCATTACCGAGGCAGTCGCGGTGGCCGGTGCCAGGCGCCGCGAGGCCGAGCGCGCCGAGCGGCTCAAGGCCATCCTGTCGTCGGTGACCAACGCCGTCGTGGCAGTCGACTCTTCAGGCACCGTCACCCACTTCAACCAGGCCGCCGAGCGCATGGTCGGCATCGATTCCGCCAGTGCCATCGGCACACACGTGTCCAGCATACTCGTGAGCCAGTCGCAGCAGGCAGGCGCGCAGATCATCGAAGGCGATGCCCGGTCCGAATGGATCGACCACATCGGCCCCCTCACCGTGCTTGCCCGCCGCGAGCCAATCATCGTCAACGGAGTGGCAGTCGGAGCGGTGCTCAGTCTCGACGATGTCACGCGCATCCGCGAGCTCGAACGCATCGTCCGCGAGGAAGTGCGCGACACAGGCCACACCAGCAAACACCGTCTTAGCTCAGTGGTTGGCGCCAGCGCCGCCATCAAGGAAGCCATAGAGCTGGCGGAGAGGTTCGCTCGCGTCGACTCCACAGTGCTCATCGAGGGCGAGACCGGCACCGGAAAGGAGCTCTTCGCCCACGGCATCCACTCCGTCAGCGCCCGCCAGATGGGGCCCTTCGTGGCCGTGAACTGCGCCGCCATCCCCGAAAGCCTACTCGAAAGCGAGCTGTTCGGCTACGCCCCGGGTGCCTTCACCGGCGCGCGGCAAGGCGGCAAACCGGGGCTGTTCGAAATCGCCCACCTGGGCACGATTTTCCTAGACGAAATCGGCGAGATGTCAGGTCCGCTGCAGGCACGCTTGCTCAGAGTGCTCCAGGAACGCGAGACCATGCGTGTAGGCGGCGTCAAAGTCATCCCCATTGACGTCAGAGTAATTGCGGCCACGAACAAGAAGCTCTTCAAGCTCGTGCAAGACGGAGCTTTTCGCGACGATCTCTTCTACAGGCTGAGCGTGCTCAATCTCGAGATCCCGCCCCTGAGGAATCGTCCGGAAGACATCCCCGTGCTGGCCAAACACCTCATGAAGACAGTCGCGGCCCGTCTGCAACGGCCGGCCAGGCCCTTCACGCCAGCCGCCCTCGCCTGCCTGGAGGGGTACTCGTGGCCCGGCAACGTGCGACAACTTGAGAACACCATCGAGCAGCTGGTGGCAGTTGGCGAGGAACGGCGACCTGTAGGAGCCGGAGAGGTCGAGAGGATTCTGAAGCGATACGATCCCGCAGGTGATGGCGCGGCTGTCGCCGCGGGCGAAGCGACCAGGTTCGGCGGCGTCGGGGTGGCTGGCAAGACGCGCCCGGTGCAGGAGGCCGGCGGCAGCGCGACCGGCGCCGGCGGGGTCGCCCACACTGACTCGGCTGGCAGCACCGCCCTAACCCTGCGCGACGTCGAGATCAAAGCCATCTCCGCCGCCCTGGCAGCGTCAGGCGGCAACAAGGCGGCCGCCGCCCGCGCGCTGGGCATAAGCAAGACCACACTGTGGCGCCGCCTCAAGGAACTTAGCTCGCAGTAGGTGTGGTAGGCTCCGGCAGCGGAGCGCGGCAGCGTGATAGCCGGTTAGCTGACAGCTGATAGGGAAGGCCGAGGACGAGTTAGGGCCCCGCGTTGATGCGGGGCCCTTGGCACTTCGATCGCCGCCAGGTAACGGTTGGGATAGCGCGCCACGCGCGCTCAACTGAGCGCTACCAGCGCGGCCCTCACCCGAAGCCGGAGCCGGGAGGAGGGTTCTTGCACGAATCCCTTAACGACTTGGTTACTGATGCTATCCAGCCTGAGATGAGGCTGATAATTCTTCTTAGAATCGCTGCCCACCACCTTAGCACAGTCTCGCTCAACAGCAATGACCAGACATCAGCGCAATGTGGAGCGGCTATACCCCATGGGGGTATGGCCTCATTCTATCCGAGTCTCATCTTGCCGTCAAGGTGATCGGATGATGCTTGGTGACGATAGTGGCACATGCCGGCGTCCCCAATGCCGGGCGCAGTATGCCCATCTCCGCCGCAAGGGAATACGCTGTTGCGGGACTATGAATCGACGCACCGCGAGAATGGAGGTGCAGAGCCATGATGCCGGACGATCCGAACCTGACCGGATCTGACGATGTGTTCGTCGATCAGTGGGGTCGCCGCTGGTGGAGGCCATTCAGCCCATGGTGGTGGTGGGGCCCGCCGTTCGCATGGTGGTGGCGGCCAGGACCGTGGGGGCCCTGGGGCCGGTTTAGATAACCACGTGTTCAAGGGCGTGCCCTCACGGGGGCACGCCCTCACGGTTCCATGCGTTCCATGTTCATCAGAACCGCGTTGGCCAGGGCAGTTGTGGTGCCGCCTGCCTGAGTGACTTTTGCCGTGACTCCCATTGCCTTATCGAGGAATACGCTGTCCTGAAGCTCCAGCATAGCGACTACACTGAAATGGGGTGCTGCATGATGCTTCCAATCGACCCAGCTGAGTATGGGGCTGGGGAGATCCTTATAGACCAGTGGGGTCAGCCGTGGTGGTGGAGGCCCCCATTCCCATGGTGGTGGAGACCTCCCTTCCCGCCACCACCGCCGCGTCCGAGACCGCCATATCAGCCCTGGCCACCGCCTCCTCAGCCACGGCCTCCATGGCCGCCGCAGCCTCCGCAACCTCCACGACCACCGTGGGTGACGCCGCGGTAGGCTTGAC
>DBQN01000003.1:29176-33639 GCA_002305255.1 Firmicutes bacterium UBA1393 | reverse complement strand
TGTCGCACTCGCCGTGCCGACGTGACCCGGGCATGGCCCAACTACCCTGCGATTCGAATACCCTGTTGTGGAGCATGGCGATGTTGAACGAATGAGTGGAGGTGGCGGCAGATGATGACACTTGGCCCGGACTCGCTCGAGCCCGGCGCGATAGTCATAGACCAGTGGGGTCTCCCCTGGTGGATACCGCAGAGGCCCTGGTGGCAGCAGCCCTCGCCAGGCCGTCCGGGAACCCCTGGCTGGCCTGGAACGCCAGGAACACCTGGAACCCCGGGCGGCCCGGGAACCCCTGGTTGGCCCGGGATGCCCGGTTGGCCCGGGATGCCGGGCTTTCCTGGAATGCCCGGATTCCCCGGAGCCCCTGGCGGACCGGGTTTCCCAGGTACTCCGGGCACGCCCGGCGCGCCCGGCACGCCCGGCACTCCTGGTACCCCTGGCACGCCTGGAGTCCCGACTTGGCCCGGCTGGCCCGGCTTCCCGGGCAGTCCAGGCACACCTGGCACGCCGGGAACCCCTGGCTGGCCCAGCATGCCAGGGTGGCCTGGGATGCCAGGGTGGCCGGGAATCCCCGGAACTCCGGGTAGCCCTGGTAGCCCCGGTGGCCCGAGCACTCCAGGCGGCCCCGGCACTCCCGGAGGCCCCACTTGGCCGGGCTGGCCTGGCACCCCCGGCTTTCCGGGCACCCCAGGTTTTCCCGGCATGCCCGGAACCCCTAGATCACTACAGCCTTCTTGGAGCATCGGAGCCGCTGAGGCTCCCTTAGGTGCTGAGGGCGGCTGAAAGGGCAAGTGTGGGCCTGGAGGGCCCGGACCGAAGCGCTGACATGATAGTGGCGCGTCATCCCGCGGATGACGCGCCATCACCATTGTTCACCTTATCTATCGCCCGCTGTGTGCCGCGGATGCGCGTAATGCAGTATCTCCCCTACTTGGCATGCACCCATCCGTAGAACCAGGTGTCGCCGTCGGCGGCGATATGGGTGATACCCAGTCTCTGATCCGCCGACACCTGCGCGTCAAGGGCAAACTTAATCTCCTCAACGCCCGCGTCGACTGCGGTCACCACGTAGCTGCCAAGCGTCTCACCGTCTTCAGTCTCCACGATGAGTTTGTCGCCGACCTGCTCAATGAAGGCCGTGTCGGACACAGCCAGCACGACGTTCCAGGGGGCGGTCACTGTCACGCCCGGGGCCTCGCAGTAGGCGACTGCGGGAATCATGGCATGGCCCACGTACGGCGGCATCCCGGCCATGGTGGCAGCAAACTCGTCTTGGACGGCTTTGAGTGCCGCGGGATTGGTGATCATCTCAACGCCCAGGCTAGCCAGCGCCTTCGACGCCGTGACGGCTGCCTTGTATCCATACACAGTGCCCGACTGAAGTGCTGACTCAGCAGAGTGGCCGGCGGTGCCGGGCACCCAGGCGGCGAAGCTGACCGTAGTTGTCGGGGTGTTCCAGCTCACGTCGCCGATGGGGTTAGAGCCGAAGCTCTGCCCGCCGGTGGGTTCCTTCACGCTGGTGTCGGGAACGCCCTTTACTCCCTTAGCCTCGAGGGCGGCGATATCGTCGGCCGTGAATTCGGTCGGGCCGATCTCTTTGAGCACATCGACAGCCGCCAAGGCCAGTGTCTTCGCAGGGATCTTGTTGTATATTCCTGAGCTGAACCCTATCTCGAGAGTCGCGCCAGTGGCCAGCGCAGCTGCTTTCGCACAGTTGTCTATGCGCTCACGTGCATACTCCACATCGGGATACTTGGGCCCTCTGATGAACCACCGACTGGCTGCCGTGGCTGGCACGATATTGGGAGCAGCCCCGCCGTCGGTGATGACGTAATGGATTCTCATCTCCTGGATGAGGTGCTCTCTGAGGTAGTTGACTGCGACGTTCATGATCTCAACTGCATCGAGGGCGCTGACGCCCTTCTCCGGCGCGGCCGAGGAATGGGCAGGCACGCCCTTGAACTTGTATTCCACGTGATCCATCGCCATCGTGCTGCCGAACTCAGACGTGTTCTCTGTGCCGGCGTGGGCACTGATCAGCACGTCAACGTCTGCGTAGAAACCTGCTCCGGCCACGACCGGCGCCACATCCCAGATCTCCTCAGCAGGGGTGATGAACAACTTGACTGTGCCGGGCACGCCGTGCTCCTCCATCGACGACTTGATGGCCATAGCAGCGACTACGCCCGCCGCTGTATTGAGGTTGTGTCCGCAGCCGTGCCCAACGCCGGGCAGAGCGTCCATGTCCTCATATATGCCGAGTACCGGCTTGCCTGATCCCCACTTCGCCACGAGAGCTGTAGGAACCCCGGCAGCCGACTGAGTCACTTCGAAACCTGCCGCGACGAGTATGTCGCGGACCTTAACATACGACTTGTACTCTGCAAGACCTACTTCCTTGTAGCCCCACAGCGCTGAAGCGATGTCCTCGATGAGAGCCGCTTTCTCCTCCACCAACTGGATCGCCTTTGCCTTCACCGCCGCTCCATCGTAAGCTGCTATCTCCGTCGACGCGGCACTCACGATCGTCGTGCCAACGAGAAGCACGACAACGATGGCTGCCAGACCAGATACCCACGCCTTCGAATACATCTTGATACAACCCCTCTCAGAACTAATTCCGTCTTGAGAAGGATTATACTCCGCAAGTCTATGCGACGCAAGTGCAGAATTATGCGTTCTATCGAGTTTTTCTTCGCGCTTCGGCGGCGACAAGAAGGTCGTACATGAATGGCCTTCCGTGCGGCCCAGTGGTAGCAAGCAGTGCTATGGCGTCCTCGACATCGTCGGCCGCGCGATGCACCTGGTGTGAGCGGATGCCAAAGGCCCGGGTGAGGCTCGCGAGACTGGCCGACGGCTGCCCGTAGGCGTGCCACGGAATGTCGCGACACGAGCACGCCCAGCGCATTCTGGCCGCCGCCGGGAACAGTCGGGTCACGAAGGGATAGTCGAAGGCCGAATTATGAGCAATTATTAGACTGCTCTTTCCCAGCAGATCGAGGACCTTCGCATCGTCTAGCCTGCACCCGCGCAGCACCTCCATGGTGAGACCGTGCACCCTGGCAGCCCCCGCGCTGATGCGCACACCTGGCTCGCGCAATCCTGTGTATGACTCGAGGCGCCGTCCGACCTTCCCGGTGGCAGCGTCATACTCGAACAACGCCAGAGCCAGCTCCACGACTTCCTCAGTCCATGGTGACAGGCCAGTTGTCTCAACATCCAGAAAACAAGCAACAGGCATACAGATGACCTCCGGATCAGACGTCAGGCAGTGGGCTAGCCCTAACGGGTGATTACCATTACATGGTAGGGGTGCTATGATATTGAACGAACGCACAATGGAAGGAGCATGTCGTCATGTCGATCCGAATGATCATGGAGAACGCCCTCACAACCTGGCTGCTCAGTGACGCCAGCCTCTCCCACGGGGCGGTCAGGGTTCGCCTCGCACTGAGAGACCTGCGACCCAGATCCTACGCCGAGATCTCTTCGATGACCGGGATGTCGGCCCACTGCATCACTCTCGTTGTGAGGGAACTCATCAACGCTGGTTGGGCCGTGTTCACCGACAGCGCGAGGCGCCGGCCTCGGCTGGTCAGCGCGGTGTTCCCCGCGGCAGTCGAGGCAGCCATGGCTTCCGCGGTGAGTGACGCCTACGCCATTGCGCCCTTCCAGGGTGAGTGGCTCATGAGGGCCAAGCTCGATATCTACATCGGATCAGTGGAGTACGCTGACAACGCTCGCCCTTCCTGGCTGGTAAACGTGGTCACCGGCGTGCCGATGGAGCTCGATCGGGCGTATCCCCAGCTCGGACTGGCCTTCGAGTATCAGGGGTCATCCCACCACGAGCCGGCAGCGACTAATGACCCGTGGGACAACCGGTCACAACACGAACGTTCCAGGAGCTACAAGGGCCAGGTCGAGCGTGACGCCCAGAAACACATGCTCTGCAACCGACAGGGAATCCGCCTTGTAGAGGTGACAGCACTCATGCTGGAGCTTGAAGCCACCAAGCTGATCCCCGACGGCATTGCACCCCTGAGCCACTACAGCCGCGTGCTGGATTCGCCACTCATCCTCAAGCTCAACGAACTGTGCAGCACTTACGCCAAGAAGAACGCAGCCCGCACCTAGGCGGCCGGGCGGGCTGGGCCGGTCACAGCTCCCTATCGGCAGGCCTTCTGGTCCCAGGTAGACCGAATTCGCTTGCTGCGGCCACCAGCCGTTGCGAGCGCCGCCTACGAGACCGGGGCCATTACGTCGATTTCGCAAGATAGCGGCGGCCTTTGTGGCGATTTCCACAGTAAAGCCGCGCCTTATCTCTCGATTCCGATGTAATGCCCTCGGCGACCGCCTGAGCGGCGGAAAGTGCTCCCGCGTCACCGCGCCAGCCTCCTGCGGCTCCGCCAAAACACCAGCTCAACGCGGCGGCCCTTTGCGCCCCCGTGGCGCGCGGTCTCGGCGGC
>DBQN01000003.1:0-29074 GCA_002305255.1 Firmicutes bacterium UBA1393 | reverse complement strand
GGGCCATTACGTCGATTTCGCAAGATAGCAGCCGCCTTTATGGCGATTTCCACAGTAAAGCCGCGCCTTATCTCTCGATTCCGATGTAATACCTTCAGCGACCGCCTCGGCAATGGGGAGCACTGCTTCATCGCCGCGCCAGCCTCCTGCGGCCCCGTCAAAGCACCAGCTCAACGTGGCAGCCATTTGCGCCGCCGCGGCGCGCGGGCCCGGCGGCGCCGGCACCGCCGGCCGCGGCACGGCAATACATCGATTCCGACACTAAAGGGGGCGCCTATCTGTGAGAATCGAGGTAAAGCCGCCGCTAATCTTCCTAGATCGGGATAATCGCCAATTGGCCCGCCGGGCACATCACGACTTCCCGGAAGCGCACCTCACATCCCGAGCATACTACACCTCTCAGCTGCAGCCACGACCCGCCCCCACGTTTCCGGGAACGTGTCGGCGGCCCAGAGCATGTCTGCGTCGCCGTGCCTCCAGGCAGCCATCTGCACAAAGGCCCTCTGAACAGCGGGGATCACTCGCTGCCTGGCCGGCCCCAACTCCTCGCCGCCGGTGACCCGCGGGCCGCCGGAGCCCCCCGCGTCGGCCGTTGCGTAGGCATCAATGAACCCCACAGCTGCCTCCCAGTTGAGGACGGTGAAGGCGGGCGGCCGGATGAGAATCCGCATGATGCCCTCGCCGACGTCATCGTAGGCGTCGCCTATCCGCGTGTCGCCGAAGTCGATCCCCCATAAAAGGAAGTCGGCTGTGCCGACTACATAATTACCGAAGTTCATGTCGCCGACCAGCCACGTTGCGCCGGCATCACGGCCCGCCGCCGGGTGGTCGGCTCCGATCTCGTGACACCTGCGCAGCCACCGCCCCAGCTGAGCACAGGTCTCCACTAGATCCGAGTCGGACGTCTGCTTGAGAGGGGTGCCTTCAACGAACTCCCTGAGCAGTGCATGTTCGCCCACTGCCAACGGCGCAGGGACGGTGAGGCCGCCCGCCCGCAACCACGCCATCACGCCAGCCTCGCGCCCTGCGCGGCCGGC
Organism: Firmicutes bacterium UBA1393; assembly: GCA_002305255.1. Taxonomy (GTDB): domain Bacteria; phylum Bacillota; class DTU025; order DTU025; family DTU025; genus UBA1393. The sequence continues at coordinate 28,037 of DBQN01000003.1, read as the reverse complement.
GTCGGGGTAGACCTTCAGCACGTACTTGCGTCCGTCGCCTGCCCAGGCCAGGCATGTTCGGCTCTTCCTGGTGGCCAGAACCTCGCCGGGCATGAGCCCCTCCCAAGTCGCCGCCTGGCCTTCAACAGACGCGGGCGCCAGCTCCACGGCCTTGAGCTGACCAAGGAGCGACGCCCACTCGTCGGCTGTGTATACGTGGTTCACGCTAGAACCGCCTTATCTCGATACGCACTTCGTGGCCGCCAGCCGGACAATCCTTCAGGGCCGAGAGCATGCCTACGATTGTGCGAGCCACGAACTCCTGGGTGAAAGGGTTCATTGCGACACGCTCGCCGTCTACAGTGATCGCGGTCTCGAAGTTGCCCGGCGCTGCCATGGGCGTGGGCCCGGGCACGTGCTTCTCCGCCAAGTCCACTACCTCCCTGAAGTGCAGTCTTGCATCTATAACTGGAACACCACGCCACGTCTCAACGCGGTCGCCGTCTTCATTGGCGTAAGGTCCGCATATGGCGAAGGTATGCTCATCGAAGCGCTCCTCGATGTCGGACTCGGTGCGCGCACACACTATGCGCGGATAGGGTGCGGAGCGCGCCCCTTCGATGATGACCCAGTCGGTGTCATACCAGGAGATTATCTCGTCGTAGCCGGCCCTGCGCGCGAACATGATGGCGGTCTCACCGTCAGATACTGCGGTGACCATGGACGCTCCGGCTATCCGATGCCTGTGGGTATTGGAGCCTGGAGTGTCGATGGAAAAGCCGTCTCGGTGAATGCTCTTGACGGTGCCCACCGTGTAGTTGCGCCGCACCAGTTCGGCGACGATGAGCTCGGCCACGGTTGTCTTGCCGGAATGATGCACGCCCGACACCGCGATGACCCGCGGGCGGGCCACCCTGCGCTGAGTCATGCCTTCTCAGGGACGGTGTGCCAGCCGATGCCGGCGGCTCCGGGGCCAGCGTGCGCCCCCACTACCGGGCCGACCTCGATCACCCGGATCTCCACGCAGTTGAGGTTGGCCTTCACGGCCTCTACGAACTCACTGGCCTTGTCGGGAGCGGCGCAATGCGCGACCATCACGCTGATAGGGGCCTGCCCGACCTCTTCCTCCACGAGCTGCATGACTCGCTTGAGTGCTTTGCGCGAGCCAAGTACCTTCTCGTACGGAGCCACGACGCCGTCCTCAATCGTCAACAGGGGTTTGATCGACAGCAGCGTGCCCAGCACCGACGCCGCCTTGCCGATCCTGCCGTTCTTGTGCAGGTACTCCAGGGTGCCGACTACAAAAAGCAGCCTCGTAGACGCCATGACCTCTTGTATCCGCTGGCGCACGGCAACGATGTCGGCATCAGGCCCGGCAGCCCGCCGCGCCGCCTCGATCACGATCAGCGCCTGGCACGCGGTGGCGGCGCGAGAGTCGACAACTTCGATCTTCTCGGGGGCCACTTCATCACGGGCGAGTACAGCGCTTTGATAGGTGCCGCTCAGCTCACTCGAGGCGTGAATCGAGAAGATGTAGTCGTAGGTGTTGAGCAGTTCTCTGTACACATCCATGAAAGCGGCGGGTGTTGGCTGAGAGGTAGATGGCATGACACTTGAGGTCTTGAGCTTCTCATAGAAGGATGCGGAGTCGATGTCTACGCCATCGAGAAACGATTCTTCTCCGAAGATGACTGACAATGGGACGACGGTGATGTTAAGCTCTCTCGCGACAGCACCTGGTACGTCGCCCACGCTGTCGGTGACTATGGCGATCTTCAGCTTATGTCCCTCCAATCATACCGCGGCTTGCTGCTACTCCTGGCTCGCGGGTGCGGCCTCAGCATGCACTTGTTTGAGAAGACTGATGATCTCCAGGTTCTGCGGACATACGGATTCGCACTGCCCGCACTCCGCGCAGCGCGAAGCGTCTTTCTCTGCTTTCATCAGGCCGGCATACTGCCTTCCCAGGGCCTGCATGTCGCCGAACAAGTAGGCATTATTGTACATCGAGAACACGCTGGGTATCGCCACTCCGTACGGGCATGGCTGGCAGTACCTGCAGTCGGTGCAGCCCACGCGGATCCGTTGCATGAATACTTCTTTGGCCCTGGCCAGAGCATGCCGTTCGGCCTCGCCGAGGTTGCCCTCGCCTGCCTCAGAGGCAATCCGCAGGTTCTCTTCCACCTGCGACATGCTGCTCATGCCGCTCAGCACTACCGACACCTCGGGCCTGTCGAACACCGCCCTGAGCGCCCACTCTGCGGCACTCCACTCAGGATGCAGCTCGCGGAAAGCGGTCTCCACCTCCGCCGGCAGCCCGGTTACGAGCTTGCCTCCTCTGAGAGGTTCCATCACAACAACCGCAAGTCCCTTGTCGGCAGCATAGCGAAGGCCGGCCTCGCCTGCCTGATAGTCCGTGTCGATGTAGCTGAACATGATCTGACAGAATTCCCAGTCGAACGCATCGACTATCTCCGTGAACACCTCGTAACTATCGTGGAAGGAGAACCCCAGTCGGCCGACGCGCCCTCTCTCCTTCTCCTTAACGATGAAGTCGAGCACGCCTATGTCTCTCGCACGCCGCCAGGAGTCGCGGCTCAGCGAATGGAGCAGGTACAGATCGACGTGGTCTTCACCGAGCCTCTGAAGCTGTTCCGAAAAGAGTCGCTCGAAGTCGGCTGGCTTTTCGGCGAGCCACACAGGAAGCTTGTCCGCCAGGGTGACCTTGTCGCGGTACCCGTTGCGCAGAGCCTTCCCCACAAGCACCTCGCTCTGGCCTCCATGGTATCCGTAGGCGGTGTCGACGTATGTGACTCCTTCATCAATAGCCCGCCTGATCATATCGATAGCTTCAGACTCTCGGATCTTGGACTGATCCCCTTCATCATAGGGGAGGCGCATGCATCCGAATCCGAGAGCAGAATGGCGTAGCCCGGTGGCACCAAAATCGCGGTACAGCATCACACAGCCTCCTTGCTGACTAAGGGAATTCTACTTAACTCGCGCACAACCTTCAAATGTGCTGCAATTGGCTTTGGCTGCCACACCTGAGGCTCGGTCGGACCGCCGCGCGGCCGCCCCGCCGCTCGGCCGCCGCCGGGGCGACCAGACCGCGGCCTGGGCTGCAGGCCGTACCATCAGGCCCGCGGCATCGGGTCATACCGCATATTCTCGTTTTATCACAGGAGGTATTGCGGGCCTTTGTCGGAATTCTCCCTATTGGTTCGACATACCTAGATTGGCGGGGCGGTCGGTATCGAATGGCTGACATACTCTTGGTGGACGACGACCCCCAGCTGCTGTACACAATGGCGGAGATCCTCTCCGCAGCGGGCCACTCAGTGATGCCCGCTCAGAATGGACATGAGGCCATCGCGTGCATAGCTAGTGGCTCGCTACCTGATCTGGTTATAACTGATCTTAGGATGCCTGTAATGAGCGGAACGGAGCTTGTGCTGATGATACGCAATGAACCAGCATGGGCGAGGCTGCCGGTGATCCTGGTCACCGCCGCCGCCCTCGACTCCGGAGTGTTTCCTCCCGACGGCTCATACCAGGCCGTCGTCTCGAAACCCTTTGACATTGCGGTGCTACTGGCGACCGTGGCCAGGGTGCTGGGATGCGCGGGGCATCAGGCGATCTAGTCTATCTCATCTTCGTGCGCTGGCATTTCTTCCTGCTCCACATGGCCTAGGGAGTCTTCGGGCTTCTGTTCCGCAAGGTGGGGCAGGATGTTCTTGTGCATGACAGAAAGCACCTTCCTGGCGTAGTGCGGATCGGTGGCGTACCCGGCTGCCTGTAGCTGCCACGCGAAGGCGATCGGGTCGTCTTTCGCTGCCATCGCAGCCGCGTATCGCGGAGCTTCTGCTATCAGTGTCGCATAGTCCTCGAAGGACTCCTCGTACGAGTTGTATGCCCTGAACCGTGCGTCTTGCCACACCTTGCGTCCCTTTACGTATTCTATGACAGAGGTAGTCACCGACCCGGCGGGACCTTTGCCCTTTATGTTGAAGAGGTTCTTGCTGTCGGTTCCGGTGACTCTATCTTTGACGGTCCTGGTCAGCCAGCCGGTCTCGAGTGCCGCCTGAGCCAGCATGATCTCGACTGGGATTCCGGTGTCAGCGTGGGCGCGCTCGGCCTCGTGCCTCAGGAAGCTCACGAATTCGCTTGGCTCCATATGCCCATTCACTCCTTGCAGCTCATCTGCTGTAAGGATATGATAGGGGCTGATCTGCTGCTACCATGCGTTTGGGTTCCACACATGGCATGTACGCTCAACTCTACTTGTACTGTGCGATTGTACTGAGCGGTTTCGACCTACTGTAAAGCATCAGTACAACTTCATGAGAAAGCGATTGAAGGGAAACGCAGAGTAGACGGAGAATAGGGACTTTTACCTAGCATGCGGGCAGCGGCCCAAATCGTATCATCCCAACAACTAGACTGTACGGAGGTGTTGAGTAGTGAGCGGAAGTAGGTCAGCACGGTTACTGGTATCCCTGGCTCTCCTGGCGCTTCTATCTATGGCTCAGTTCGCGAGAGCCGCAGAACCCATTCGGATTGGACTGCAGGCACCTATTACCGGGCCGTGGGCTTACGAAGGCGAAATGGCCAGGAACTCTGTCCAGATCGTCGCCGACGAGATCAACAAGGCAGGCGGTTTGCTTGGCCGACCCGTTGAGATCGTGCTCGGCGATGACCAGGGTCAACCTCAGCAATCCGCGCTTGTCGCCCAGAGGATGATCAGTGAGAAAGTCGTGGCCGTCGTAGGTACTTACGGTTCTTCAGTGAACGACCCCGCAGCTGCCATCTATGAGAGAAACAAGCTCGTGAACATAGCCTACGGCTCGACCGCCGAGTCGCTGACTACCCATGGGCGCAAGTACTTCTTCAGGACGTGTTTCCGCGATGACAGGCAGGGCGAGTTCTTTGCGAACTTCGCGGCCGACACCCTGAAGGCCAAGCGCATCGCCATAATCCACGACAACACGACGTTCGGAAAGGGCCTTGCCGAGGCGGCACGCCGCCCCATCCTGGCCCAGGGCAAAGCCGAGGTAGTGTTCTACGATGCCATCACCCCCGGTGAGCGCGACTTCACGGCAATTCTGGGGCGCATGGGCAGAACCAACCCCGACGTTGTGTACTTCACGGGCTACTACTCCGAGGCAGGCCTCATCATCAGGCAGATGCGCACCCTCGGGATCAAGGCCCCCTTTGTGGGCGGCAATGCTGCAGTTAACGATGAGTTCATCAAGATCGCGGGTATCGACATAGCTAAGGGCGCCCTGATGACCCAGGAGCCCCTCCCCACCGACCTCGATTACCCTGAGTCCAAAGCATTCGTGGCAGAGTATGTCCGCAGGCACGGTGAGGCTCCGTCGAGCCCCTGGCCGGTATATGCCGCCGATGCGTTCAAGGTGATCTGCGCGGCAATCGAGGCGACGAAGTCAACGAACTCCGACGTTCTCATGAACTACCTGCACAACAACCTCAAGGACTACCCAGGAATCACCGGCCCCATCTCCTTCGATGCAGTAGGTGACAGGGAAGGCGCCATCTACCTGGCGTACGAGGTGTTCGGCGAGGGTGACTTCAGGCCCCGTCGCTAACGCTCTGTAACCGTCGCTCGCGCGATACTTCATCGAGATGGGGGGTGCAGGCATCTCCCTTCTACAACGCAAGTAACGCTACAGGAATCAGAGTTGCGAATTACCGAGGCTGAAGCCAGGCTCCCTGCGGGGAGCCTGGTTCGGACTCGGCGTTGTGAAGGACGATGACCTTTAGTATGGTATTCTTCCTCAGCCAGATGGTTAACGGCCTCACTGTTGGGGCCGTCTATGCTTTGATCGCTCTTGGTTACACGATGGTGTACGGAGTGATGCGACTGATCAACTTCGCCCATGGTGACTTCTTCATGATGGGCTCATATCTGGGCTACACAGTGCTCGTCACCTTTCTCGCCGCAGTTGGTCTCCCCTTGTGGCTAGTCCTCCTCATCGCTACTGCCATCGCCACACTGGGTGTAGCACTCCTTGGCGTGTTCGTGGAGCGTGTCGCCTACCGCCCGCTGAGGCGCTCTGGCAGGCTCGCCGCCGTCGTATCGGCTCTGGGCGTGTCGCAGTTCCTCCAGAACGCCGCGATGCTGATCTGGGGAGCAAGGTTCCAGGCATACCCGCCCTGGGCGGCGCCTGATGCTGCGTGGAACATCGGCGGAGTAAGCGTCAGCCTCATGCAGCTTCTGATCATAGGAATATCGCTGATGCTCATGGTAGGTCTCTACCTGTTCGTTCAGCGCACCACGGCGGGCACCGCGATACGGGCCACCGCCATCGATCACGATACCGCCCGGCTCATGGGAATCAACGTTAACAGCGTCATCACGCTGATCTTCATCATCGGCCCTGCCCTGGGAGGAATCGCAGGGGTGCTTCTTGGGCTGTATTACAGGCAGATCCACTTCACAGTGGGCTGGTCGTACGGGCTGAAGGCGTTTACCGCCGCCATTCTGGGAGGCATCGGCAACATCCCCGGGGCAATGGTGGGCGGGCTGCTTCTTGGGATCCTCGAGATGCTGGGCGCCGGCTACATCTCAGCCGCGTGGAAAGACGTGATGGTGTTCGGCATCCTCATCCTGCTGCTCATCTTCAGGCCAACCGGCATCCTGGGTGAAAGGGTGGCTGAGAAGGTATGAAGACTGAGCGTAGCCGGATGTCACGGATGTCGGTGTCGGCGAACAGCGCATTCCTCATGGTGCTGGCCGCCTTCCTCATCGTGTTCCCGTTCTTCGTTTCTGATTACTGGATCGACGTGTGCGTGTTCTGGGGCATCAACGTGCTGCTGGGCCTGTCGCTCAACATCATCGTTGGTGAAGTCGGCCTGTTCAACATGGGGCACACGGCGTTCTACGCCGTAGGCGCGTATACCGCCGCCATCCTGTCGCAGCGCTTCGGCATTAACATGTGGGTGCTGATGCTGTTAAGCGGTGTTGCGGCGGCCATTGCCGGCAACGTGCTGACGGCACCCATCATGCACTTGAGAGGCGACTACCTGCTGATGGTCACGGTGGGCCTCAATGAAATCATCAGGATAACCCTCATAAACAACCCCTTCGGTCTCACCGGTGGGCCTAACGGGCTCATCGTGCTTGACCAGTTCAGGGTGTTCGGTCGCGTGATACAGTCACCCATCGACTTCTACGTGCTGGTATGGGGGTGCGTGGCCCTCCTGCTGTTCGCCCTCTTCCGCCTGCAGCGTTCCCGCATCGGGCGAGCCTGGAACTACGTGCGCGAGGACGCTGTGGCGGCCGAGTCTACGGGCATCAACACCCGCTGGGCCAAGTCACTCGCGTTCATGATCGGAGCCGGCATCGCCGGCGCCACCGGCACCATCTATGCGACGAAGATGATGGTAATATCACCTGACTCATTCACCTTCGCGGCCTCGGTAAGCCTGTTCGCCATCGTCATCCTGGGCGGCACCGGATCGATCCCCGGAGTGATACTGGCTTCAGGTGCCATGATGGTCCTTCCCGAGCTGATGCGCGACTTCGCGCAGTACCGCATGCTCTTCTTCGGCCTGGCAATGGTGCTCATGATGATCTTCAGGCCCCAGGGGCTGTGGCCGAGCACCAGATGGTCGACGAGGGTCAAGGGAGGTGACGCAGAATGACGATGGCCGGCAGTGAAACCGCAATGCTCAGTCTCGCAGGTGTATCCAAGAGCTTCGGCGGGCTGAAAGCGGTGAGCGATTTCAGTCTCGACATTGCGAAAGGAAGCATCACAAGTCTCATTGGGCCCAACGGCGCAGGCAAGACCACGGTGTTCAACCTGATTACGGGCATCTACCGCCCCGACAGCGGAACGATGCGTTTTGATGGGGCCAGCATCATGTCGCTGCTGCCACACCAGGTGGTGGAGACCGGCATCGCGCGCACGTTCCAGACCCTCAGGCTGTTCGAGAACTTGACATGCTTTGAGAATGTAGTAGCCGGCCAGCATTGCCGCTGTAGGGCTGGGTTCATCGCATGCCTGCTTAACACAGCTGCCCGCCGGCGCGAAGAAGAGAAGGCCTTCAAGCTGGCGGAGGAGGCCCTGCGGAGGCTGGGGATATGGCAGTTCCGCGATGAGCTGGCGAAGAACCTGTCATATGGCGACAGGCGCCGCCTGGAGATCGCACGCGCCTTGGCCACTGTGCCCAAGCTGCTCATCCTCGACGAGCCGGCCGGCGGCCTGAACGAGCAGGAGTCGAATGATCTGATGGGGATCATCCGCGACATCCGCGACTCAGGGATCACGGTGTTCCTGATCGAACACGACATGCGCGTGGTGATGGGCATCTCCGACCGCGTGGCCGTCATGGAGTATGGCAGGAAGATCGCCGAGGGCACACCCGAAGAGGTGCAGCACAATCCTGACGTGATCGAGGCATACCTGGGCTCTGACGAAGAAGACGACGAGTTCGCGAAGGCGGGTGAAGCGAGATGAGCCTGCTATCGCTCAAAGACGTGCGCATCTCCCACGGTAACGTCGAGGCGATACACGGGATCAGCATCGATGTGGACGAGGGCAGGATCGTGACCCTGCTCGGGGCTAACGGCGCCGGCAAGACCACTACCCTGCGCGCCATATCCGGTCTCATCAGGCCCAGGGCCGGCCACATACTCCTCGACGGACAGGACGTCACCACCCTGCCTGCCCACGAGCTCGTCAACAGAGGCGTGGCCCACGTGCCCGAAGGCAGGAGGGTATTTTCCACCCTGACGGTCGCAGAGAACCTCAAGCTCGGAGCATACAAATACCGCAGCCAGCCCAAGCGCTGGCAGGCGACGATGGATCGAGTGTACAAGCTCTTTCCAAGGCTCGAGGAGCGGAGCAGTCAGCTGGCGGGCACGCTCTCCGGCGGCGAACAGCAGATGCTCGCCATAGGCAGAGGCCTGATGGCCGAGCCGAGAATCATCCTGTTGGACGAACCGTCGCTCGGTCTCGCACCGAAGCTGGTGCAAGAGATCTTCCGCGTGATCAGGGAGATCAACGACTCCGGCACCACGGTCCTGCTCGTGGAGCAGAACGCCCGGATGGCCCTGAGGATCTCACACAACGCCTATGTATTGGAGACCGGCAAGATAGCCCTCTCCGGACCGGCGGCCGAGCTGAGGGCCGACCCTCGCGTGAGAAAGGCCTACCTGGGGGAGAACTGACAAGAGGAGAACCGCGGCTAGGGCCGCGACTAGAGCCGCCCCACATCGGATCGATGCCACGATCGATGCCAGGGCGGCCCTTTCACGTTCATTTGCGCTCCACGGCACGCTGAGGCTGTCGCCGCGCCGCCGTCGACCGAACGAACGCAGCGGCACTATTGCTGTTGCACCTGGCGATGCCGCTCGCGCGCCCGGGCCCGAATCTCTTCAGGCGTGGGCCACGTGCGGATCACATTGCCCCTTGCGTACATCAGATAGTCTTCGAGGCGAAGATTTGAATCTCCCTCCAGCGCGAACTGGAACACGCCGTGCGGCCCGGCCGATACCACGAGGTGGCCGGCGGCGTTTAGGAACGTGAAGGTGATGTCGGCTATGGGGATCTCCAGCGCGTCGCCGCCCCCGCCGACATCCAGCGTGAGCTGATCGTTCGTGACGGTAAGCTCCCCTTCGCCAACCCTGGTGAGAAGGTCAGTCGACTCGATCTTGAACGCCTTTGCCCGGCGCCTAAAGCAGAGCACGCCGTCGCGAGAGTCTTCCAGCTCCCCGTCGGCCAGCATCTTCAGGAGCGTGGACCTGTACTGCCACTCCGTCATCGCGCGGCCATTGGTCCTGTCGGTGATCTTGAGGTCAGCGCCGATGGTGAACTCGCTGTGACACTTGCTGCACACAACGCCCTCCCGCGTTTCCGAAAGCGTGGCCACTCCGCCGCACCTGATACATCCCCACATCACGATGGTGATGCCCTTGTGCGACCTGAGGCCGCGCCTGGCCACGGGCGGTGCGCCGTGTGTGGAGAACATCTTCGACTCGAGGGCTTCACGGAAGTCGGCGATATCGGGGTAGTCACGGGGATGGACCGGTTCGAAGAACCTGACCTCCCAATCGCCCATGGCCGGCCAGAACGACCAGGCAGGCCACGCCTCGTGGGCGCCGACAAAGGTAGACGGCACCACAGGTGCATCCAGGAAGTGCAGCACCCTGTATACCTCATCGCCGACGACGTTCTTGCCACCATCCCAGTTGTATTGCCCCTGCGGGAATATTCCGACTGCGCCGCCCTTGCTCACGATGTCCTTCATCTCCCGCAACACCGACACATTGCGGGTCCACTTCTTCTTGCGGATCGCGCCCTGCGCTCCGAAGAACCACCGGCCGAACGGATGGCGGAACACCTCGTCAGCAGTGACGTAATGGATCATCCTTGTTCCGAACAGACCGATGACGTAGGGGTCAGCGTTGGTCATGTGGTTAGACGCAAACACCACCGGGCCCTTGCGCGGGATGTTCTCCATCCCGACTGCCCTTACCCGCCACAGCGCCTCGCCGATGGCCCGCGAGACCGAGATCATGAACAGAGCAACGTTGGGTATGTCACGCATGTCGTCGAGCAGCGTCTTGAAATCCGGAATGAGCCACCCCACCGACCGGCGGTATGCGGTGTAATCCTGGCCGAATCTGCGGGCAAGATCAGCCTCTTCGGCCGCGGCGACCGCTATGAAAACCAGCGCCATGATACCGGATGCGGCCATGAGCGACCACGAGGCCGCCGCGAGCGCCCTACCGATCCAGAAAAGGGTGTAGCCCCAGTACACAGGATGGCGCACAAACCTGTAGGTGTTGGTGTCTACCAAAAAGAGCGTGCGCCCGCCGGGCCAGCCCTTGCCCATGTGCGCGAGGATGAAATGGCCTCTTACTGCGACATATGCCCCCAGTACGCTGAGGATCACCCCGAGGGGTACGAGTACGTAGGCGGCGACCGTTGCCGTGGCCATCGAGTCGGAAACATACGGGGCGATGTAGCCCGCAACTGTGCGCAGAGCCCATGGGATTGCGATGAAGTAGAGTCCTGTCAGCAACAACCCTGCCCACAGTGGTCTGCCGGGCCTGTAAGTCGTGCCCGGCACCATTCCCGGCGTAGCTCCCGGTGCTGTGCCCAGCGCCGGGCCGGCAGCCGCGTTTGCTTCAGTCGTCATGCCAGCCTGGATCCTCCCTCCCTGGCCCGCCTCCGCACCTGCTCGCCGCTGCGCCACTGCCTCACGATGGAGCCGCGGGCGACCAGCAGGTAGTCCTCCCATCTGACGGGCGAATCGTCCTTGATGTGAAACTGGTACGCTCCAGCCCTGCTCACCACCACCAGATGGTTGGCGAGGTTGAGGTAGGTGAAGTCGATGTCTTCAATGGCGTAGCTGATCTCAAAGGGTTCACCGACATCGGGTTTCGCCCCGACCGTCACCCCCGTGAACGTGAGCCCGGCCCCTAAGGCAAGCTTGCCCGTGGCCACCGGAACAAGTTGCCTGGTGGACTTGATGATGTACGCATCAGCGCTGCATACGGCGTTGAACTCGCCATTCGGCGCGTCCAGCATGCGCCCCTCTGCAAGCGTCTCTATGAGGGTAGCCCGATAGTCCCGCTCAAGCATTGTGTTTCCTGTCGCGTCATCCACCAGCTCCAGCCTTGGCGTGACCGTGAAAGACGCTCCGCACGCTCGACACTTCATGCCGACATCGGTGTGGTCCATGCTCATTGGCGCGCCACACTTGATACAACCCCACATCACCGTGGCGATTCCCCGATGCGGCGCCCGCCCCGCGGGGAACCCCAGCCTGGGCTCGGGCTCGTCGTGGACGAAGGAGAAGATCCGCTCCTCCACATCGCGCCTGAAGTCCTCCACGTCAGAGTAGTCAGACGGGTTCAGCGGAGCGAAGAACTCCACCACCATCTTGGATCGCGCGGGCATCCGCGACCATCTCGGCCATGCTTCGTGCCCGCCATGCAGGCACACACATGTCACCGGCGCACCTAAATGCATGAGCAGGCGATATGTTTCGTCTCCCACAGGCACCGGCGCCCCGTCCCAGTTGCGCTGGCCCTCAGGGAATATCGCCACCAGTTCACCGCGCTTGAGCACGTCGTGCATCTTCCTGAGCACACCGATATCCCTGCTCCACCTCTTCTTCGAGATGGCACCCACCGCACCGAAGAACCATCTCGTCAGTGGCTTGCGGAACAGTTCATCCGACGCCACATACCTCGTGGTCGTCATGGAGAATATGCCTATCAAGAAGGGGTCGAGATACATGACGTGGTTGCAGACTATGACGCCAGGGCCTTTACGCGGGACATGCTCGAGTCCTTTCACGTCAATGTCCCACAGCCCCCGCGACACCATTCTCACGACAGTGGCAACGATAAGCGAAAATATAGGTAGGTCGCGCCAGTCATAATAGAGCGCCTTCCACGTCGGCAACACCGAGGGCACCTGTCGTTGATACTCAGTGTACGCCAGGCCGTACCGCCGTCGAAGCCCCGGACGTTCCACCGCCACAGCCCACAACAGAAAGCCCGCTCCAAGGTAGACTGACATCAGGAGCATCGCGTAGTTCCGATGGCGTATGGCAGTGCCTACCCAGAACACTGTGTAACCCCAGTAGACCGGGTCCATCACGAACCGGTATATGCCTCTCGTCACCAGAACCCGGGGCACCTGCCCAACCGGAACCGCTCCGTTAAGCCACAGATAGAGCCAGCCTCTGATGGCCACGTATGCTCCCAGCACGCTGATGAGGGTGCCCACACCCACACTGGCCACATCGAACAGACTGCGATTCCAGGGTACATCGATATGTGGCGACAGGTGCACCATCATCCATGGGACGACCACCAGGAACATGGCCGCCTGAATCCAGAAGGCCACGCTCCTCATACCTGTAGCCCTGCCGCGATTGTTGTTGCCGTTCAATTCACTATCACCGCCAAGCGCTTGTGGATGCCCTCTCAGTTTTCGGCATCGGCCTCTAGGTTCCTGCTGGTAACTGCCAACAAACCCCGATGGCTCGGCTTGGGCCGCGCTCGCAAGGGCCGTCGGCCCGACTCAAGAGGAACGCAAGGAGGGCGCTGCGCCCAGGAACTAGCGCCGCGCCCTCATATATAACGCTCCTTGGCCCAGCCGGCTGTGTTGTGGCCTCGGAGTCGACTACCATCTCGCTTGTTACTTAATAAGACGATGAAGCCACCTGCGGAGTTCCCGCGAAATTCCGATGGATTCTGGCCGGGCACCTGTGCCCACCCTCCCCCCTTGCCCCCGCCCCCGCGTATCGCCTATCGCCTATCGCCTCTCGCCCCTCGCCCCTCGCGAGTGGCATGGCAGGAACCGCAGCTCTGGAATGGAATACGCTCACATGACATGACCCTACTTGTACAAGAGAGGGAGACTGCCCAAGATGCGAGTTCACAGCTGTATTGACAGCGTCCCAATGCTCAGGGGTTTGCCGGATGAGATCCTCGATCGCCTGAGCTCGACCATGCGCCACCTTCACTTTGGCAAAGGCCAGCTCATTGCGGCAGCAGGCGACCCCGTCGATTCGCTGCTGATCGTGGCGTCGGGGCATATCCGGATAGTTCAATGCTCGACCACAGGCAGAGAGCAGATCATCCGCGAGGCCGGGCCGGGCGAGATCATGGGTGAGATCGGAATGTTCGCCGCGGCGCAGTACGAAGGTGACGTGATAGCCGCCGACGAAGCCGAAGCATGCGAGCTACCTCGAAAGGAAACACTGGCCGCCCTGTCAACGAGCCCCGAGTCAGCCATGATCCTTGTGGAGTACCTGGCCCGGCGCCTGGCCCGGGCAGAGCAGATCATCGGCGACCTGGGCGCGCGCGATGTGGCCGGTCGTCTTGCCGCCGAACTAGTTCGGGCGGCGACCGCTGGCACCGGAGCCGGAAGCAGGGCTGGGGCAGCGGTAGAAGCGGGCACGGGCACCGTGTCCTGCGCCGCATGCGCCGCCGGCCGTCGGCTCGCCCGCGACGCCGGCAGCGGGCAGGTGGTGCTGACGGGGTCGTGGGCAGAGATGGCCGCACGCATCGGCACTACTCCCGAGAGCCTCAGCCGCCGACTCCGCGCCCTCGAAGATGAGGGCATCATAGCCCGAGCCGGTGCAGGGGGCAATGCCATCACCGTCCTTGACATGGTCCGCCTCAAAGAGATGGCGGGCATGTTCTGAGTCGATTCACCGTGGCTTGACGCGCGTCAATTACGGATTCGCCCTTCTGTGGCACACTGTAGTTGACCGGACGGCATTCAGCCGATCGGCAACAACGAGATCAAACCGATTAGAGTGGGAGGCCATTCAGATGTCAGATATCCGCCGTGAGATGATCATGTTTTCCAATCTCAATTGCCCTACGTGCGCCGCGAAACTGGAGACCGCAGTACGGGCCTTGCCGGGCGTCGCCTCGGCCAAGGTAGTGTTCGGCGCAGCAAGCCTCGATGTCGAGTACGACGCGGGTAAAGTGGCCTATGACAGGATCGCTGATGTTGCATCGAGGATGGGCTTGAGCGTTAGCGCCCGTGTGCCCGGCACCCCTTCAGGCAACTGACACGAGAGGTAGTTGACGCCGCGATGACCACGATGACTCACTACATCAACTGGCTGATGATAGCCATCGCGCTTGTAGCGGGCGTGCCCATTGCCCGTGAAGCCATCGGTAAGCTGCGCCTCAAGCAGTTCAGCATAGCATTGCTCGTGGTGTTCGCTTCCATTGGCGCCATCATCATAGGCGAAGCATGGGAAGCCGCTGTTGTCACGGTGCTGTTCGCCCTGGGAGGCTGGCTCGAGAGCCGTACCCTTGCGCGCACCAGGTCGGCCCTGAAAGAGCTGGTAGACATGATGCCGCGCACCGCGCGAGTGCGCCGCGGGGCTGACATCGTCGAAGTGTCGGCTTACGATGTCAGGCAGGGAGATATAGTAATCATCCGGCCCGGCGACATGGTGCCGGTAGACGGCAAGGTGGTAGCCGGAAGCGCGTCGCTGGACACGTCATCCGTAACGGGCGAGTCTATGCCGACTGAGGCAATGGCCGGAACAGCGGTCACCAGCGGATCAGTGACGCTCGGAGGCTATCTGGAGGTCGAGGCTGAGCGGGTTGGCACTGATACCACCTTCAGCCGTCTCATCTACATGATTGCTGAGGCAGGCGACCAGAAGCCGAAGATGCAGAGAACGCTCGACAAGTTCGCCCAGTGGTACACTCCTTCGGTAATCACGGCGTCGGTGCTGGTGTATGCCATAACCCGCGACGCTCACCTGGCCCTGACGTTCCTAGTGATCGCCTGCCCCGGAGCGCTCGTGGCTGCAGCACCGGTCGCCATTATAGCGGGTCTCGGTTCAGCCGCGCGCCAGGGCGTGCTCATCAAGGGCGGCGAGCGCCTGGAACGCATAGCTCGCATCGACACCGTGGCATTCGACAAGACGGGCACGCTAACTATGGGCAAGCCGCAGGTAGTGGCTGTCGAAGGCTTTGCCGGCAAGTCGGCGGACGAGGTTCTCGCCGCTGCCGCCGGTGCCGAGCTGCGCTCCGAACACCACCTGGCCACTGCTGTGCTGGCACGGGCCCAGGCCGATGGTGTAGAACCTCTGCCGGCTCTTGATTGGGAGATCCGCGCAGGTCAGGGCGCTATTGCCCATCTCGAAGGCGGAGCCCTGACTGCCGTGGGCAATCTGGCATTGATGCGCTCCCTCGGTATCGATGTGCCGCAGGATCAGCTACACATGGTCGCGCACCGTGAGGCGCAGGGGGAAACCGTCACGCTGGTCGCCCTCGCCGGAGAGGCAATAGGGCTCATAGGCATAGCGGATCAGCCTCGGCCGGAGGCCGCCGCTGCCATCGCTGCCCTCTCAAAGGCCGGCATCAAGAACGTGGTGATGCTCACGGGTGACAACGAGAGAGCCGCCAGGCACGTTGCGGGCTTGCTCGGAATAGAACCTTCGAGTGTCAGATCCGGGCTCATGCCCGATGATAAGGTCGCGACCATCCGCAGCCTACAGCAGTCCGGGGCCAGGGTGGCGATGGTCGGCGACGGCATAAACGACGCTCCCGCGCTGGCCATGGCGGATGTGAGCGTGTCTATGGGTGCGTCGGCCACCCGCGCGGCCATGGAGGTTGCCGATATCGCACTTATGAGTGATAACCTTATGCGCATTCCGCAGGCATTTGCGCATTCACGTCGAATGGTACAAGTCATAAAACAGAACGTCGTACTCGCGGTAGTTGTAGTTGCGGTACTCCTCGCCGGAGTACTGGTCGGCCGAGTGCATCTGGCGTCAGGCATGTTCATACACGAGGCCAGCATTCTCCTGGTCACCCTCAATGGCCTCAGGCTCCTGCGCCGGTGATCGCCGTGGGCATCGGGATCAAACGATACCGACACCGGCTACTGCACCAGCCCCCACGGCTACACCCCAATGATCACTGACAGCCCGCCGCATACGTGGGTTATGGGCGGGCGCAGTGGCATGGCCTGCCATGCCACTTAAGCTTGTTCGCACCCCAGGCTGGTGGCAATGTTGGGTGACGCAGGTACTGGCAGAATCGAGGTCTTGTGATGGACAACGCGACCACAGTGAAATCGATATGCGATTGGATGACCAGTCAGGTGACAGCGGCCGGCGCACGCGGAATCGTGTTCGGCATGTCGGGAGGCATCGATTCTGCAGTGGTCGCCGGTCTCGCCACAAGGTGCGGCTTCGATGTATGCCTAGGCGTGGCGATGCCCTGCCATTCTGATCCCACCGATCTTGAGCATGCGTCTGACTGCGCGCGAGCCTTCGGTCTCCCAATGATTGTGTGTGATCTCTCTCATGCCTACGACGCTCAGCTGCAGATGATGGAGTCTGTGATGCCTGACGCCTACGCTCACCTGCTTGATCCCGCCCGTGCACATCTGGCCAGAGCGAACGTGAAGCCAAGGCTGAGGATGACGGTCCTCTACTATTACGCCAATGAGCTGAACCTGCTCGTGGTCGGCACATCGAACCGGAGCGAGCTCACGGTAGGGTATTTCACCAAGTACGGTGATGGCGGCGTAGATATAACTCCCATTGCCGGCCTCGTGAAGAGCGAGGTACGGGAACTTGCGCGCTATCTTGGGGTTCCGCAGGCGATAATCGATAAGCCGCCCACGGCAGGACTGTGGGCGGGGCAAACCGATGAAGGGGAAATGGGCATGAGCTATGAGCAGCTCGACCGCTACATCCTCACGGGCGAGGGCGAACCGCGCGTGGTTGATCGTGTGGAAGCCCTGGCCAGGGCGTCAGCCCACAAGATGTCGCGTCCGGCTGCTCCCGTCGTGTCGCGCTGAAGCAAGTGCCCAGCCCTGAGGGGGCGAAGACTTGGTGCAACTCCTGACTACGGACGCGTTCCAAGCCATGCTGGATTCGATGATCGATCCCGCAGCCATCGTCGATGTGCTCAAGAGATGTGTGGTTCTTTTCAACTCCGCCTTTGCGCGCCTGACTGCCGGAGGCCTCTGTGAAAGCGGAGGCGACATTCTTAAGCTCTTCCCGGCAGCCGGCGCGATGCTGGAAGAGCTGTGTCAAGAGGCGATCACATCCGAAAGCCCGCTAGACACTTGCTTCTCCTGGCAGGATCCAGGGTCACACGAACCCGGTCTGTGGACGGCGAGGCTGAACCGCCTCGTGCATGACGCCGGCCGAAGCCTAGTAATCCTGTGCATGCACGAAGAGACGGATCACATTCGCTTGATACGCCGGCTCGATACTGTCCTTTCAGGTGTTCCCGGGCAGGACCAGGGGGCAGACCTCGTTGCCTCCCTCGACGCGCTGATGGAGAGAGCCAGCGTTGCCCTGGATACGGAGCATGTGTGGACGATGTTGTCAACCGACGACGGACTTGAGCTGCGGCTGATCGCCCACTCCTGCCCGCACTCAGCACTTCCTGCATCCGTGAACCTCTCTTCCCTCCCCACCGTAGTCGACGCGATTTCATCAGGTCGCCCGATCTACATCGGCCGACATGTAGCCAGCCCACACGAGCAGAAACTGATGGTGCAGATGTGCTGTGACGGTATGCTTGCCTGCCCCATCCAGCTGTCAGAAGGTTCAGGCGCCGCAGTCGCACTCTTCCCCCGTGGCGCGAACGAGCCGTCAGCGGATCGAGTATGCCTGCTCGAGATCGTCGCAGGAAAGTGCGCTTCGCTAATCGAGAGCCACAAGAACATGGTCACCCTGGCAACGCTGGTTCGTGCGGAGAGAAGGGCGCTGGTCCTTGCGGAACAGGGCGCCCATCAGATCAGGTCATTGCTGAATAGTCTTTCAGACGGCGTAGTGATCCTCGACAAAAGTGGAGCGGTGAGATTCGCCAATGATGCGCTCACTGTGCTCCTGGGNNAGGCCTTCCCCGGGAGACTGCGCTCCGCATTCGATGCCGAGGCGATGCTCAGGTTCATCTCACCCGAAGGTCGTGACGTGGTGACGGGCAGCGGCGCCGCCGCCAGGAGCCTCAAGATCACGTGCGGTGGAGTGCAAGACAGCGAGGGTGCACTAGAGTCGATCATACTCGTCTTCCATGACTGGACCACGCTGCAGCGAATGCGCCAGTCGCAACAGGACGTGCTGAGGTTCGTATCGCACGATCTGAGGACACCCCTTACCCAGATCATGGCCAGGGCCCAGCTCATCGAGTTGACAGCCGAGAGGGCCGACTCAGTGCGCAGGGCCGCAAGCTCAATCGTGAAGGCCTCCAAGCGGATGAACGAGATGATTCAAGACATCACCGATTCCGCCCGCCTCGAGATCGGCGCATCACCCATCCATAGCAAGCCCGTCGACGTCATGCGCGTTATGACCGACATTGTGGAAGTGCTGTCCAGCGCCAATCCGTCTTCGCATATAGGCCTGATAGGGCCCGACAACTTGCCCACAATCATCACCGACCCGCTCAGGTTGGAGCGGATAGTCAACAATCTCGTGTCGAACGCGGTGAAGTACTCTCCCCCCGGATCACCGGTAACCATCAGTATCGACACTGCTGACAGCGAGATCGTTGTGTCGGTGAGTGACCGAGGGGTGGGCATGTCGGACGAGGAGAAGGCGCATGTGTTCGAGCGCTACTTCAGGTCGGCCGAGGCGGTGAGAGCGGCGGAAGGTCTGGGGCTCGGACTCTACATATCCAAGTCCTTCGTGGAGGCGCTTGGAGGAAGGATCTGGGTGGAGTCAGCGATCGGGCAAGGTTCAACCTTCAGCTTCACCCTCCCCCTCACCATCGACTCTGGCGCCGCAAAGTAACGGGCGGCGCATCACAGAGCGCCGCCCTCTCTATTCACACAGGCACCGCAAGGCGCCTCCAGGCGCCCGCACTCCCGCTCTACAGATACTGAGCCTGCTTCAACGCCTCAACGGCTCGCTCCCTGTCTTCAGGCGACACCATCACTATGGGACCGGTGCAGCCCATTCCACTCTCGGCATATATCCCTGCAGCCCACAGCACGCGCACGGCGTTCTCAAGCTCCAGGATGTCGACGCCCGCGATCTCGGCCGTGACCACCTTTGCAGGCGGTGCGGCAACCTCGCCCTGCGCAGGCGATGGTGCCGGCACAGGCTCTCCGCCCGGCGTGCTTCCGGGCACACTTCCGGGCCCGCTTCCAGGTGCGCTGCCCGGCGCTACGCCCGTTCCGGCTCCGGCGCCCTTATCGCGCCCGCCGGGCCACCCTGCCGCCCGAGCAGCAGCGAACTCGGCGTTCGCGACCTTCACAAGGCCGCCTCTCACCAGCTCAGCCGCGTAGGCTATCGCACCTGCCACTACCGGCGCCCCCGATGCGCGCGACAGGATCATAATGATCCGCCCGTAGCCCTCGCCGACGCCCGGCCCATAGCCCCAGCCAGTGGCTTCGTAGTCGCCGCCGGTGCTGTAAGACGAGAACATCTTCATCAGCAGGTTTCCGGTGAGGGTATCAGTGACCATCACGTCCGGCACCCCCATGAGCAGGTCATTGCCTCGCATCACAGTACCGCCGTCCGCCCTGGCCGACTCCGCGAACTCCAAGGCGTAGCCCGCCTCCGAAATGCGTCGGAGCGCGCGCTCCACCTGCCTCGCCCCGTCGACGTTGAGAATGCCCACGGTCGGCCGCTCGATACCGCATGCCTTGGCTGCTGCGATGCCGTATACAGCGTTCCTGACCATTCCTTCTACCCGGTCGACTGAGGCGGTGCCCGTCGTCGTGGCAAGATACATGGGCTTGCCGCGGCCGGGAGTGACAACGCGCCCCACCGTCGCGACGCCCACGGGGAAGTTGTAGTGCATAGTCACGCACGCGTCGATCTCCCCTGCGTCTAGCAGGCGTTCCATCTGCCTGTGCTGGTCGGCTTCGTCGACCGCTGGCACGACCCTCACCCCGGCCGGCGCGACGGCTCCACCCAGGTCGGCGGGGCCGATCAGCACTACCTCGATTCCGGGGTTGGCTGACTGTGCAAGACCGGCTCCCTTGACGATCTCCGCCGGTCCGTGCTCGCTTCCCATCACCGTTACGCCGATGGCCGCGCGAGACTGGGCGCCGCCCCCCTTGGTCTTGCCCTCGATGGCGTCGGCAAGCTCCTCAAAGAGCCTGGCTACGACCGGCCTTGCCTGATCTGACATTCCGACGCACCTCCCTCATCGTCGGTGAGGGACTTCGCCACCTCGCGCAGGGCGTCGGCCATGATCTTGCGCAGCCGGTCCTCTGCGCCGTCGGGCGCCGTCGGCTTGCCGGGGTTTGCCTCCAATAGGAAAGACACGCCGTCGAACAGGTTCGTCATTCGGCCAAGGAAGAGCGATCCTTTGCCGATGATCTGCGCGCGTTCCATCCTGCCTGCCATGATCTCATCCCGCAGGAAGCCGATGCTGGGCACCCCCGACGGAATGTGCCCCTGTGTGGGCGCGAATCCGACCAGGCCATGCTCACCCACGAAGGAGTCTATGGCTGTGCGCTCGATCTCGCCCTTCTTAACTGCCAGGGCGGCAATCATCTTCATGTTAGACTTGGGCACGTCTCCGGCCCCGGCCGACTCGGTGATCTCAGGGTTCTGCATCTCTGCAGAGTAGCGCTGCACATCGCTGATTCTGAGACCGACGCGCTCCAGCGGATCGAGGACAATGGAGGTCATGACAGCCTGAGGCGACGAGCCGGACCCTATCTTGTGCCTTCCTACGGCATCGGTTCGGATCACCGGGCTGACTCCGTCATTGGCGCTCACGAGGATCGCGAAGGCGCCGAGCACGTCCTCGAGAAGGGGCATGCCCTTCTTCGCGTGATCGCGGCCGTTCATGCCGAGCTTGGCGGTGGCGCCGCCTGCCAGCACGACCACGTTGCGGTAGACGCCCGCCTGCACCAGGCTGGCCGCCATCACCATGGAGTGGGCCGGTGCCGCGCAGAATCCCCTCACATCGCTGCCGGTGGCGTTGACGCAGCCGGCCATCTCGCCCACGGCCTTGGCGAAGTTGCCCCCGCCGCGCTGGTTCATATCGCCGCAGGCTTCCTCGGAGCACTCGATGATGTAATCGACGTCGGCGGCGCTCACGGAGCCCCTGGCTATAAGGTGCCTCAGCGCGACTACGCCGGAGGCCTTCACGGCGAGATTCTCGGTCATCACGTGGGCAGTGAGCGCCCGGTCTCGCTCATGGGCTGCCTTCACACAGCCAACGAGGCGGTCTCCCAGATAGAGAGGCTCGGCCTTGGCACTGGCCTTGCCACCGTCTAGATGCTTTGAGATCTCCTCAGCCGGTACCCCGGCTCCGAGGCGTGCGGCGTCGCCGTCTTGCCATATTGGAGACGATTCTGCCATCCGCTTCGCGACGTCGGAGGTGAAGGAGTCTTCGAGCAACACGAGGTTGAAGCTGTCCACAATCTTCATCCATGCGTAGAACTCGTCTTCGGGCATGATCTGGCCGGCGGCGCTGTAGCGGCGCGCGTTCTCGACGGGCCGCTCGAACCACGGCCTCTCGATGGCTGCCAGCTCAACCGGGGTCATGTTGCCGATGTAGGTCTGGTTGGGCGGATACGCGACGCAGCTCTCGTAGGAGCGCAGGTGCGATGTGATGTTGCGAAGGTATTCGGAATCAGGGTTGGCCTCGCGCTCAACGGTCTGGGTGGTGCCCATGTGCACGAGAAGCGAAGGCGCGTGGACCAGCGCGTAGCTGGTGTCGCGCACGACAGCGGAATCCATTGTCGCACCTCCAGTATGCCGTGGTGTACGAAGGACCCCGGGCTAAGCCGGGGCCTCGCACTTCTGGCAGTGTTACTTGTCGAACACCTGCTGGCCCTCGACCGGCGTTGAGAGCGCGTTAAGGGCCCTCTCCACCAGCGACCTACGCAGGCTCTTTTCCTCGGCCGGGGTGAGCGCGGGATTGCCGAGGGGGTGCGGAATCGCTACCGTCGGCACTATCCTGTTGGCTCCCACCGTGAGGGAGATGGGCACTACCGTGCACATGTGCACGACCGGGATGCCCGCCCGCTCTATTTCTTTCACCATCGTTGCACCGCAACGTGTGCAAGTGCCTCAGGTGGATGTGAGCACGACGCCCTGCACCTTGGCTTCTACGAGCTCGTTGGCGATGGCGGCGGCGTACTTCTTGGCATTGGCCACGCTGGTGCCGTTGCCAACTGTGGCATAGAACGTGTTGTGCAGCTTGCCGATGACGCCCTCGCGCTCAAGGTCGCGCATGACATCAACGGGAAGCACTCTGTTGGGATTCTGGTTGGCGTATACCGGGTCATAGCCGCCGTGGGCGGTCTGGTGGCTGTCGGCCGTGAGTGTGTCGACGCCCTCGAGGCTGTAGCGTCCGAACTTCGACGCTGATGATGACTCGATATGATCAGGGTTGCCCTTCGGCACGATTCCGCCTGAGGTCACCAGCGCGATGGTTGCCTTCGACATGTCGGCGATGGGCGCGTTGGGCTCCACACGGTCGAACTTGGGCATGGGATACTCGGTTGTGAAGGCATCACCCTTCAGCTTCTTGACGAGCATCTCCACGGCCCTGGCGGCGCCGGTGGTCTCGGCGAAGTAGTTCTCGCGGATCCCTCTGGAGACGTAACCGTCGACGGCCGGGCTCACTGCCTGACCTGCCACCAGCTTCAGTGCGAGGGCGGCCATCTTCGGAACGGCCTGCCTCATTCCTGCAGCGCTGTCTCCAGTCTCCACAATGTAGACCTTGCT
The DNA here is from genome assembly GCA_002305255.1 of Firmicutes bacterium UBA1393. Classification (GTDB taxonomy): domain Bacteria; phylum Bacillota; class DTU025; order DTU025; family DTU025; genus UBA1393. The sequence goes on along the minus strand of DBQN01000003.1, from coordinate 4,874 downwards.
CCTGAACATATCAACGCCTGGGTTCTCCGGATACATGCCGCTCACGACCGGCACCTTCAGGCGCTCGGCCACGGCTGCACACACTGCCCCGCAGGCAGTGCCATAACGTCCCGCGTTGAAAGCAGGCCCGGCGATGACCAGATCCGGCTGGTACTTGGATATGAGTTCAACCACTTCATCGGTGGCCTTATCCATGTTCTCGCCGAAGTAGGTGTCACCGCATATGACGGTGCCCACGATCTGGGCGGCGTCGCCGAGGGCTGCCGCGAGAGCCATGCCTGGGCCAACATGGCCGGGCTTGTCAATTGGCGTTATTCCCGCTTTGTCCTCTCCGCCTATCTGACCGAAGAACTGGTTCAGATAGTGGACAACACGGAGTTTGTCGTTCATATAGCTCTCCCCCTGGGAGGAATTAGCACTTCACGCCTGAGCATCAATACTTGCTGTACTGCTGGCGGATGGAGCTAACCTCCTGTTTGATCGCGTCCACATCGAGCACCATTTCCATCATGCTTACCTGGTCTTCATACACCGCGGGGTCAATCTCTTGCTTGAGTTCGTCCTCCACGATATGCCATACGCTCAGTCCCAACTGGACTCCCGCCAACGGACCTGCATAAGTCGGGTCGCCTGCAGTGACTGTTTCGGCGGTGAGACCTGAAGCCTCAGCCTCAGCTCCTCCGATCACAACCACTACGTTCTCCGGCCCGTACTTCTCGGCCAGTTCTTTCACTCTGGCCTGATTCTCAAGGTCCATGGCGCCGGCAGCCGTTCAGACAAAGCATTCGCTGACGGAGAAGATCACTTCCGCGCCGGCTGACTTGACGCACTCTTCGATGGCGCCACCCGGCACGCCGTCGCGATCACCGAGGGCGATGACTTTCTTACCACGAAGAATCATTGCCATATCTCCTTTCATTGTTCTCTAACCAGACACTGGATCGCCAGGCAATTGTGGCGTTTTGGGCCACTGAACCCGGCCTCACGAGCTGATGGCCGCGACTGCTCACGGGCTGTTACGCCTCGCGGTGTTGCGCCGTGTGCTGTTACACCTCGCGCGCCGTGAGGTAGGAGAAGCCCAGCTCGTTTGTGCATCCGGTGATGACCTGTATCTCTGCCGTGATGGAACCATCGGCGGCCAGAGATCCGTCCCATCCGCCGGCTATCACGTTGGCTGCCGACGGGTGACCGATCACGCGCTTCATGGGCGGCAGCACTATGACCTGGTTGGCGTTGCCCGCCGTTACGACTGCGTCGGCCAGCGGGTTGGCATCTGCCAGCGACTGCGACGCCCCGTCGCGGCCAGCATACTCGTCGGTGACCAGGGTTGTGCGGATGCCCTTACGCTCGAGCTTGGTGCAGTTCATGATGAGGTCGGCGTCGGGATTGCCGAAGCCTTCCTCTGAGACTATGGCTCCGTCGGCCCCGAGCATCTCAACGAGCTTGGCAGTGTAGCTGGACGAACGCTCCTTGTCGGCCAGGGTCACGTTCTCGTTGGTGATCACCACGCCGAGGAAGTTATAGTCGACGCCGTGCCTCTTGAGCAGCTCGTGGATGACAGGCGAGTTCTGGTGATGGTAGGTCGTGTTCTTGTCGCACGCCGACACGCAGTTGCCTGACACGATGGCGCCGTCCATGACCTCAGTGGGACTGATCAGCGTGGGCAGGATGCGCTTGGCGTCCACGCCATAGACGTATGTGTCATGCAGCAGGCCCTGGCTCTGGAGCATATACACATAGACCACTTTCGGAAGATCAGGATAGGCGGCCAGCTGCTGCGGCAGCGGCAGGTACTCGTAGGTCTCAACTGAATCGGGCTCAACGTTGCGAGCAGCTTCCCCAAGATAAGCTGCCAGGCGCAGGCCGGCCTTCCTGATTGCGGCCTCATGCTCGTGCTGCGCGAGTCCCTCCACGGGCTCAGCCACCAGCACAACCGAGTTGAGCTTCGAGAACGGAGTGTACTCGGCGCCGGGGCCCGACATATCGATGATGCCTTCCTGGAAGCCGACGATCCGCCCGGTGGTGACTACAGCGGCGCCGGAAAGCACGTTGGTGCGGCCGTCGCCCACCGTGTCGACCTTGCCCAGAACTCCAGGGAACACCTGGCCTGAGCCGGATACTTTGACTCTGGGCTCGATTACGTCCTTCACGGGGATGATGCGCACTTCTTCACCAGGCCGCGCCAGCTCGATGTCGGCCTTGACGAGCCTCTCATCCTCAAGCACGAGAGCCTGTACGGCCTCGCGGTTCACGTAGAGCACGCCTCCGCGCACCTCGGTGGCGGGCCCGAACTGAACGTCAGAGATGTTGATTCTGCCTAACTCCAAACGCATTATTCGATCTGCCCCTTTATCATGGCCTCGATATTGGCGGCTGTCGCCTCGTCCTTCGTCAGCTCTGCCACTTTCTCGCCATTCTTGTAGACGATGATGGTTGGCAAGCCCAGCACCTTCTGGCTGATGCTCAGGCGCCTGTTCTCGAGTACGTTCAGCTTGCAGAACTTCATGCTAGACGCGTATTTCTCCGCCAGTGCCTCAACCTCCGGCACCAGCGCCTTACACGGCTCGCACTTCTCGCTCCAATAGTCAACCAACACGAGACCTGGTGCCTGCAAGACCTCGGCCTCGAAGTTCTCCTTGTTGACCTCGATCATCCGATTTCACCTCCTCATCTGCGTAGCTTGCCGCGATCACTGGGATCATTGCGGCCAGCAGACGGAGTCGCGGACTGTGCCGCGCTCATATCCTGTCGGCCTCGAGCTCCAGATCATGCTCCGTCGTGGGCCAGGGTGCCTTCTCGATCAGCTCACCGCCGCGGAAGAAGGCTATCGTGGGCGCTGTCTCGATCCCATACCTCTTGGCAACTCTCTGGTTCTTGTAGATATCTATCTTCACGAGCTCCATCTGGCCCTGGCGGCGGCTAGCCACCCGCTCGACCGCTGGCAGGAAGTCCAGGGACGCCTGGGATGTCGGGCTCCAGAACGCGACCATCACAGGCAGCTCGGGCTCGAGCACTGACTCGCGGAAGGTCTCTTCCTCATGGATATACTTCTCGGCGGCGACGGCGGCTATGGCTCCGTCGGCGGCAGCAGTGACCACCTGCCTGAGATACTTCACCCTGGCGTCACCGGCACAGAACACACCCGGGACGTTGGTCTCGAGCTGTGCGGTGGTGGGCACGTAGCCGCGGGCGTCCAGCTCAAGCCCGCTCCCCCTCAGGAAGTCGGTCTTCGGCACAGTGCCGACGAACACGAACACTCCATTGGTGGGCAGCTCGGTGCTCTCATTCGTCTTGATGTTGCGCAATGTCACTGACTCCACAATGCCGTCACCGTTGATCTCCTCGACCACCGAGTTCCATACCCACTTCATCTTGGGATTCTTGAACGCCCGATCACGGATGATGGCGGTGGCATCCAGCACGCCCTCGTCGTGCACGACGATCATCGTGGCGGAGTTGACGAACTTCGTCAGATACATGGCCTCTTCCACCGCAGCGTCGCCGTTGCCGATCACCACGATGTCGAGGTCCTCGAAGAAGTCGGCATCGCAGGTAGCGCAGTAGGATACTCCCTTGCCTCTCAGCTCGTGTTCGCCGGGGAGGTTCAGCGTGCGGGGTTCGGCGCCTACGGCGACGATCACGGCTTTAGCACGATACTCGTCGCCCTTGGCGGTGCGGAGAACGTGCTCATCGCCGGTGAAGTCGGCACTGGCTACTGCGTCGCGCACGATCTCGGCGCCGAACTCCTTGGCGTGATCGGCAAATCGGTCCATGAGTTCCGGACCGGTCATGCCCCGCGCGAAACCAGGGTAGTTCTCCATTGAGTAAGTCGTGCGGCACTGGCCACCCGGATTCGCCTTCTCGATAACTAGAGTACTCAGCTTGGCGCGGGCTGCGTACATGGCTGCCGCCAGGCCTGCCGGTCCGCCTCCGATGATTACCACGTCTCGTTCGATAACTGCCATACCTGGCTACCCCCTAGAATTCGTTCTAGAACTCGTCTAGGCTCTGAACCGCGCTCTCCATGAGCGAGGAGTCGATCATGCGATAGTCCGCGTCTAGCTCAGGCGGCAGCTGCACCGTGGCAGCGGCACCACGGCCATACCGCAGCCCGCTCGACGCAACTAGCTTGTCCAGAGCCGACAGAGCTGCCTCTATCAGGCGCAACGAATCGAGATCCACTGTAGGCCGCGGATCGCGAGTCACGATGACCGACCGATATGGGCTTTCGTTGGGCTTCACGCTCCCGGCCAGCGGATGCGTGAGCAACATGTGCCCGCAGTGGATCAGATCGCGTGCCGCCCGGTATACGTTCTCAGGCCCGCCGGTGACCACCTCGGCCTCGTGCGGCCATCGTGCCGCCACGGTCGGATTGTTGGTCACGATCTTGTAGGTCCGTTTCGAATTGCTGTCGGTGCCTGCAGTTCGCATATCCGGGCTCTCCTCCGAAGTTGGCTGTCGATCAGGTGGCGGTGGTGGCGCTGTAATGGCTGTTCATTGCTCGTCATCGTCCGGCATCGTCTATCATCGCCCAGCATCCGCCGCCCGTACAAAAACATACAGAGAAGACGAAATGGCAAGACTACCTTGCCGCTCGCTTCTCTGTAATTTGGACCTGAGAGTTTTACTCCTTCGGTGCCTCAGAAGCTCTCCAGAGATGTCGTTCGGTCGCGGTCCTTATGCCTGAGAGTTTTTGTGTTCGCTGCGGTAACGCGAACGCCATTGCTCCTTCGGCGCCCGCCTGCGGCACAGCCGCGGCGGGACTCTCCCGCTGCCATCATCCGACCAGCATTATCCGAAATTCCCCGACCCGTTCCACGCATCACTAGTGTATTCCATCACTAAGTCCGTGTCAAGATAGACGGGGCCGTGCC
>DBQN01000070.1:2344-9687 GCA_002305255.1 Firmicutes bacterium UBA1393 | reverse complement strand
TGAAGGTGGATCCCGCGCCCATCGTGCTGGGGCTCATCCTCGGTCCCCTGGCAGAGACTGGGTTCGTTCAGGCGACGCTAATGGGTAGAGCATCCGGCGCCGGCTACGGCATCTTCTTCACGCGGCCTATATCTCTGCTCATGATCGTGTTGTCAGTCATATCGCTGGCATGGCCGATCGTTGCCAAAGCCATCAGAACCAGACGCGCAAAGGGGGCTGCGGCCAATGCGTAACAGCGACTTCCTGGCGTCGCTGCTGATGCTGATCATCGTTGGCGTGTTCACGGCACAGATCAGCGGCATTCCTTTCTTCGGCATCGTGTTCCCAAGGGCCGTTCTAATCGCCATGGGGGTGCTCTCCGCCGGCCTTCTTGTCTCCGTATTCGTCAAGAAGGAGTGGCCCAAGAACGACATCGTAGCGCCGCGCATGGGCACAGTGGCGGCCATCCTGCTAATCGCTGCGGGTTGGATCGCGTTGATGGAAGTCATCGGTTTCTACGTCGTCAGCGTCATCGCCGTGGGGTTGCTGATGCTGGTGATTGATCGCAAAGCGAGGACTGCTGCCGCGTTCACCAGATCCATCATCGCTGTAGCGATTGAGCTCGGCCTCTTCTACGTGGCCTTCGCGACGCTTCTGGAGGTGCCGCTGCCGAGAGGAATCCTGTTCTAGCGAATCGTGGCACAGGCTAGGGCTTGCGTGTGCCCGGCCAGCCGCATGCCATGGTATACAGGCATAGATGAGCAAGAAGGTATGACAAGCGACGATGGCCATGGCCCCGCGGGAATACCGCGGGGCCATAGTCGTTGAGTGATGGGGAACGGTACGCGACAGCCAAAACGATTGCTCAGCTACGAAGCTAACGCTACGAGGTTGGCGCACACGGCATCGCCCATTTCCGCCGTGGTGGCAGTGCCGCCCAGATCCCGGCTGCGCGGGCCTGCGGGGTCGACGAGAGTGCGCTCGATAGCGCGGATGATGAGGTTGTTCAGTTCGGGATACCCGAGGAAGTCAAGCATCATGGCTCCTGACCAGATCATGGCAATAGGGTTCGCTATGCCCTTGCCGGCGATGTCGGGCGCAGACCCGCTGATGGGCTCGAACATAGAGGGGAACTTCTTCTCGGGGTTGAGGTTCGCTCCTGCGGCAAGGCCGATGCTGCCCTGGATAGCTGCGCCCTCATCGGTGAGGATGTCGCCGAACAGATTGGATGCGACCACAACGTCGAACCACTCGGGCTTGGTGATCAGATACATCGACGCGGCATCTACATGTGCCTGAACCTGTTCGATGTCGGGGTACTCACGGCCGACCTCACGGAACACTTCGTCCCAGAACACCATGCTGTAGTTGCACGCGTTTGACTTTGTCACGGAAAGCAGTCTCTTCTGCCTGCTCCGTGAGCGCGCAAGCTCGAAGGCGTACCTGATAATACGTTCAGTGCCGGTTCGGGTGAATACGGCGGTCTGCATGGCAGTCTCATATGGGGTTCCCCTGTGAACCCTGCCGCCGACGCCTGCGTATTCGCCTTCAGTGTTCTCGCGAACGACGACGAAATCGATGTGTTCGGGGCCTTTGCCCACGAGGGGGCTGGGCACGCCGGCCAGGAGCTTGATCGGACGAAGGTTCACGTACTGGTTGAAGGTCTTGCGGATGGGCAGCAGCAATCCCCAGAGAGAGACATGGTCGGGCACCAGGCCGGGGGCGCCGACGGCGCCCAACAGGATGGCTTGGGAGTCTTTCAGAATTGATAGACCGTCGTCATCCATCATCTTGCCGGTTCTCAGGTAGTGCTGACAGCCCCACGGGTAGGTGCAGAAGTCGAAAGCGAGACCGCCATGGACTTCGGCTGCCTTGTTCAGTACTTTCAAGCCTTCGGCCATGATCTCGGTGCCGATGCCATCACCGGGCACTACTGCGATACTCAGTCTGTTCATGCGTCTCCTCCTCTACAACTATAACCATCAGTAAATCAGCGACGGGACCACACCGCCGGCGCTGGGCAGCACGACGCAAGAGAAGTCGCGGCCATGCCGAGCACGGACTAGTTCAAGGGCTTCATCCATGGAGTGTGCTGGCGTCATGAAGAGCTGCCGTACTGTTGAGTCAGGCAGCCTTGAAATCAGGATCACGTGTTTCTCCTTGATGACTCTGGCGAGACTGTAGGCCTTATGCCCCCCTAGCTTGAACTCAACGGCGAAGCGCTCTAGGATGTCGTCTACCGTCGAGGCGTGCAGCATCCAGTCCTCAAAGGTGCTCTCGCCGTATCCCTCGGAGCAGTCGGCCACGAGCACGACGGTGCCGCCGGGGCGCACCGCACGCTGCGCGTTGTCAAGGCCCTTCTGTGCCTGATAGATGTTGATATCCTTTGGATAGCCGCCTGAGCTGGCGATGGCCACATCATAGAGGGCCTCGATAGGAGTGACCGCGATGTCACGGCACATCTCCACACCGCGAAGCCATGCCTGTTCCATGTCGCCTGCGACGACGGCGCAGACCGTACCCGATGCGTCTACAACGACGTTCACGATGAAGCCCACATCGACCCTGCGGCCAGCATCCACCATCTCCTCACTGACTGGGTTGCTCTCGAGGGAAGCGACTGCGGCGAGTGGTGACTTCATCAGCGAATGGTTGTGTTCGATGGACTTCCTGGCCGATACACCCGGGAAGATGGACTTGCGGCCGCCGGAGAAGCCGGCGAAGTAGTGGGGGCCTATGACGCCTGTGGTGATTACCATCTGGGCTTCATAGACGAACTTGTTCACGTAAAACTCTGTGCCGTGGACCAGTGTGCCGACGTACGTGAGGTTATCGGTGTCATCACAGTCGTGATTCACGACTCGATAATCTCGTACGATGTCGGGGCCCAGGGTGGCGGCCATCTCTTCAGCCGTATCGCCGCGGTGGATGCCTGTGGCGACCACGAGGGTGATGTTGGCACGGGGTATCCCGGCCGCCTCGACCTGGGCGAGGATGGGGGGAAGCATCAGGTGGTTGGGGGTTGGACGCGTTACGTCGTTAACGACTATCACGGCCTGTTGGGCTCTGCGGCGCGCGATCTCCTCGGCTATCGTGCCTGACCCGATGGGGTGGGCCATGGCTTCAATGACCCCGGCCACAGGATCCTCTAGTTTGGGAGGATGCTTGCCCGTGAGCACCGTCGGAGAGATGTTGAAAGCCGAGAGATCGAGGTCGACGTGATCTGTGCCGAACTTGAGCTGGAGTGTCATCTCGCTGCCTCCTCATCTGCACGCTGGACGCAAATGCGTCGCCGCTTACACCTGATTGGGTAGCAACAATCATGCCAGCTGGGAACGGCCGAACTTGATTCAGACTTGAAACACGGAAGTGGGCGCGTTGCTCCCGGTGCTGCCCTAAGCGTCGCCGCCGTCCCATAGGACGTGTTGGACGATCTGAGCTATCGATGAGCAGCCCGTCAAGGTCATAGCGACTCGCAGCTGCGCGGCGTAGTCGGCCAACTGAGCGGTGACGGCCTCAGCGCCGCCGCCCACTGCTGCTATGGCTAGCGGTCGCCCCACCAGTACGGCGTCGGCCCCGAGGGCCAGCATCTTGACTACATCGACACCACTACGGATTCCCCCATCTGCCAGGATCGTGAGCCTCCCGGCTACAGCCGCGGCCACGGCCGGGAGCACGTCGGCGGTGCCCGGTGTGGAATCGAGGGCTCGTCCGCCATGATTCGATACGACAATGCCTGCAACACCGGCCTCGGCTGCAAGGAGGGCGTCGTCTGGCGTCATGATGCCCTTGAGAATCAAAGGCGTGGAGCCTGCGGCGTTGACCAGCTCGCGGATTTGTGTCGGCGACTTCGGTTCCACCTTCTGCTTGAGGATGGCCATGTTCACCAGGCCGGCGGCATCGACGTCGACGGCTATGGCCGCGACGCGAGCCCGCTTCGCCGCTTCGATGCGCGTCAGTAGTTCCGGCTGCAGGCGAGGCTTGATCACGACGATGGCCTCGCCGCCTGCGTGCTCCGCGGCAGCGAGTCCGGCGCGGAACACCTCTGGGTCACCGCCATCGCCGCCCATGCCGAGCGTTCCCGCGGCTGCAGGTCCGAGCACCATTGCATCGGCCAGCTCCTGCTCTGTCATGTCGCTGATCTTGTTGACTCCTACGCCTGCAACTGCGGCACCAAGAATAGGCATGCTCAGATCAATGCCGAACAAACGGATGCGTGTATCGGGCTCGCGCTCCTCATGAAGGACTCTGAGGTTCAGTTTCCTCCTTGCCAGCGCCTCTACGTTGTTGGTGAAGCCTGAACCAGCGCCGACGCCGCCGAAGCCAGGTATCAGGCCTCTGCAGGCCACTCCGTCGCACACCTTGCACACAAAGCAGGCGCCGGCCAGCTTACGCGCGGCCTCGCGCCTGGTGTCAGTCAGATCAAATCTCACGAAGAATCGCCTCCAGCAAGCCAGCGTGCGTCAGGGCGCGCACTGACATCTGCCTTCCCTTCGGCGGTTGACCCACAGTCTCCTGCTTGTTGCGCCCAGGGCGTCGGTGGGCGGGGCACACACCGCGCAGGAGCGCGGTCGCGGGACAGGTTGTCAGGAGGCGCGTGCCGGCGCTTCGTCATCTGTTGTGGCAGCACCGTTGCCCAGATGCGCGGCGTCCCAGAGTCGCTGGGCCACCGGTGCCCATCTCTCTGCAGCGGGAGTGCATTTTGCAGTCAAGTCACGCACGTTCTCTGGGTTCTCCAGATCGGTAGACCTTGCGCCGGCAGTCTCAACCATCTCGGCCAGTACGCCCGGGTTGTCCAGCAGTGGGCAGGGCCGCAAGTGGTTGCAGTTGAAGGGCTGCTGCCTGTGGTACTCCATGAACAGGGGCGACTTGAGCGCCTCCAGCAGAGTCTTGTCATATATGCTGCTGTCGGAGTAGTGGATGAATGCGCACGGTTCGACATCACCGTTGGCGTTGATGTGCAGATATCTGCGTCCACCTGCAATGCATCCGCCGGAGTACTCGCCGTCGTTCCAGAAGTCCATCGTGAAGATGGGTTTAGTCTGTCGGAAGGCGCGGATCTGACGGTACATGTATTCCCTCTGATCCGGGCGGGCGATGAGCTCCGGTGCGGCGTTGACGCCAACGGGCATGTACGTGAAGAACCAGGCGAACTTGGCGCCCCGGGCTATCACGTCGTCGACGAACTTCTCGCTGCCGATGACCTCGGTGTTGCGGCTGGTGTAGCAGCACGACACACCGAAGGGCAGCTTCCGGTCTCGAAGGAGTTGCATCGCGTTGATGACGGCCTGGTAGGTGCCTGCGCCGCGGCGGGAGTCAGTCTCCCCCTCATAGCCTTCGATGCTTATGGCCGGCACGAAGTTCTTGACCCTCAGCATTTCGTTGGCGAACTCATCGTCGATGAGCGTGCCGTTGGTGAAGGCCAGAAACACGCAGTCGGGATGGGCTTCGCAGAGCCTGATGATGTCGCGCTTGCGCACCAGGGGCTCGCCGCCTGAGTAGATGTAGAAGTATATGCCCAGCTCTTTGCCTTGCGTGATGATGCTCTCCAACGTGTCGAGGCTCATGTTCAGTTTGGTGCCGTAGTCGGCTGCCCAGCAACCCACGCAGCGGAGGTTGCACGCTGAGGTGGGATCCATCAGGATCGCCCATGGCACGTTGCAGCCATACTTTGTGCGTGCACTGGCTTGACGTCTCAGTCCGACGACGGCGGCATTGATGACTGCATTAGTGAAGAGAGTGCGCCTGACGCCGGTGTCGATGTCAGTCCAGAGACTGCGAATCAGTCTATACCAGTTGTTGTTCGGATCGTCCAGCATAGCTCTGACCGCCCGGGCCTTGGGAGCCACGTGCTCGTTGTCACCGCACTTGATGAGCAAGTCGAGGATTCTTGGAATGTTCTTGTCTGGATTACGGTCGAGGTAGCTCAGGGCCAGCCTGACGCCGAGCGTCCGAAGGCCATCCATCAAGCCTGCAATGCCCATTGCCAGTTGTACCTCCCTCACACTGATGCTCGCGGTCGGCTACATCTTCACGGCATGGCGTTGAGCCGTCATGCTGTTATGTATTGATACGCGACAGCAGGTCTGAAGGTGCTAGCAGAGAGTGGCCTCAGATGGCAGGGTGGTGCAGGGGCACGGGCAGGCCGGGGCGGCGACTGGGAGCGGCCTGGAGCAGCGGCCTGGGGCGTGGGCCGACCCGGGCGCTGGCCGGGGAGCTGACCGGGGGCGTGGCCCCCAGCGCATGCTCTGGCGCGGGCCCGGGCATCGGCTTAGCTTAGGTGCGACGTGTGCGTAACACGTGCAAGTCGTGTGCCTGACGGGTGCGTGGTGTGTGCTTCGTAGAGTGGCATGCGCTTTGGAGTTTGGGCGCACCTACTTCCTGCGCATCTTAAACTCTAGAAACAATTCGTTATAGTGAGCGAGCATCCTCTTGCCGAGGTTCTCGTATACCTCCATCTTCGCCGTGACCTCAGCCGGGGGATAGAATCGCTCGTCTCCGACGATCTCCTCGTCGAGCAACTCCATGGCGCCGGCGTTTGGGGTGGAGTAACCGATATACTCGGTGTTGCGGGCGGCTACCTCGGGGTCGAGCAGGAAGTTGATGAACCGGTGTGCTCCGTCGATGTTGGTCGCGCTCGACGGAATGACCATGCTATCCATCCAGAGGTTCGTGCCTTCCACGGGCAACACGTAGTCGAGATCGCTGTTGTCAGCGATGGCGATGGATGCATCGCCTGCCCATATCACTCCTATGGCGGCGTCTTCATTGGCCAGGAGCAACTTGATCTCGTCGCCCACTATGGCCTTGACGTTCGGCATCAGCTCGCTAAGGCGCTGCCTGGCCTCCTCGAGGTGGTCAGGGTCGGTGTCGTTCAGAGAGTAGCCCAGGCTGTTCAAAGCAAACCCCACGACCTCGCGGGCGCTATCGACGAGCAGGATCTCATTTCGAAGCTCAGGATCCCACAGATCACTCCAGCTGGTAATCGTCTTGCTGCCGAGCATCTTTGGGTTGTACACGATGCCAACCGTGCCCCAGTAGTAGGGCACCGAGTAGTTGTTCTCGGGATCAAACGGTAACCCCATGAAACTCGGATCTATGTGCACCAGATTCGGAAGCTTGGAGTGGTCGATGGGAAGGACCAGGTTCTGATCGATCATCTTGCTGACAGTGTAGTCTGACGGCACTGCCACGTCGAACGTAGCACCGCCCCTCGACACCTTGGTCAACATGGCTTCATTCGAGTCGAAGGTCTGGTATATGACTTTGATCCCGGTCTGTTCATAGAACTCGTCGAGGAGGTCGGGATCGATGTAGTCGCCCCAGTTGTATACGACAAGTGTGTTGCCCTCGGTGTATCCCTG
>DBQN01000070.1:263-2137 GCA_002305255.1 Firmicutes bacterium UBA1393 | reverse complement strand
CTCGCGCGATTCTCGCAATCCCCGCGATTGACGGGTCGTGATGAAGTAATAGCCGGTGACAAGGGCGAACGTCACAACGAACATCATTGTAGACAGCGCATTGATCGTCAGTGAGATCCCGTGTCTGGCAAGGGAGTATATCTCCACCGACAGAGTGGTGAAACCGCCTCCCGTGACGAAGAACGTGACGGCGAAGTCGTCGAGAGAGTAGGTGAAGGCCATGAAGAACCCTGCAAGGATGCCCGGTGCAATGTAAGGCACGATGACCCGCGTGAGCACGTCGCGGCTGCTGGCGCCCAGGTCGAGGGCTGCATAGATCAGAGTCGGGCTCATCTCCTGCAGCTTTGGCAAGACCATCAGCACGACAATTGGAACGCTGAACGCCACGTGCGCCAGCAACACCGTCGCGAACCCCAGTTCCATCTTGGCCGCAACAAACAGCATCAGGAATGATGCGCCGATGATAACGTCTGGGCTTACAATCATCACGTTGTTCAGAGTGAGGAGAGCGTTGCGCATACGCCGTGTGCGCACGTTGTTAATAGCCAGCGCCCCCGCTACGCCGATCACCGTCGAGATGGCCGCCGCCAGCAACGCCACGACGAGCGTGTCGAGGACGATCGCTATCATCCGCCTGTCTTGCAGCACCGTGGCGTACCACTCCCATGTGAACCCTTCAAAGGCGCGCATATTGCCGGCGCTGTTGAACGAGTAGTACATCAGGTAGGCTATCGGCGCATACAGCAGCATGAACACGAACGCGAGATACACCTTGCCCACATCGAATTTACGCCTATTCGGACCATTCAGTATACTCGAGCCTGAGCTCATGCTACGCCCTCCCCTCTCTACCATGGCTGTCGGTGAGGGCCATCGTCAGTCCCATTGCTATTACAAGGAAGACTGCTATCGTCGACCCCATGCCCCAGTCCTGCGTGACCAGGAAATGTTGCTCGATGGCAGTGCCCAGAGTGATCACACGATTTCCAGCTATGAGACGGGTGATCATGAACAACGACAGAGCGGGGATGAACACTGCCCTGGAGCCGGCCTTCACACCATTCATAGACAGGGGGAAGATCACTCTCTTGAGTGTCAGCCACTCGGATGCCCCCAGATCGTGTGCCGCCGCTATCAAAGACGGGCTTATCTCATCAATCGAGTTGAAGATCGGGAGTATCATGAACGGGATGAAGATGTACACAGCCACGAACAGGAAACTGAAGTCGGTGAACAGCAACTGCTGCTTGCCGATGCCCAGCGCAGCCAGCATGGCGTTAATGGGGCCATGTGTTCCGAATAGCCCGATGAAGGCATATGCCTTCAACAGCAGGTTGACCCAGGACGGCAGCACCGTCAAGAGCAGCAGCAGCCGCTTGTGGCGTGTGCGGGAAATGGCATACGCAGTCGGGTAGGCAACCACGAGAGAGATTATCGTGATGAGCGCCGCGTACCATACAGACTTCAGCGCCATCGCGAGGTATACAGGCGTGAAGAAACGCCTGTAGTTCATGAGCCCCCACGTACCGTTGATGTCGAACATCGAGTAGTAGACTACCAGGGCCAGAGGCGCGATCACGAATAGCAGGATCCAGGCCCCGTACACGATGATGTGAGGAAATGGGCTACGCGCTTCTCTTGTCATTGCCCGTTCCTCCATACGACTCGATACGGCGATCGAACTCAGCTTCTGTTTCGCCCAGGCGCATGACGTGAATGTCATCGGGCTCGAAGTCGAGGCCGATCCTGTCGCCGACCGTAGCCTTCTTCGTGGAGTGGACGAGCCACTCGTTGTTTGCATCATCGTAGCAGCAGATCTCATAGTGAACGCCGCGGAAGAGCTGCGAATCTACGCGCACCTGGATCTTTCCCTG
>DBQN01000070.1:0-132 GCA_002305255.1 Firmicutes bacterium UBA1393 | reverse complement strand
GTGCCGCTCTGCTGTATCACGCCGTTATGCAGCACGAATACCTCGTCAGAGAGGGCGAGTGCCTCTTCCTGATCATGCGTCACGAACACAAACGTGATCCCGAGACGCTGCTGCAGTTCGCGCAATTCATAC
>DBQN01000049.1 GCA_002305255.1 Firmicutes bacterium UBA1393 | reverse complement strand
CACGAAAGCGGGGTCACTCCACCTGACAAGTGACCCACCGGCGGGTCACCACGCCTCACTACGCCCGCCCCGCACCCGACAAGGTGACTCACCGACGTAGCCGTCGGGGCGACTCACCTTAATGCCGCCGCGATGATCGCTGACAGCAGCTCGTCGAAACCAATGCCCGCTGCCTTCGCGGCATCGGGAAGCAGGCTGACCTGTGTGAGACCAGGCAGGGTGTTGAGCTCCAACACCCATGGCGTATTCGACGGGTCTACAATGATGTCGACTCGCGAGTAACCGCTGCAACCTAGTGCGGTGTGGGTGCGTACTGCCAGGCTCTGGCACTCCTCGTAGGCCTCAGGGTTGATCCTAGCCGGTATGATGTGGTCCGACTTACCAGGCGTGTACTTGGCATCGTAGTCGTAGTACTCGTTCTTCGCGACTATCTCCAGCACCGGCAGGGCTTCGGGCTCGCCGGAGACGGGCGACTCCAGTACCCCCACGGTAACCTCCGTCCCTGCGATGAACTGCTCAACCAAGACGGCGGGACCATGGCTGAATGCGCCCTCCAGGGCAGGCATCAGGTCCTCGTCGCGCTTAACGAAACCTATGCCAACGGTTGATCCCTGGCACGAAGGCTTGACCACGCAAGGCACACCGACTTCCTCTGACGCCTTTCGAGTTGCATGCGTTGTTCCGTCGGCGCGGTTCACCGTTACCGATCCCGGTGTGCGAATCCCTACGGCGTTGAACACCCTTTTCGACATGGCCTTATCCATGGCAAGGGCACTTGCGAGCACCCCTGATCCGGTGTAGGGCAATCCCATGAGCTCTAGGGCACCCTGGATGGCGCCGTTTTCGCCCTTGCCACCGTGAAGCGCCAGAAACACGACGTCAGGCTTTGCCAGCGCAAGCTCGTTCAAACCGCCGTCCGCAGGATCCAGACAGATCACATCGTGGTTCAGGCGTTCAAGCCCCAGTCTGACCTGGGTTCCTGACTTGATCGAAACCTCACGTTCGCTGCTGTCGCCGCCCATGAGGACTGCTATCTTCATTGCTCAACCTCCATACGTGGCACAGGCGCGGACGACAGCAAACGATGCCATCGCCAGCCCGTGCAGGTCATTGCGGCCAGGCCCGCAGAACGGCCCCCAGAACCGCCGCAGTGGCCTTGCTCGCTACAATCAGATATGCCGCGCCGACAAGGGCAAGCATCCGGCGCATGGTCTGCGCCCCTCTGACGTCGCGCTCATCGTAGTGGCCTCGCATCCCGGCCCACATCACTGCGACCAGCAGGTAGAGCGCCAGGGCGGAGGCCACAAGCAGGTCCATTCTCACACCGCATCACCGGTTCAGTGTATGCCTTACGTCGTGTCGACGTCCCACGCCCTAATCAAGGCCATGGCCTGAACATCGGTGAAGTCAGATCTCAGGGGCGTGACCGACACTTCTTGTCGACGTACCGCAGCGGTGTCGAGGTCGCCCTCGCCTGCCATGTCGAACTCGGGCACTCCGCACAGCCAGTAATACTCCTTGCCCCTAGGATCCCTGCGCTTGTCGAACACGTTTGAATAACGCTGTACGCCGAGGCGCGTTACCGTCCAGCGAGTCGAGTCGGCTCCATCCGGGACGTTAACGTTGAGAAGCAAGCCGCGAGGGAGTCCTCTCTCCAGAGCTACTCTTGCTACTTCAACACCTGCAGACGCAGCCAGTGAGTAGTCGGTCGGCTCGTAGTCGGCGGTCGACACCGCCACCGACGGTATTCCCGCTACTGCCCCCTCCATCGCAGCGGCGACAGTGCCAGAGTACAGCACGTCGGTGCCGAGATTCGGGCCCTTGTTCACTCCCGATAGCACCACATCGGGCCGGCTTGGCATGAGCACCTCAAGCGCTATCTTCAGGCAGTCGGCCGGAGTTCCAGTCGTGCTCCAGGCATGAACGGTGCCGGGAACACGCACATGCTCCACGCGCAGAGGTATGCCCATCGTCAAGCCATGGCTGATGGCGCTGCGCTCTCTGTCAGGCGCACACACGTACACCTGATAGCCGGCGTCGGCGGCAGCGGAGCATAGTGCCCGTATGCCGGGTGCCCATATTCCGTCGTCATTGCTTATGAGCGCTACAGGCATTACCAGTTGTCCACTTCCGCCCGCAATACCCCTGGCAGCGCGAGCACGCGTTGAAGAATCTCCGCATATGGAGAGTGACCGACGTATTTCGCGTTCACATGGCCCATGTTTACCTCAATTCGTACGGTGGCGTCCTCACGGTCCACGTTGATCTCAGTTCCGACAATGTTCATCCCGAACCGTCCGATCTCTGTGGCCACCTCACCGAGGAGACCGGGACGGTCGATGGCTTTGAGCCGGAGTACGGCTTCCTCATGTGGGAAGAATCGTTTCTCGATCTTGATCAGGAAGACTAGCACGAGCTGAACCAGGACCGTGGCGCTCACAGCCCCGGCCACCATGCCGGAGCCTGCGGCCATTCCGATCCCCGCCGTCGTCCACAAACTTGCAGCCGTGGTCAATCCACGGATGGTGATACCCTCGTGCATTATGGTGCCCGCGCCTAAAAAGCCTACTCCGGTGACGATCTGAGCCGCGACTCTCGCCGGGTCGCGTGCCACCGCCCCCAGTCCGCCGAAGCCCTCCGCGCTGACCAGTGTGAACAGGGCAGAGCCGAGGCATACAAGGGCGTGCGTCCGAAGGCCGGCGGACTTGCCCTGCTTCTCACGCTCAAGGCCTATGGAGGCGCCCAGCACGATTGCGAGCGCCAGCAGACCCACATGACGTGCGATATCCCCGATATCTATGAGCTGTTCCATGATGAACTCCCCCAACTGATGCTCTGTCACTCAATCTCGACTGCCCGATAGCCGGAGTACCTCCGATGCCGTCGTCTTCACGAGCTCCCTGGCCTGATGCATCGCGCGGATTATCGGGCTCATGCATTCGTCGCCCGCTATCTCTCTAATGGCTTGAAGAGCCAGGAGGCGGAGGTCCTGACTCTCGATGCATATAGACACCAGTGGCTCTATGGCCCTCAGGTCTCCCAGCCACCGCAGAGCCTGGATAGCTCCGCACCTTACGTCGTGCGACTCATCGCTCAGGCAGCTGATGAGCGCTTCCGCCGACCGGGGATCTCCTATCTTCCTCAGGGCTTCTACAGCCTCGTACCTCACACCCGAGTCGGAATTCTTCAGCAGTTCAACTAATACAGAGACGGCCTGCGGCTCGCGCCTGTCGCCGAGCAGCTTCACCAGTCGCCTCTTCACCAGCGGCGGCGCAGACGCGAGTTCCTCCTCGATGGCGCGCCATACGGCGTCAGCGTCGGCATTTCGCAGTGCGCTCAGGGCGCTGTAATACACGTAAACACTCTCGTCGCCCAGGGCCTGCACCAGGAAGGGTACGGCGGCACCGTCTCTGAACTGTGCAAGGCCTTCCACGGCCCACACGCGAACGGACTCATCAGGATCGTTCAGTGCCTGTGCCAGCCAACGGAGGCAGCGCGAGTCCTTCATCTTCGCGAGACCATACGCCGCCGCGCGCCGCATCGTGTTGTCGCCACTGGTCAACACTTCTGACAGAAGACCCAGAAGCTGCGTGCCGACGAGGGCGACACGGTCAGACGCGGGCACTCGGTGTTCGGCGTCAATTGACGTCAGATCACGCTCAATGGTCTCGAGTTGTTCGATGAGGGAGCGGACTTTCACGCATTCAACCGCCGTTGTGTTCAACCAATGCACCCCCGCAGTGCGTGGCCCCTATTCGGCCACTTGGGGCAAAGTAGTTGTAACTTCGACGCCCTCCTGCCGCGTCCCTGCATGATCAGTGTCGTTTCAGGTGCAATGTGTTCTCGTTGCCCTCGAGCAGCCTCCGGATATTCGCCCTGTGCCTCACGACGGCGAACACCGCGATCACAATACAGGCCATGACGTACTGCCACGGGGCCCCTACAAGAAGGCACACGACAGGTGTCGCAGCCGCTCCGATCATGGAACCGAGAGACGCGTACCGGGTTACTATGACCACAGCTATCCACGTGAGGGCGAACACAAGTCCTGCCGCGGGAACCGCCGCCGTTATGAACCCCCACGACGTGGCTATGCCCTTTCCCCCGCGAAAGCCCAGGAACACCGGCCAGTTGTGGCCTACCACAGCGGCTATTCCGGCCAGTACGACTACGCCGTGGCCCTGCCCTACCACCCGTGCGAGCAGCACAGGCAACACACCTTTGAAGGCATCCAGCACAAACGTGGCCAGGGCGAAGCGAAACCCTAGGGTACGCAGCACGTTCGTTGCGCCGATATTACCGCTTCCATGTTTGCGGACGTCCACGCCTGTCCACGCCCTGCCCAGGATAACGCCGAAGGGAATCGAACCGAGCAGGTACGCCAGTATGAGAATCGCGGCTCCCGATGCCGTCATAGGTTCACTGCACCTCCAGGCGGCTATGCGTCACTGTGTCACTGGCCTCGCCTCTTCACAGTCACCTGTATTGGTGTGCCGGTAAAGCCGAAGGCGTTACGCATTGTATTCTCAAGGTACCTCTGATATGAGAAATGCACTAGCTCAGGATAGTTTGCCCAGACCACGAAGTGCGGAGGACGAGTTGACACCTGACTGGCGTAGAAGATCTTCACCTCTTTGCCTTTCACGGTCGGAACAGGATTCCGCATCAGGGCATCCTGGAGCACCCTGTTGACGTCGGCAGTGGGCACGCGGCGCCTGTGTTCCAGCGCGCACTCCCTCACCATGTCCAGTACCCGACCTATCCTCCTGCCGGTCAGCGCCGACGCGAACACAACGGGTGCATAGGGCATGAAGTCGATCTGCAGTCGCAACTTCGATTCGTAGTCGCGCGCAGTACTCTCGTCTCTCTCGACTATATCCCACTTGTTCACTACCACTACAGACGCTTTGCCTGCCTCGTGGGCATAGCCGGCTATTCTCACATCCTGAGCGGCGGGATCCTCTGTGCCGTCGAGCACCGTCAGTGCCACGTCACACCTATCGACGGAGCGGTAGGCCCTCACGACGCTGTACTTCTCTACACCAGGCTCAATACGACCGCGCCTCCTGATTCCGGCGGTATCTATTATTATGTACTGTTGTCCGTCACGGACAAATGACGCGTCAATACTGTCGCGTGTAGTCCCGGGAACGTTGCTCACTATGGAGCGCTCCTCGCCGAGCACTCTGTTCACAAGCGACGACTTGCCCACGTTAGGCCTGCCGATGACGGCGATCTTGATGGTGCTGTCATCAGACGACTCTTCCTCGTCAGCGGGAGGTAGATGATCTATCACCGCTTCGACCAGATCGCCGATTCCTATGCCGTGCACCGCCGATGTCGCTATGACTTCGCCGAGGCCGAGTGAGTAGAGATCATAGTCCATGTGCCGAAGGTCATCGACTTTGCTTGCCGCTATTACTACAGGCTTGCCTGACCGGCGGATTATCGACACGACCTGGTCGTCTTCGGTAGTCAACCCGGTTCTTGAGTCTACCACATACACAAGCACGTCAGCCTGATCGATGGCTATCTCGGCCTGGCGCTTCATCTGTGAGGCAATGGTGTCCGACGGTTCGGTCTCGATGCCTCCCGTGTCAACCACGTTGAACCTTCTGCCGAACCAGTTGGCGACGCCGTAGATCCTGTCACGGGTGATCCCCGGCATGTCATCAACAATCGACAGGCTGGAGCCTACGATCCTGTTGAACAGGGCTGACTTGCCCACATTGGGTCTGCCTACGATGGCGACAAGGTGTTCAGGCATTCTGGCTACTCACCCCACACGATAGCTCGTTCACGGCATCAATGAGTCCTTCAGCGCTGGTCTCCGTGAGCATCAAAGGGATCCCCACGATGGATTCAAGGTCTTCGGGCGTCAAGTCATCAAGAAACACGTCGCCTCCGCGTCGAAGCATCACATCGGGCAGCAGCAGAACATCGTGCTCGGTGCCGCGCCCGCGCCTCAAGTTGAACACCGCCTCTGCGATATCCTTCCCAACTACGAGCCCGGTTACGGTGACTCCGGGCCCGAAGAGCCTGTTGGGCACGGGCAGCAATTCGACCTCCAGCCCTTCTATGGCTTTCAGCCTTTCGCATGCGGGCCCGATTGCCCTGGCCCCCAGCACGCCCGTGCCTACTATGAGCCGCACAGGCGCGTCGAAACGTGTCGGCAAGCTGTCCTCAAGTCGGGTGAAGTCATCAATGAAGAGGCGTGTCAGGCCTATGCCGTTCTCAAGCTGCGGATAATCGTCGTATGCCTCATCCGGCGGCATGGCCGCTCCGGCAAGAAAGTACAGCTCATCGGCGGCATACACGTGCTGTCCTGCTCGGCGCTTGACCTCAGCGATGACCTCTGCAGCCACTTCGGGCGTTACCGGCGTAAGCGCCGCCAGGCAACTGCGGTGTTCGGTGAGTCCCACGGGGACGATGCCCACGGAGGCCACGGGCGGATCCATCGATGTAAGCTTGTCAAGGGTGTCAACGAGCACGATGCCGTCATTGATCCCGGGCGTGAGCACGATTTGCGTGTGCAACTCGATGCCGCCTGAGGCCAGGCGTTGCAGCAAGGGCATTATGGGTCGAGAGGTCTTCCGGCCGATCAGCACGCGCCTCACTGACTCATCGGCTGCGTGCACCGACACATAGAGAGGAGAAAGCTTCATGTCAAGGATTCGGTCAACCTCAGCGTCAGATACGTTTGTCAGCGTCACGAAGTTCCCCTGAAGAAACGACAGTCGGTAGTCGTCGTCCTTGAAGTAGAGACTGTGCCGAAGTCCCGGTGGCAGCTGGTCTATGAAGCAGAACAGGCAGTTGTTGGCGCAGCTCCGCTCGCCCCCGAACACTAGCTCACCAAAGTGCAGGCCGAGCGAGACATCGTCGTAGTCCTCGCGCCTTACCTCGACCTCAAGGACTGAGCCATCAGCCTTCTTTACCGTAATGGTGAAAGCATCTTCGGCGGCGATGTACTCGTAGTCGATGATGTCCGCCACCGCGCGGCCATCCATGGTGAGCAGCCTGTCGCCGGGCTCAATGCCGAGGGCCTGCCCGATACTGCCTGGGTCCACTGCCACGATGTCAGCCATTAGCGTGAAGCCTCCCAAAAACAAAAACGGAGAGGAGAGCGGCGCTCTCCTCTCCGCCGGCGCGACGATTAGTTCGTTCCAAAGGGCGTCGTGGTGCCGAGAATCTGGAACTTCTCCTTGGTGACAGTGATGTCACTTGCACCCCTAAGCTCAGATGCGAGCTCCGACACGCTCTTCGCCTTGGACGACTTGTAGGCCAACTCAACGTCAGCCCTTACCTCTTCGAATACGGCCTCATAGGCCGCTTTCTTGTCGGTAAGCTTTATGATGTGATATCCGAAGTCGCTCTTTACGGGAGCGCTCACCTGTCCCACCTGCAACGAGAAGGCTGCGTTTTCGAAAGGTTCGACCATCTGACCGCGACCGAACCAGTCAAGATCGCCGCCGACAGCTGCCGACATGGTGTCAGTCGACTTCTCAGTGGCCAGCGTGGCAAAATCTGCGCCGTCCTTGAGCTGCTGCGCGATCTGCTTCGCCTCTTCTTCGGTGTCGACGAGGATATGGCTTGCGCGAACCATCTCAGGGGTGTTGTACTGATCCTTGTTCTCTTCGAAGAATGCTTTCAGGTCCTCGTCGGTGATGACAAGGTCCTTGGTGGAGTACTCCATGACGAGCAGGTTCATCTCGATATTCTTCCGGAGATCTTCTTCAGTCATGCCGTACTGTGCGAGCACAGAGCTGAACGAAGCCCCGAACTGGTCGCGTATCTTCCCCAACTCAGACTCGATCTTGTCGGCGCTTACCGTGACCTTGGCCTTCTTGGCGGCCTGTCTGATGAGGGTCTCTGTGATCATCTGGTCTAGAACGTCAGTGCCCGCCGCATCCTCCATCCTGGATATGAAATCCTTAGACGTGATGCGCTCGCCGTTGACGATTGCCACGGCGGTAGCCCTGGTAACGAGCACCCATGCCACGGCAACACCAATCACCACGACTACCGCGGCGATGACTGCATAAAGATCCCGCCTGCGCTTGTCCATCGTTAGGCTTCCCCTTTCTCGTACACCGACTGCAATAATACCGCATCCTAGCTAGCGTTAACGAACAGAGTTCGCACGCAGTTCCGCGCTTCAGTAACGCCGTCTAGTTTAACACAGGGCAAGAGGGGCGTCAATTTGTGCCCAAAGCGGAGGTAATGAGTTCCGCCTGCTACTCACCCTTTTCGCCATCGTCTGCGGTGTACTGCCCCAGCTTGCGGAGGTCGAAGCCGATACGGTCGCCGATGGTCATCGTTTCCTCAGACCGCTGATCCTTCATGTACTTCTTGTAGTCGCTGCGTTCTCCCTCTTCTGCTGCCTGGCGGGCAGAGAGGCTGATGCGGTGCTCTTTCTCCTTGACGCCTATGACCTTGACGGTGATCTGGTCTCCAACTGAGACGACTTCCTCAGGCCTCGTTATGCGCCTGTCGGCCAGCTGAGAGATGTGAACCAGGCCCTCAACGCCGTCTGCCAGGCTCACAAACGCACCGAACTCCATGAGCTTCGTCACGGTGCCCTTCGTGACTGTGCCTTCGGGGAACCGCTGGGCGACGCTCTTCCACGGGTCGTCCTGAAGCTGCTTGTAGCCGAGGGAGATTCGCTCACGCTCTGCGTCGATGTTGAGGATCTTTACCTGAATCTCTTGACCTTCCGTCAACACCTTGCTGGGGTGCTTGATGCGCTCCCAGGAGATGTCGGAGATGTGCAGCAGCCCCTCAACACCGTTGCCGATGTCTACGAACGCTCCGAACGTGGCAAGCCTGGTCACTTTGCCGTTCACGACCTGATCCACGGCGAGGGTCTTGAACGCCTCCACTCTGGCCTGCTTCTCCTCTTCCTCCAGAACAGCCCTGTGTGACAGCACAACGTTCGCGCGGGCCCGCTCGACCTCTTTGACCTTGAGCCTCAGGGTCTGCCCGACGAACTGCCCAAGATCCTCAACGAATCTCCGACCCACCTGTGATGCGGGGATGAAGCCGCGCACACCGATGTCGACCACTAGGCCGCCCTTGACTACTCCGGTGACGGTGCCCTCCACCACTTCACCCGACTCTTTGGCATCGGCAAGCTTCTGCCACAGGAGAAGGTAGTCCGCCTGCCTCTTCGAGGCCACGAGCTCGTCAGTGTCAGATGGCTTCCTCCTGCGATCAGGCACTACGAAAAACTCGTCACCCACTGCCGCGACGGCCGTCGCTGGAGCGGCGACTTCGGCCACCAGTTCCTTAAGGTACACGGTGGCAGTCTCGTCCGTCTCCAGATGAACGATGACCCTGTCGTCGTAGACCTCTTCCACGCGAGCCTTTACGATCTCCGGTTCTTGCGGCGTTGCGTGTGCAGGGGGCGTGACCCCAACCTCCTGGACGTTCTCCTGATTGCCCTCGATGATCTCACTCATAGCGTCCATGACCTCCTCCATTACCCAACTGGGCGTACTCGCGCCCGCTGTCACTCCGATGAGTCGTGCCCGACGCACCGTCGATGCGTCGAGTTCGGCTACGGATTCCACGCTGAGCACGGGAACACCGATTTCGCGGCATACCTCCGCGAGTCGCATGGTGTTGGCGCTGGCTCTGCCGCCTACCACCACCATGAGATCGACCTTGCTTGCGAGCGCTCTCGCCGCCCGTTGTCTCTCAGCCGTGGCAGGGCAAATCGTGTTGACCTGCTCCACATCGGCTCCCCGAGCGCGAAGAGCCTCAGCCACTGCGTCGACGACATGTTCAACCTGTGTCGTTTGGGCCAGTACGGTGATCTTCTGGCCCGGAGTGATCCCCGCCGTCACCCTGTCCGCCGAGTCCGACGCGTTCGCCACGATCGCCACGTCGGCCGCGCCGGAGACGACCATGACACCCGGCCCTGAATGCGACGTCACCGCTACTATCTCAGGGTGGGCCTTATCCCCTACCAGCACTACCGTGCGACCGGCCTGCACCGCCCGGGCCGCCTCGCGCTGAAGCCTGACGACGTGCGGACAGGTAGCATCGATGATCTCCAGGCCCATCTCGGCCGCCCGATTGACCACTGACTGCGGCAGTCCGTGAGACGGGACTATCACCGGCCTGCCTTCTGCTTCATCGAGACTGCTGACGCGGTGTACCCCGCGGCGCTCAAGTGAAGCTATGACATCCGGGTTATGTACCAGCGCCCCCAGCGTCACCGCCTCGGTGACCTCGCTAGTGCGCTCAGCGATGGCCACGGCCCTCCGCACTCCGGCGCAGAACCCCGCGTGCTCAGCCACGATCATCCTTGGGCTGCGCCGCCCCGTTCCCACTTCTGACGTCACTTCGACCGTACGCTCTCCCAGTCCGAAAGGAATCTGGCGATGCCCGCGTCGGTGAGAGGGTGCTTGACCATCTGCATGAGCACAGCATACGGCAGAGTAGCGATATCGGCGCCGGCCAGGGCCGCCTTGGTGACATGGAGCGGGTGCCTGATGCTGGCGGCGATGATCTCGGTCTCGATGCCATGTATGTCGAATATGGCCGAGATCTCGCCGACGAGCGCGATCCCGTCCTCTGATATGTCGTCTAGTCTGCCCACAAATGGGCTCACGTAAGTTGCCCCTGCCCGTGCTGCCAAGAGTGCCTGATTCGATGTGAACACCAGTGTCACGTTGGTGGGGATACCCTTCTGGCTTAGAGCTTTCGTGGCCGCCAGGCCGTCGGCAGTCATCGGCAGTTTGATGACAACATTCTTGGACCACCCGGCAATCTCCTCTGCCTCGCGCACCATTTCGTCGGCCTTCAGGCTGATGACTTCGGCACTCACAGGGCCGTCGACGATACTACATATCTCATCGATGACCTCGCGGAAGTTCCTGCCTTCCCTGGCCACGAGCGAGGGGTTCGTCGTTACGCCGCTGATGATCCCCATGGCAGCTGCCGCCCTGATCTGCTCGATGTTGGCCGTATCGATAAAGAGCTTCACCTCGTGTTCCCCCTTCAGGCCCTATTCGGCTCCCGTGGATTGCATGAGCGCATCCACAGCGGCCATTATCGTGTCCGCGAAGGACTCGGTTATCTCCTTGCTGAGCTTGCGCCCCTGGCAGAACTCCTTCGGGTCGATGGGCGCGCCAAAAGTCACCCTGATCCTGTCGCGCTTCGAGTTCGTCCCTACCACAGACGCCGGAACCACCTTGGCACCCGTAAGGAGTGAGAATCGCGCGGCGCCGGGATGGGGCTTGAGCAGTCTCCCTGAAGCGTTCCTCGTTCCCTCGGGGAAGATGGCCAGCACCTTGCCCTCAGAAAGTATCTCCATGCTGCGCCTGTATGCGTCGCGGTCGATGGCTCCCCGTTCTACGGGAAAAGCATTTACCGACCGGAAGAACCACGCAAGAATGGGGGTACGGAACAACTCCGCCTTGGCCATGAAGTACAGCGGCCGGCGGCACGACACAGCCAGAGCCAGCGGATCCTTGGCGTTCACATGGTTCGATACCAAAATCACAGGGCCTTGAGAAGGCACGTCCTCACTGCCCGATGATGATATGCCATGTCGCAGCGCAAGATAGAGATGGGATAAGGCTCTGACCAGCGCATACATCAATTGCCCGTCCTCCCGAGTGCCCGCAACATCTCCCCGATGACCTGTGCAACACTCATGTTCGTGCAATCGATCACGACGGCCCCTGGCGCTACCACGAGCGGAGCTGTGGCGCGGCCTGAGTCTATGGCATCTCTCGACAATACGCCCTGGAGCACCTCATCGAAGCTTACGGCGCGGCCTTTGGCCTCGTACTCCTTGTGCCTGCGCCTGGCTCGCTCCTCGGGGCTGGCAGTGAGGAAGAACTTATGTTCCGACTCAGGCAGCACTACTGTGCCTATGTCACGCCCGTCCATTACGATGTCTCGCTCGTTGGCCAGGCTCCTCTGCAGGCCAATCAGCCACGCTCTTACCCGGGGATGGACCGACACCGGCGAAACAACGCCATCCACATCTGCGCGCCTGATCGCGTCTGATACGTCCTCGCCGTTGAGGAAAGTTCGCTGCCCGCCGTCGGCGGTCTCATGAAGCTCTATCCTTGACTCCAGCGCTAGGCGCTCGACTTCTTGCTCGTCGGTGGGGTCAACCCCCTTCCTCAAGGTCGCCAGAGCCAGTGCGCGGTAGATGTCTCCTGTGCTGACATATCTGTATCCGAGCATTCGTGCGAGACCACGTGCCACCGTGCTCTTGCCTGAGCCAGCCGGACCATCGATTGCGATTGAGCGCCGATAGGACATACGGGCCGATTCCCCTAACAGTGCGTAATAGAGTGCAATTCTACACGCTTACGCATATTCCTTTGACTTGGCCAATTACATCATGATGTTGCCCAGTTCAGTGATACCTGGCACAGCCGTGATCGAAAGGCCCGCCGGCGGGCTCGACACATCGCCCAGCACGGTCTCGACGCGAACCTGCACACTCCCGCTTTCAGGCGGCAGCCTGAGCTCGACCAGATCACCTCGGCCCGCTACGACCCACACGGCCCCGTACTTGAAGTCTGCCACGGCCGAGCCGTTCACGAGCACCTCAAGCTGCGGATACGTTTCGACTGCAATGCCCGGCAGCGCCCCTTCCACTGTCACGCTCTCCGCCCTGAGCTTGATGACCGCGACGCCTCCGAACGCGCCCACCGCCTCTGAGCCCCCCAGCGCGTCAGATGGTTCAGCATCGTCAGCCGCGCCCACCGGATCCGGATTTGGCTCCGGTTTCGCCTGCGGTTCCAGTGCCCGCGCCTGCTCCTGTGCCTGCGCCTCCGCTCGTGCCTGCACCTCTGCTGTCCAGCCCCAGATGGGAGTTCCCTCGAGCCTCGATACGAGCCCTTCGGGCAGGCGCAGCTGCGTGGCGATGACGGCCGCCCCCATCAACACGGCTGCTACCACGGCAACGACCGACACACCGTCGTAGATGTCGAGCCTTTTCATTGCCGTCTCACTTCCCGCCCCTCGCCACCCCTCGCGGCCGAGAGCCCTGCCAGGCGGCCTGTGGAGAACGCTGCCTGCAGGTTATACCCTCCGGTGGGCGCGTCGAGGTCGAGAATCTCGCCTGCGAAGAACAGCCCCCTGAACAGCCTGGACTCCATGGTGCCCGGATGCACCTCCCTCGTGTTCACGCCGCCGCTCGTAACGATGGCCTCCTCCAGCGGACGTGTGCGCGCGATCTCGAGGCGCAAGCCCTTCAGTGCCGACACCAGGGCACTCCTCTGCTCCACGGTTATCTGGTTGGCCGGCGTGGTGTCGTCGACTCCCGACTCACGGATGACATGTTCGATCAGGGCTTTGGGCATCAGTGCATCGAGCGCGTTCTTGAGCTGGCGCCGCGACATCGCCGCCAGATCACGCTGAACCCTCGCCGAGAGCGTCGGCACATCGAGAGCCGGCTTGAGGTCGATCCGCACCGCGAAGCGCCCCGGATTGGTGCTGCCTTCCGCCCTCAGCGCGCGGCATATCTTCCTGCTAATGCTGAGCACTATGGGCCCACCCACGCCGAAATGCGTGAACAGCATCTCGCCAAATTCCGACGCTACGTCATGACCGCCGTCTTCCAGAGTGAGCTCTACGTTTTTCAACGACAGCCCAGCAAGGCTCCGAGGC
Organism: Firmicutes bacterium UBA1393; assembly: GCA_002305255.1. Lineage (GTDB taxonomy): Bacteria > Bacillota > DTU025 > DTU025 > DTU025 > UBA1393. The sequence goes on along the minus strand of DBQN01000049.1, from coordinate 14,993 downwards.
CAGTCTTCGACAGTCTCCAGTGGGACAAGCGCCGGAAGCAGCTTTGATACGGTGTGCCCCAGCGAGGCCGCCATCTCGTAGCCATCTCCCGTGGAGCCGGTGCCCGGGTACGATGCTCCCCCCGTGGCCAGGATGACGCTGTCGACTCCATGCCGCGTCCCTGCGGCGTCCACCACCGAAACCACCCGTCCGTCGCAGGTCTCGACCCGCGTTATCCTGTGATTCAGCGCAAACGCCGCCCCTGCACGTTGTGCGTGGGCGAGAAGCGCGTCTCGAACGTCGGCAGCCCGGTCGCTCTGGGGGAACACACGCTTTCCCCTCTCGACCTTGTAGTCTACGCCTAGGCTCTGCATGAGCTTGCAGAGGGACTCGGGGCCGAAGGCCGACAGGGCCGAGTATAGAAACTTGCCGTTAGGCGCAAAACCCTCAACGAGCTCTTCGACGGAGCAGTCACGGGTGAAGTTGCACCTTCCCTTGCCCGCGATGAGCAGCTTCTTGCCGGCCATGTTGTTGCGTTCGTATACGGTGACCTCGGCCCCTTCCGACGCAGCTGCCGCGGCCGCCATCAGGCCGGCCGCTCCCGCCCCAACCACTGCGACTCTCATTCCACACCTACCTGCCCCAGAGTGTCCGCGACAGAGAATTCTGAACCACAAGACTGACTATCGATGCGTGTCCCTTCCCGACCTGCGACGCTGTCGGTCGCCCACTCGCGCTCGCTCACCCTTGCCGGTAGAACCCCTGGAAGGGCCACCCTTTTGAGACCGGGTGACGACACGCCTCTCACCGGACTGGCGGCCCGAACGTTCCTTCACCGCCGAGATGGACCGGAGCTTTCGGACTTCGGCAGCTGTGAGCTCGCGGAAGGCCCCACAGGCTAGGTTGCCCAGTTGCACGCCGCCGAATGCTATCCGTGTTAGGCGCACTACCTCGTTGCCGAGGGCTGCGAACATCCTTCGCACCTGGCGTTTCCTGCCCTCTGAGATCGTTACCTCCACGACTCGCCCGGCCTTGTCGACTACCCGGAGCGACGCCGGCGCCGTCATGCCGTCCTCAAGCTTCACTCCGCCCTCCAGCCTTCTGATCTCGACTGAAGTGACAGGCCGCGCAAGCTCAACGGAGTAGGTCTTCGGCACACGCCTTGACGGATGCATCAGCGCGAAGGCCAGATCGCCGTCGTCGGTGAGCAGAAGCAGTCCCTCAGAGTCCATGTCTAGCCGGCCGACGGGAAACAGCCGCCTGTCGCCTGCCGGCGCCAGGCTCATCACGGTGGGGCGTCCATGGGTATCCGAAACGGTAGTGACTACTCCGGCGGGCTTGTGCAGGGCCAGGTAGAGGTGGTCGGGCTGGGGCGCAACACGCACGCCGTCCACTGCGACGACGTCGACATCGGGATCGACTATCGTGACGGCGGCCGTGACCGACGACCCATTCACCGTCACGCGTCCGAGCCTGATGAGCTCCTCACACCTCCGGCGCGAGGCCACACCTGACCTTGCCATGAACTTGTGTAACCTCTCTTGCATTGCGCCCTCCATCTAAGGCGAGCGGGCGCCTCCCGGCGCCCACTGCGTTCAGACTCCCAGTGGATCAAGTCGTCGGCGCGGGAGCCACGCGCATCCTCTGCTCTGATCTTGTGTTCGTCAAACGTGCACCGAAACAGGTTCGCGAGCCGGCTCATGCCGGCGTACTGCCGCTTCGATGATGGTGACATCTTAGGTTATCGCACGCATAGCGTGGGGCCGTTCTCCGGAGCCTCTCAGAGTCGGTACTGACGTACACCGGCAACCGCATCTAGGCGGGGCCGGTTCTCACAGCCCTACTGAGCCCAGTGTCTGGCGCCCAATCCGTGGGAGTAATCCCAGCGAATTATAACACAGGCCAGATGGTCAGGCCAGAGTTGTGGTCGTAGGGCGTCGGGCGGCCGGCGTGGCCAGCTTGGTTATGAGGTCGGGCACAACATCGAGCAAACGGTCGAAAACTGCGTCGCTATTCACCGGCAGGAACCTGACTCCCGTATCGCTCACCACCAGGAATCCCATGGGGTTCAATGACATCCCGGCGCCGCTACCGCCTCCAAACGGCATCTGCCCTCCTCCGCCGCCGTCTTGCGCCCGTGAGCCGCCGTCGTTCCCTCCCCCCTCCCACTCGGTTCCACCTGCGGCGAAGCCCAGCGACACTCGGGAGACGGGCATGATCACGTGTCCATCAGACGTCTCCACAGGGTCGCCCAGAATGGTATTGACATCTATCATCTGGGTGATGCTGTCGAGCGCGGACTTCATCAATCCTTCAATGGGGTGCTCAGCCAAGACTACTCCTCCCTGCATATGCGATTGGCACGCCACTATTATTCGTGACACCGCCCATGTTGATTCAGGCAGAATTCCTCGACATACCCCTCAACGCTCTCCACAGCCCCTGAGACCTCAGGAGCCCCACAGGACGGAGCTGGACAGTGACTGATACCCGGAGTATGAATGCTACAACGGAGTACAAAGGCTTGATTATCACGTCTGCGCGGGCAGGAGCTCTCTGGGCATGACTGAACAGCACGCCCACGGCTGACCAGACAACGGCGTGCGCCGCGCCTGCCAGCACCGCAGTGGCGGCTGCGTCATCTACGCCGACCGACAGACGCACCGTAAAATCGATGATCTGGTGGCGCGGGGCGACTGACCTGGAGAGCACGGTCACCAGTCGCCTGACTCTGGAGAGAAGCTCAATGACCCTGGCGGAGAGGGGCTGATCCTGGGCCCTGGGTGACCGGGTGTAGAAGGGCCTCGTGACCACGGGAAAGGAGAAGATGAAGGGCCATGGCGATAGTATGACACCGAACTGCATCCTTGTGTTCTCGCCTTCCAATGTGAGCACGATTCGCACGGGCAGCACGAGCAGGGCGAGGGCTGTGGCGGCCAGGGCGCCCAGCACCACGAGGATAACCCGATACCACATGCTACCACCCCTTCCCGGCTAGTGTTTCGCAGGGATGGGGTGGTATTCGCTCTAGCCCAGTCCCGGCAGGCTGGGCTCCTGCGTCTCGGCACCAGCGGAGGATGGTTCTTCGGCATCCGGGTTCGCCGCCGGCTCGTTCTCCGTCTCCGGCAGCGGCGGAAGCTGGTCGAGGGAGCGCAACCCGAGGTGGAGAAGGAACTCCGGCGTCGTCGCATACAGCACCGGCCGTCCGATGCTGTTCCGCCTCCCTGCCTCAGCTACGAGCCCCCGCTCAATGAGGGTCGAGATGGCAGAGTCAGAGTTCACGCCCCGGATCTTCTCAATCTCGCCTCTGGTCACCGGCTGCCTGTACGCGATGATCGCGAGGGTCTCCATGGATGCGGGCGAGAGCACCGCAGGCTTCTGCCGGCGCGACAGGCGCTCGACGAAGCCAGAGTACTCCGGTCTCGACAGCAAGAGATAGCATCCGTCTACACAGGCAAGCATGGCTCCTGACTCAGGCCTGGAGAATCTGTCTTCTATCTCGCGCAACAGACGCCTGACGCTCTCGGCGTCGGCTTCGATGGCGTACGCCAGATCATCGATGTGAACTGGGAAAGCCGCGGCGAACAGAATGGCCTCAATTGCCGCCTGTGCTGACTTCGGGCTCAACATCTGCATCACCCACCTCCCATCTGCGGCTCTCGGGCGCTCTTACCCATATATCGCCGAAGGGCACGGGCTGCTCGGCGTTGACCCTTCCCCTGCGCGTCAGTTCAAGCAGGGCGAGAAGCGATGCCACGACCGTGCCTCGCGAGGCGGCGGTGCCGAAGAGATCCTGCAGCCTGAGCTTTCCCCTACGGGCGAGGCCCGACAGGATGGCTACCATCTGCTGAGCTATGGGTATCTCGTCAGTGGGCGCCTGCTCGAACTCCTGAGGCAGGCTCGACATTGCTTGCAGGTAGGCACTTGCGAGGGCCTGCAGCGTCAGGCCGGCCGGGGGCATGAACGTAGGCCCGGGCTTGGGCAGCGCCCTCTCCAGTCGGCGATATGCCCTGAGGCCCATGGCCTCGAGGGGTCTTAAGGCGCGCGCCGCGTCGCGGAACCGCCGGTATTCGATGAGCCTGGCGACGAGGGCTTGCGCGGGATCGTCTTCGCCGCCCTCCGCTTCGCCCTCGTCGTCACATGCCTCATCAGGCTGCTGGCCGGCGGCGGGCAACAGCGCTCGCACCTTGATGTAGAGCAGGCTCGCCGCCACCACGAGAAACTCAGCTGCCTCGTTGATGTCGAGCCAGTCAAGGGAGAGCACGCGTTCGAGGTAGTCGTCGGCGATCTGGGCTATCGACACCTCACAGATGTCGATCTGCCTGCGCTCGATAAGTGAGAGCAGCAGGTCGAGCGGGCCTGAAAAGCCGGCCGCCTCAACCTTCATATCTTCATGGCTTCGCGCACCTGCTCCATGGTCGCGGAAGCCACCTGCCTTGCCTGGCTCGTGCCGGCCTCAAGCAAGGCATCTACCATGCCGGGGTCCTTCTCCACGGCGTTGCGCCGTTCCCACATGGGTGACAGATACTCCACGACGACGTCGGCCAGTTGCTTCTTGCACGCAACGCAACCTATGCCGGCGTTGCGGCACTCGGTGTCGCGCACCTCAGCGAGTTGCGGTGCCAGGGCCTTGTAATAGCTGTAGACGGTGCACACCTCCGGATGCCCGGGGTCAGACTTCCTGATGCGGGCAGGATCCGTCACCATAGACTGCACCGATTTCCTGACTTCCTCTTCAGTGCTGGCGATCTGTATGGTATTCCCGTAGCTCTTGCTCATCTTGCGGCCATCGGTTCCCACAAGCGTAGGCACCTCGTTCAGAAGGGCCTTGGGCTCGGGGAATACCGGCGCGTAGAGGAAGTTGAACCTCCTGGCTATCTCGCGCGACAGCTCAAGGTGGGGCAACTGGTCTTCACCCACCGGCACTGTGTCGGCTCTGTACACCAGGATGTCGGAGGCCATGAGCACCGGGTAGCCGAGGAATCCGTAGGTTGTGATGTCTCTGCCCGCCAGTTGCTGAAGCTGGTCCTTGTAGGTCGGGCAGCGTTCCAGCCATCCGAGGGGAGTGATCATCGAGAGCAGGAGGTGCAACTCAGCATGTTCCTTCACGCCCGACTGCAGGAACACCGTGCTCCTTTCAGGGTCAATGCCGGCGGCGAGGTAGTCCTTGACGACTTCCCGCACGTTCTCTCTGATGGACGAGGTGTCTTCATAGCCGGTGGTCAGCGCGTGCCAGTCCACCACGGCAAAGAAACACTCATAGTCGTCCTGCAGCTTGACCCAGTTAGACAGAGCTCCCAGGAGATTTCCCAGATGCAGCCGGCCCGTGGGGCGCATGCCGCTGAGTATCCGCCCTTTGCGCATTGTGATCACCCTTCGTACTACATGATGGCCTGGTACAGGAACTCGATGACAGGTGTCAACACCAGGCTCGATATCGGCGTGGCGATGAGAACGAGAAGCACGATGTATGAATATTGCTCCAGTTGGTGGTAGAGGTTGTAAGCGCGACGCTTCAGCACTGCGCCGAGAAGCCTGGATCCGTCGAGCGGAGGCACAGGCAGCAGGTTGAACACTGCGAGCCCCAGGTTGATCCAGATCGCCTGGTCGATGATGAGCGTCGCCAGAGCGGCTTCGTACGACCTGTACACCAGCCCCGAGATTGCCATGGCCTTCGTGATGCCGGCGAACACTATGGCCAGGCCCAGGTTAGACAGGGGTCCGGCAACGGCTACTGCGGCCATTCCACCTTCGGGGTTGTTGAAGTTGCGCGGGTTAACCTGCACTGGCTTTGCCCATCCGAATCTGCCCGTAATAAGCAAAACCAGCGCCCCCACGGGATCGAGGTGCGCCAGAGGGTTCAGTGTGAGCCGGCCTGTGAACCTCGGAGTGGAATCGCCCAAACGGTCGGCCACGAAGGCGTGGGCCAGCTCATGCACGCTCAGTGAGAGCAGCAGAATGGCCAGCCGCGTGATCAGAATGACCGGGTCCATTGACAGCACTTGCTTCACCTCTCTGGGCTCGATTATAGCATACAGCCTGAGGAGGTGGTATACACGCAGGTATCAGGCCTTCGGGCTGGCGATAACCGCGATGGCGGCGGCAAGCAACACGGCCACTGCGATGCCGCCGCCGGTGAACTCGAAGGCTCCTGTGAACAGACCCAGGAAGCCTATTCGCTCTGCCTCCATCAACGCGCCCCGCGCGATGGAGTGACCGAAACCGGACACGGGTATCAGCGCACCGGCCTGCGCGAACTCGATCAGTCTCTCATATGCGCCGATCCCGGAAAGCACCGCCCCGGCGGCCACGAACAACACCATGACCTGTGCCGGCTGCAACTTCAGCACGTCGATGAGCAACTGTGCGAGGGCGCATATGGCTCCGCCTACTAGAAACGCTATCAAGTAGTTCACCGTGTGTCACCCCTGCTCCCTGCTGTATTCATCACGTCGCCGCACCCGGCTGCACTTCGAGGGCCACCGCGTGCGCCACTCCGGGAATCGATTCGCCCTGCTGCCATGTGAGGGACGATAGCAGGGCCCCGGTGGCTACCACCAGTGCTCTGGAGATCTCGTTCGCCAGCATCTTCTTGTATATGAGGCCGCCCATGGTCAGCGCGGCGCACGCGCACCCGCTGCCGCCGACGCCTGTGCCTGGCACGCCCTCGAACATTAGTGCTCCAGAGTCGCGGTATACATCGCCCAGAACCACGCCGCGGCGCTGCAGCAAGTCTCGGAGAATCGACGAGCCGACAGCCCCAAGGTCGCCCGTTATGATCATGTCGTAGTAGTCGGGGGTTCGGCCAGTGTCTACGAAATGCCGGTAGAGCGTGTCGGCCGCGGCTGGCGCCATGGCCGGCCCCATCTGGTTTGGATCCTTGATGCCCATGTCGATTACCTTACCGATGGTCGCTTCGGTCACCACCACCGGCCCTCTGCCTGACGACACCACCAGCGCGCCGGCTCCGGTGACTGTATACTGAGAAGTTGACTTCCTCTGGATGTTCAACTCGATGGGATAGCGGAACTGCCGCTCGGCCGCCTGGTAGTGGCTGCTTGTCACCGATAGGCCCACATCGGCGAAACCGGCGTCGACCATGCTGGCCACGATAGCCAGGCCCTCCACAGAAGTAGAGCAGGCGCCGTACACGCCCATGAAGGGCGCCGGCACCTCGGCCGCGGTGAAACTGGCGGTCACTGTCTGGTTGAGCAGATCGCCGGCGACCATGATGTGCAGGTCATCGGGCTCCAGACCTGCGTTCTTGAGGGCGACGTCAATGGCGTCTCTCATGAACCTGCGCTCTGCCTTCTCAGGCGTGCGCTCTCCGAACATGTCGTCCTCGACGACGCAGTCAAACCATCTGGCCAGAGGGCCCTTTCCCTCCATGGGACCTGCGATGGTGCTCGATGCGATGATGGACGGACGATTGGGGAACCTGAGGCTGCCGCCTACTCTGCGCTGAACTACATCTGCCATGCGGCGATCACCTGCTCAACCATCTTATCGCTGACACGATCACACCCGACACCACGCCGTACACGATGACCGGACCTGCGATGATGAACATCTTGGCCCCCATGCCGAGGATGTATCCCTCACGCTTGAAGTCCATGGCGGCTGCCACTATGGTGTTTGCGAAACCAGTGATGGGGATTGCCGCACCGGCGCCGGCGAACTCACCGATGTGGTGGTAGATGGATGTCGCCGTGAGCAGTGCGCTCAGGGCAATCATCACGCACAGCGTAGGCGCTATCGCCTCGTCGAACGTCATGCCGGAGCTGACGAAGTAGTTGAGCACGCCCTGGCCCACAGCGCATATGATTCCGCCGACAGCAAAGGCTGTCACGAGGTTCCTGGCCAGAGGGGGCTTGGGTACATGAGCCGACGCGATTCGTTGGTACTTCGCCTGTTCGTTGGCGTTATGCTTTCTCTTACTCGGATTCGGCACGGCGCTGCACCTCCGCGCGCCTAGTATTGGGCTCGCGTCGGAGTTTCATTCGCGTGCGAGTTCGGCCCTGAGGGAGGTGAAGGCGGCTCGCTCCAGGCGGTGGATGTGTGCCTGGGAGTAGCCGAGGACGGCCGCAGTTTCGGCCTGGGTCATGCCGCGGAAGAACCTCAGCGCGATGACTTGGCGCTGCGATGCGGGCAGCTGCTTGAGCGCTGAACGCAGCCACACATTGGTACAGGCCACGTCGCCCGGATTCTGGCCCGGGTCAGGCACGAGGCTTGAGAGGGGTTCAGAATCGAGTTGGTGCGGTGATGCAGGGGCATCCAGCGAACGAGGCCGTTCAAGGGACTCGAGGGCGAACACCACATCAGGCGCGCTCATGCCGGTGCGTGCTCCCACCTCGCTTGCCGTAGGCTCGCGCCCGAACTCTCCTCTAAGACACTCAATGGCCCTGACGCACGCGGAAGCCGACTCGCGTATGGTGCGCGGCACGTGCACCGGGCCATTTCCCCTCAAATAGCTTATGATCTCTCCGGTGATCACAGGCACGGCATAGGTACTGAAGGCTACGCCCCTCTTGGGGTCATATGCGGCCAGGGCCTTCAACAATCCAACGCAGCCCGCCTGGTAGAGGTCGGCAGTCTCGGCCCTGCCTGAGAACCTCAGGGCAATTCCCATGACCAGGGGCGCATGCTGACGTGCCAGGGCATCGGCGTCGTGCCGCCGTCTCACTTGCGTGCGGAGAACCTCAGCGTCACACGCGTGCCCGCACCCACGTGGCTGGCCACCTCAAGCTCGTCGGAGAGGGCTTCCATCAGAGTAAAGCCCATGCCCATCCTGAGCGGATCAGTTGTCGACCCAGGCGCACGCGCCGCATCCAGGTTCTCGATGCCGACGCCATGGTCCTCCACGGCCACCTCGAACTGGCTGTCGCCCAGTCTCATCTCCATCACCACCGGGCCGGGGGCATCGGGATAGGCATGCACTATGCAGTTGGAGACAGCTTCGGACACCGCAAGCTTGATGTCGTCCAGTCTGTCAATGCCCACGTTGAGACCGGATGCCAGCGATGCCGCGGCCACCCGCGCAAATCCCAGCACTGCCGGCACCGACTCGAACTCGATCTTGACGCGGATCACTTGCCTCTCCATGAGCTCGCCTCCCCCACGCCCCTCAGCGCCCTGTCAACAGAGTCGTAGACCTGGATGAGCTGCCAGGCGCCAAGGAGCTTCAGCGCCCGCGCCACCTGGGGCGAGGTGTTGGCTATGACCAGACGCCCGCCGCGCGCCACGAGGCGTTTGTGCCTTCCAAACAACACACCCGCACCTGAGCTGTCTATGAAACTCACCGCTCCAAGGTCGACTACCATCACCCTTGCGTCGGGAGCAGAGTCAATGGCTCTGTCGAGAACAGCCCTGACTTCGTCGGCTATGTTCAGGTCGAACTCACCGTCGAGGCTCGCCACCAGTGTTCGTCCCTGCAGCCTGCACTGTATCACGCACAGCCCCCCTGACTAGAGCGTCTTGCGCGCCCGACATCAGGAGTTCTCCTCGTCGCGGGCTCTATCCTCCATACACCTTACGAGCTTCTCCGAAGCTGAATACCGACCTGAGCAGCATGCCTGTGTGCCTCCTGAGCAGCCTGATCAGGGGTGCCCTATCCACGTCGACCTCGGCCACGAGTCGCACCTCGGAGTAGACCTTACCTTCTGTCAGGGCCTGCATCTTCCCGAGCGTCTGCCCTTTTCTGACCGGCGACTGGACATAGCGGGGCAACTCAACTCTCACTTCCACCTTGGACTCTTGCCCCCTCAGGTTGACCACTGAAAGGTCGCCCGCCGTTACCGCATTCACCTTCGTGTTTGCGCCGCGCAACACATCGACCTGACCGATGGGTTTGCCTGAAGGAGCCACGTTCCTCGCCTCGAACAGGCTGAACCCTGCGTCGAGCAGCGTGGAGGCGTCGGTGAACCTCTGTGCGCTTGTAGGCACGCCCAGCACCACGCCGATGATCCTGACCCCGTTCTTCTTGGCAGTAGCTGACAGGCAGTAACGCGCCCGCTGCGTGTAGCCGGTCTTCAGCCCATCCGCGCCGGAATAGAAGCGGATGAGCCTGTTGGTGTTGGTGAGCAGGTTCTTGCCGTCCCTCACATCGCCCATCCAGATGGTGAGCCACTGATGCACGTCGGGATACTTGAGCAACTCGCGCGACATGATCGCCACATCGCGCGCAGATGACAGGCAGTCGTCGCCGCCATCACCGGGCAGGCCGGTGGCGTTGATGAACTTCGTGTTCTTGCAGCCGAGTTGGGCTGCGCGCTCATTCATCCGGGCCACAAAGGCCATCTCGCTGCCTGCCACGTGTTCTGCCAGGGCAACGGCCGCGTCATTGGCCGATTCGATGGCGACGGCCTTGAGCAGGTCTTGCACCGACATAGCCTCTCCGACCTCAAGCCAGATCTGGGATCCGCCCATAGACGACACGTGTTCGCTGGCAATCACCATTTCGTCGAGCTTGATATCGCCCTTGGCAAGGGCCTCCATCACCAGCGTGAGAGTCATTATCTTCACTACGCTGGCGATGGGCTTCGCGACGTCGGCGGCGCGCTCCCACACCACCATGCCCGAGCTGGCTTCCATCAGGATAGCGTTTGGCGCCACGATCTTCTTGTTAAGCTCGGCGGCTATGGCCTCCACCGGCGATGCGGCGTTGACCGGCGCCGCTGCCGCACACAACAGCAGTATCGCGAGGATGAGGGCGAGCCCTCTATGCGTTGTTAGCAAGGAACATGCCTCCCTCCGCTGATGCCTTCGCAAGAGCATATTCGGAGGAAGTCCCAGATATACAGGCCACCCGCGCGCTGCAGGCTGCGGGCTGCGGGCCGGTAGCTAGTAGATGAGCGTCGGAGGCGCGACCGGGGCTGCGCCCACGGCGAAGGCCTGCCCGGCCGTGTCGAGACCCTCGCGCATAAGCCGTTCGGAACTGGCATACAGCTTCGCCAGCGGTTCTCCCGGTTTCACGGCGTCACCGATGGACTTGGCAACCACGATGCCGCACGCGAGGTCTACGTCATCTTCCTTGCGGCTGCGGCCGGCTCCCATGGCCATGGCTGCTCTGCCCAGCGTCAGGGCATCGACGCGTTGCACGTAGCCACCTTGCTCGGCGCGGATCTCTGCGGTACAGCGGGCTACCGGGAGAATCCAGGGGTCACGAGTGCACGCCGAGTCGCCTCCCTGCGCCTCTATCATCTGCGTCAGCTTGTCGAGGGCTCTGCCTGACGACAGAGCATCGCTCAGCAGCGCCTTGCCTTCTTCGGTGCTTTCGGCAAGCCCGCTCAGGATCAGCATCCTGGCGCCCAGCTCCAGACAGACCTCAAGCAGCCTGCCACCGACTTTGCCCTGCAGAGTCTCGATGGCCTCGATGACCTCGAGGGAGTTGCCGATGGCCATGCCCAGTGGCTGGCTCATGTCGGTAATAAGCGCGGCCATTCGCCGCCCGGCCAGGGTGCCGATCTCCACCATCAGCTCGGCCAGTTTCTGCGCGTCCTCCAGCTTCTGCATGAACGCGCCTGACCCGGTCTTTACGTCCAGCACGATGGCGTCGGCGCCAGTCGCGAGCTTCTTACTCATGATGCTCGCGGCGATCAGCGGAATGCTCTCTACCGTAGCAGTAACATCCCGCAACGCGTAGAGCTTCTTGTCGGCAGGGGCGATGTCGCCTGTTTGCCCCACAACGGCAAGCCCGATTCGGTTCACCTGCGAGATGAACTCGCTCTCAGAAAGGCCGACACGGAAGCCGGGTATGGATTCAAGCTTGTCGAGGGTGCCGCCGGTATGGCCCAGGCCCCTTCCCGACATCTTTGCCACCACTCCGCCGGCAGCAGCCACCATCGGAGCGAGCACTAGTGTCGTTGTGTCGCCTACCCCGCCGGTAGAGTGCTTGTCGACCTTGATGCCCGAGATAGCCGACAGGTTCACCACTGAGCCCGACACAGTCATCGCCTGGGTCATCGCGGCGGTCTCGCGCGCGCACATGCCCCTGAAGTATATGGCCATGCACAACGCTGACATCTGGTAGTCGGGCACTTCACCGGAGACCATCCCGTCTATCAGGTACTTGAGCTCGGCCTCAGTAAGCTCGCCTCCGTCGCGTTTCTTCATTATCAGCTCGGGCACTCTCATGGTGTGCTCACCCCCTCATGGCCGTGTTCATGAAGCTCTGTCCCTCCAGGCTCCACTTGATGTTCAGGAAATCAGCAACGCTGGCGCCAAGGTCAGCAAAGCTCGACCGGCGTCCAAGCCACACTCCTGAGCCCGTGCCACCTCCAAACACGACCAGCAGCGGCACGCACTCACGCGAATGGTCAGTGCTGGGAGTGGTGGGATCGTTGCCGTGATCGGCGCAGATCGCGAGCATGTCGCCGGGCTCAAGTCTGTCGAGGAGTTCGGGAAGGCGGGCATCGAAGTGTTCGAGCCCATCTGCGAACCCCCTGACATCGTTTCGGTGGCCCCATTTCATGTCGAAATCCACGAGGTTGGCAAAGATCAGGCCCTGGTGGCCCTCGCGCAAGAACTCGATGACGGCGTCGAACACCCCGTCGTTTCCGGGCACATGGCGCGAACGCGTGATGCCGCGATTGGCGAAGATGTCATCGATCTTGCCGCACCCCATGACGTCCAATCCCGCCCCTGCCACGAGGTCGAGGAGGGTGTCGCCCGGAGGTTCGAGGGAGAAGTCGCGCCTGCCGGCTGTTCTCACGTAGTTGCCTGAGGTGCCGTCAAAGGGCCTGGCGATCACTCTACCCACGCCGTGAGGTGGCTCAAGCAGGCGCCGCGCGACGGAGCACATTGTGTATAGCTCGTCGAGGGGGATGACGCGCTCGTGCGCTGCGATCTGAAAGACGGAATCAGCCGACGTGTACACGATGGGCCTGCCGGTGCGGACGTGCTCATCGCCGAGGTCTTTGATGATCTCTGTGCCCGATGCCACGTAGTTGCCAAGCACCTGCCTGCCGATGGCCTGCTCGAACCTGGCTATGACGTCAGCGGGAAAACCGTTCGGGTATGTAGGGAAGGCCGACTGCAGGCGCAGCCCTGCGATCTCCCAGTGGCCTGTGGTTGTGTCTTTGCCAGGCGACGAAGGCTGCATTAGCCCGTAGGAGACTCGAGGCACCTGCACCGGACCTACGCCATCGATGGCGAAGCCGCCGAGTGCCGCCATGTTGCCCAGACCCAGCTGCTCCATGTTCGGCAGGTGAAGCCCGCCAACGACCCGGGCGGTGTTAGCGAGGGTGTTGGCGCCCACATCGCCGTATTCTGCGGCGTCGGGTGCCTCTCCCGCTCCGACGCCGTCAAGTACGATGATTATTGCTCTCATGAAAGCCCTTCCTTTCGCGTCATGCGCGCGGATGATGGCGATTGTAGGTCTCTCGCAGTTTCGCCTGGGTGAGATGGGTGTACACCTGGGTGGTGCGCACGTCGGCATGGCCCAGGAGCTCTTGGACTGATCTGAGGTCAGCGCCATTCTCGAGCATGTGCGTGGCGAAGGAGTGGCGCAGCGTGTGAGGAGACGTTACCCTGCGATCGATGCCCGCCGCCAGCGCCGCCCTCTTGATTATCTTCCACACAGCCTGGCGCGTGATGCCGACGCCTCGTCCGCTGACGAAGAGACGTGCGTCGATGCCGGTGGAGACGAGTTCGCGCCGGGCAACCGCAAGGTACACCTGGATGGCCTTGAGCGCCATCGAGCCCACCGGCACGATGCGCTCCTTGTTGCCCTTTCCGATGCAGCGAACATAGCCGAACTCAATGTCTACATCGTTGATGTCCAGACTCACCAGTTCCGACACTCTGAGCCCAGACGAATACATCAGCTCTATCATGGCTCGGTCGCGCAGCCCTTCGGGAGCTGGCCACGTCACGCCGGCGATGAGCCTGTTCACTTCACTGACACTCAGTATCTTTGGTAGACGCATGATCTGCCGAGGGCTGTCCAGATTGGCCGTGGGGTCGCAGACGATGAGCCCTTTGGAGACCAAGTACGCGAAAAACCCCCTGAGTGCGGCGAGACGGCGCGCTGCAGTGGAAGTCGCGCCACCCGACTCAACGGTGTCGGCGATGTAACCCGCCACAAGCCATTGCCCTGCCCCGAGCACGTCGGCGTCGACAGGCTCATTGTCGTTCCTGACGGTTCTGGCTGCGAATTGTGCGAAACACGAGAGGTCGTTCGCGTAGGCCGCCAACGTGTTCTCGGCAAGGCCTCTCTCCACCGCGAGATAACCGAGGTAGTCATCGATACACTCCAACAAGGCACTCACCACGTCCGACCTTTGGCCCCAGCTCAATAGGGACTGTGTGTTCCCGTGGCTGTTGGAATTCGACACTTGGCGTCCCAGTCCTCCACAACCGGGCTGTGAGCGTCAACCGATGCGGGCAGCCAGGATCACCAGCGCAGGAGAGATGTATGTCTGAACCAGACTCGCGAGGATGAGAGCTGTTGCGCTCCGCAGCATCACTGTGGCAGACTGGCGGAACCCGTCAGTCGGTGACGTGTCGACGCCTGCGAGTCGGCTGCCAATGACGGCGGCGGAGAAGACGAGCGATCCCGCGCTCGCCTGCACCAGTGCGGGAGCGGCGATGAGGTTGTGCGGCATGACAGAGGCCAGAGCCAGCGCCACTCCGGCCAGGCCCAGCTCGCGCACGATGAAGCACACGGTGAAACCGACGGAGAATCCCCTCACCGCCACGACGGCCAGTGCCCCGGCGCCGCCCACTACCGATAGGCCACTTGCCCAGATCAGCGCGAGGGATCCCATGTTGGCCTTGAGGCTGTGGACCAGTGCCGCCCCGTGCCCGGCGGGTACCTGCGTTCTGAGACCTGCCAGGCCAGTCTCTACGTATGATAGCACCGAGCCCGAGGTGTCGGCATTGAGGCTGGCGTACGCCGCCCCCGCGCACACGCCGGCGGTCAGGGCGAGCAGCGACGCGGCGTGGAGCAGCGAAGCCAGCCCGCCGCCGGAGTGACGGGCGCCGGCTCGGGTGGGCGCCGCGGGTGGGGCGCCCGG
>DBQN01000083.1:28641-87792 GCA_002305255.1 Firmicutes bacterium UBA1393 | reverse complement strand
GAGACGCCCCCTCCTACCCGATTGCGCCGAAGGCGCGGTGCAGCTATGATTAGCGGTGTGGGGGTGTGGCGCGTGGTCGTCATCGGAATCGTCGGCCGGAGCGGCGTGGGCAAGACCACTGTGAGCAAGATGTTTGAGTCGCTTGGTGCCGTGACTCTCGATGTCGACCAGGTTGGGCGCGCGGTGTTGTCGGTGGGATCTGATACGTTGGGCCACGTGTTCGCCGAGTTCGGATCCGACTACATGCTGCCTGATGGCAGCCTTGACCGTCGACGCCTCGGGGCCGTGGTGTTTTCCGATCCAGCACAGCTGCACAGGCTCAACAGCATCACCCATCCGGTCATCGTAGAACAGGTCAGGGCGTGGCTTGACCGCGTGGCGGCGGAGCGCCCGCAGCCGGCGGCGGCAGTGATTGACGCTGCAGTGCTCTTCGAGGCGGGCCTCGACAGACTGGTGGACTATGTGGTCCTGGTCGTGGCCGGTGACGATGTGTCAGTTGCGAGGCTCGTGGAGAGGGATCAGATCACTCCAGAGGCCGCCGCGGCTCGACTGCATTCCCAGGTTGATCCTGAGGCAATCGCGCACAGAGCTGACTTCGTGGTCCACACCGAGCACTCGCTTGACCAGACCATGGCTCAGGTGCGGGTCGTGTGGGATCAGATGATGAACGGACACGGAGTGAAGTGATGCGCCGAGCGGGCTGGCAGTTCATCAAGCTTCTTGTTGTTGTGGCCTTGTGGGCGGTCGTCGTGTGGGTGGCCTTTGGGTCGAGTCGGTTTCGGCAGCTGCTCTATCCGATACACTACGCCGGCATGATCGCTACTGCGGCGAAGCAGGAGGGTCTGGATCCGTTCATAGTCGCAGCGGTGATACGAACTGAGAGTCGGTTTCGGCCGAGTGTGGTGTCATCCAGGGGCGCACAGGGGCTGATGCAGATAATGCCCGACACCGGGCGCTGGGCCGCAGCGCAGTTGGGGATAGAGCCTTACTCCGAGAGTCTGCTCAGGGAGCCCGCCACAAACATCCGAATCGGATCGTGGTACCTGCGACGGTTGATAGACCAGTACAGGGGCGACGTGGTAATCGCCCTCGCCGCGTACAACGGAGGGCCGTCCAATGTAGACCGGTGGCTCTCAGAAGGTCGCTGGTCAGGTAAGCTCTCCGAGCTGAGTTCGATCCCGTTTGCCGAGACTGCCGAGTATGTGCGCCGAGTTACACAGGCGCATCGCGCGTACGTGTCGATCTATGCGGGGCGTTTTCCGTCGGGCAAGTGATGAGCGCCGGCGGCGTAGTCTTGAAATGGTATGGGGGTGCCTCATTGTTGAACTCCAAGTACAAGTTGTCGAGGATGTCTCAAGTAGCTGATTTTCAGGTGGAGCCAGGCCGCATACTCTATTCTGCGACCCATGCCGAGATAATCCAGGGCTACACCACTGATGTGTATTTCGTGAAGACCAGGGAGATCCTCGACTCTATGGGACTCGCTGACACCGTAGTCACCGCCGAGATCTTCGCGCGACGCCCCGGTGTGTTCGCGGGGTTGCCTGAGTGCCTGGGCCTGCTCAAACCGACAGGAGTCCGCATATGGGCAATACGCGAGGGAGACACGTTTGAGGCAAAAGACCCTCTGATGAGGATTGTCGGCAAGTATTCTGAGTTCGGCGTTTACGAGACCGCGCTCCTCGGCATCCTCGCTAGTTCCTGCGGGTGGGCGACTGCCGCACGCGAGGTGAGACAGGCGGCGGGGAACAAGCCCTTCATATGTTTCGGGGCACGTCACGTGCACCCGGCGGTGGCGCCTGTGATGGAGCGCGCGGCCGTGGTGGGTGGCGCTGACGGGGCGAGCTGCATCCTCGGAGCGAAGCTGTCGGGCCTCGAGCCCAGGGGCACGGTGCCCCATGCGGTGTTCCTGATCGCCGGCGATACAGTGCGGGTTGCCCAGGAATACGACGCTTTGATGGGACCCGAAGATGCCAGAATAGTGCTTGTGGATACGTTCAAAGATGAGGCCGAAGAGACCTTGCGCCTGGCCCAGGCCATGGGCAAGAGACTCCAGGGAGTACGCCTCGACACTCCCGGAGAGCGTGGGGGAGTCACGCCCGACCTCGTGAGAGAGATCCGGGCCAGGCTTGATCAGGCCGGCCACAGCCACGTGAAGATCTTCGTGTCAGGCGGAGTCACCCCGGAGAGGATAGGGATTCTGGCAGCTGCCGGCGCCGACTCCTTCGGCGTGGGGAGCTACATCTCTGGGGCAACACCCATTGACATGACTATGGACATCAAGGAGATCGAGGGTCGCCCCATCGCGAAGCGGGGGCGAATCCCCGGCATTACACCCAACGCTAAGTTACAGGCCCTATCTTGATCCTTCCAGTGCCTCCATGAGCTCGTCAGGCGTGGCGAGGCGTGGAGGCACTCCTATCTGCGGCGCCAGCTCCATCTCACGCGGCACTATCCACTCGAAGTCGGCGGTGGTGAGGCCTGCCTCGGCCAACGTGGCAGGCAGACCGACGGCAGAGAACAGGCCGGATACGAGGGCCTCGGCCCAGGCGACGCAATCCTGCACATTCACAGCCTGTGCCAGGCGTTCGAGGCGCGCCCGCACGCCTGCATCCCTGGACTGCACCCTCAGGCCGGACCCGGTCAGCGCCCCAACCATGTTCCCATGGCTGAGCCCGTACTTCAGGCAGTAGTGGCTGAGGGCGTGCGGGAGTCCGAGACGGCCATGGGCAAACGCTACTCCCATCAGCAAGCTGCCCCAGGCCAGATGGCGGCGGGAGACGCCGGGATCGGTGTCCATGGTTCTGATGCCGTAAGACAGGTGGTTCACGGCGCAGATGGCCAGTTCTACCCCGGGTTCAGAAGTGTGGCCCGAGCATACGGTCTCCAGCGCCTGAGACAGGGCATCGGCCGCGGCTACGTTGCGGGGACGGGGATCGAGCCCTTCCAGCAGGTCGGGGTCGGTGACTATGAGTGAGGCCGGCGGCACGCCCTTGAGGCTCAGCTTGACCTCACCCTCTTCGAGCACGGAGTTCCAGGTGCTCTCGCTTCCGGTGCCTGTGGTGGTAGGCATCGCGCACCAGCTCAGAGAGGCACCGGGATCGATCGTGAGTTCGCCGAGGGTGAAGCGCAATACTGACTCGGAAGTGGGGGCGGAGTCGGGTTGGCGGGCAAGGGCCGCTATGGCTTTGCCAACGTCGATGGTGGTGCCGCCTCCGATCATCGCCACCGTCGTTATGTCGTAATCCAGGGCGAGCTTGACGCCGCGCGCGATGACGCCGGCATCCGAGACCCCTTGGAGCATATAAATGGACGCCGGTGACACCGCGTCGCGCAGCGCCTCGATGGCCCGGGCGATGGCGGGAGTGCGCGAACTCGAGGCCCCGGCGACGAGCATGACGGCTCCGCCGGCTGCTATGCGCTTCACTTCGGCCGGGAACGTGGTGATGGCTGCGCCTGAGGAGAAGAACACCGATGCGGCCGCCTTTGGGAGAGCGTGACGGTCGATGTCTACGACTCCGGTAGGCGTATCGAGGCGTACAAGCCCGGCGCAGTGCATGGCAGGTGTCTGCATGTTCAGTTCACTCCTCCGATGTGATCCGTGCAGTTGTTCTTCTGTATCGGTTGCCTGTTCCCTGCTAAAGTGGGCGGTCTGACCGGTACTTGCGATGGCGGCACTTTGGCGGTCGGGCCGGATGGAGGGCGGACCCGCGGCGAGTGCCCGCGCCGTGCGTGAGCCCGTATCACCTGTTGCAGTTGAGGGTTGATGGTCGTATGGTGCGCGAGGCCTAGCCTTCCTTACGGATAGTCATGGATCCGCTGCCCAACACTTCGAAGAACAGGAGTCTCGCAGCGACTCTTGAGCTTACCGCGGCAAGGGGTGCCCAGCGAAGATACCAGGCGAAATACCTCAGCAGGTACTTTGTGGCCACGCCGCAGAACCGCCTCATCCACTCAATGAAGTAGTGGATGAGGCGGTTCGCGTTCCTCACGTGGTACAGCGGGCCACTTTTGGCCCCGCTGGCCCGAGCGGCAGCTTCGCCTGACGCGCCGATCCACTTGATTCCCCCGGTCCAGCCCGCTCCAAAGCGAAAGCGACTCCCGAAGCGAGGGACGCAAAGCTCTGCGGAGCTCTGAACGATGTCCGACAGCGTCGGCGTCAGGACCTCACCGCGGGAGGCCACCACGGCCCGGGCCCGGCCGGAGCGGTCGACAGCGACTACCAGGGTAAGGAGCCGCGATCGGGGTATGAGGCGACTGTAGACGCGGTGGCAGCGGCGGACAGATGACTTCACGCTCCACATGTGCGCCTCGGCCGGCGGTTGGGATCCCTTGAACGAACGTAGCACGGGAAGCTGCCCCAGCTCGACGATACCCTTGCACACGACCGTCGAATCGGCGTGGGCGAGGGCGGATATCGCCCGGTGCCTCCAGGCGAAGGAAGTGTTCTTTGATATGCCAAGCTCAGCAGCGGTTTCCCTGGCGGACAGTCCCTCCATCAGGCACCTGCAGAAGTCGAGCCAAAGGGCACGGCGGCGCAGACCGTGCAGGACGGTGCCGGTGAAGTCGGTGAAGGTACGCCCGCATGCCTTGCACCTGTAGCGCTGTACCCCGCGACGCTTGCCGAAGCGGACGATGTCGGTGCTGCCGCAACGGGGGCACAGCGGACCTCGTGGCATCACGGCATCGCGGACCTCTCCCACGTAGAGAGCCTGTTCGGGAATGGTGACGGCGGACTGGAGTGCTTGCGCGGAGGGAGTCTCTTTGAGAGCGGCGATCTTCTCACCGGGTGGCCTGTGTGTGCCGGGGGGAGGCCTCAGGGTGGCTTGGATCATCAATGCGGGGAGCATTAACACCAGTCCTTTCAGGTCGAGCGTTGTACTGGATCATACCAAGAGAGGCAATAGTTGTAAACCAGTAACTGGGACAGGTGATATTGCCAGCAGCGAGGAGGAAGGCCGACGCTGTAGCGTAGGGTGCTTGACATCGGCGCAGGGACCGCCTTATAATACAAAATGCACAGAGCAATATCGCTTCAGATGTGTGCCCGGGTGGCGGAACTGGCAGACGCGCACGTTTGAGGGGCGTGTGGTTAACACCATACGAGTTCAAGTCTCGTCCCGGGCACCACTTTTTCGGAAGGCAGCCGAACTGGCTGCCTTCTTTTTTGTCGTCCGGGCCGCACACAGCGGACCCCTGGTGGCGCCGGGCAGCCTGACACGGGCGCGCCGCCCATGTACCTATCGCCACCTGCGGCATATGATGGTCTGCGACGCGAAGTGCGCCATGCCGCGAGCTGGTTGCGGGCAGCACGGAGGTGCGGACTGGTCATGAGAGTTGGTCTTGCCCTTGGTTCAGGTGGGCTGCGGGGCGCCGCGCATATCGGCGTCTTGATGGAGCTGGAGCGCGCTGGAATTCGCCCTGACATGGTTGCCGGCTCCAGTGCCGGCAGCATAGTCGCCACCATGTACGCGCTGGGTTTGACAGTGAGAGAGATGGAGAAGATTGCACTAGGCGTCACCGCGAAGGACATGATCGACCCGATATACTCATCCCTCGCTCTGCTGGCGATGCCCCTCTTCCTGCTGTTGTTTGGGCCCCGGCGCCGCCTGCCCAAAGGCCTAATCAAGGGGGTCAAGTTCGAGGGCCTGCTGGAGAAGGTATTTGGCAACGCGCTCATGACAGATCTTCTGATGGACTGTGCTGTAGTGTCGGTGGACGCCGCCAACGGCGACAAAGTGGTGTTCACCAGTGTCCCGGTGAGCGCGTCCAGGTTCAAGCGGACTGTGTACTGCAATGCCAGAGTGGTCGACGCAGTGCGGGCATCGTGCTCCATACCGGGGGTGTTCGCCTGGAAGCAATGGCAAGGCCGTCAGCTCGTGGACGGCGCAGTGCGCGAGCCGGTCCCCGCCCGCGTGCTCGCGGATGCAGGATGTGACTTCATCATCGCCGTCGACCTAGGATACACCAAGGAAGAGCCGCCTGAGAGCATGGACCTGCCCACAGTCGTCACTCAGTCCCTCGACATTCTGGGCGAAGAGGTGTCAGATTACGTCCTTCACGAGTACGCGCATGTAGTGATCGCCCCAAGGGTCGAGGGGGCGGTGCTCACAGACGTACACAGTATACCGGAGTACATCGAGGAGGGGCGCCGCGCAGCCAGAGCCGCGATTCCGGAGATTCAGAGGAGCCTGAAGCTCAAGCGGTTGCGCGCACGCGTCCGCCGGACCTAGGCAGGAAGGAAAACTTGGGCGGCGAATACCATATGCATGTGCTCGATGCCGGCCAGGTGTGTATCTGGCGCGGTCACAGTCGTGGCGTTGAAAGGGGACGAGTCATGGACACGAAGCAGGCTCTACAGAGCCTGGCTGATGCGCGCGGCGTCACAGGGTATGAAGGCGCGGCAGCCGATGTCGTTGAGTCATTGTTCACGGGCTTGGTGGACGATGTGAAGCGCGACAGCCTGGGCAGTGTGATAATGCTCAAGCGTGGGTGCGAGGCGCATCCGTCGGCGCGGATCATGGTCGCCGCCCATGTGGACGAGATAGGCATGATAGTATCGAGAATCGAGGATCAGGGGTTCTTGCGGGTATGGATGATGGGCGGAGTCGACCGAAGGATCCTTCCGTCAATGGAAGTGACGGTACATGGCCGTCGCGACATCCACGGTGTGATCGGGTCGGTGCCCCCGCACCTGCAGGATCCGTCGAAGAAGGACAAGCCCTGGAAATGGGAGGATCTTGTCGTCGACTGCGGAATGTCGGGCGATGAGCTTCGCCGCGATGTGCAGGTTGGCGACGTCATAAGCTTCGATCGCCGGTCCATTGAGCTGGCCAATGGCAAGCTGGCAGGCAAGTCGATGGACGACCGGGCAGGGGTGGCCGTCATGTACGAGTGCGCCCGCGAACTTGCCCGTCTCAAACACTCAGCCGACGTGTACTTCGTCGCAACGGTACAGGAGGAGGTTGGCTACGGCGGCGGGATCACCGCGACCTTCGGCGTGATGCCCGACATAGGCATCGCCATTGACGTGGGTCACGCGTCCATGCCCGGCCTGCCGGAGCACAAGGTGCTCAAGATGGGGGGCGGACCGGCCATTGCGTTCGGCCCTCACGTGCATCCCGAGATCTACACGAAGCTTAAGCAAGTTGCTGAGGAGCGGAACATAACCCATCAAGTCGAGCCTACGACGCATCCGGGTGGCACCGACGCCTACGCCATGCAAGTGACGAGGTCAGGTGTGGCCACGGGCCTGATATCTGTGCCCCTCAGATACATGCATACCTCGGTGGAGACCCTATCTGTAGACGACGTGAAGAAGTCAGGGCAGCTACTGGCCTACTTCGCGGCGGCTGTCGATGCCAAGTTCAAGGAGGGGTTGACATGCTGCTAGAAAAGCTCACGTCGGCTCGGGGCATCTCCGGGCAGGAGGCTGAGGTAAGGAAGCTCATCAAGTCGGAGATCGAGTCGTTTGTAGACGAGGTCACTGTCGACCCCATCGGCAACCTTATCGCGCTTCGCCGCGGGCGCAAGGGCGGAACGAGAGTGATGATTGCCGCCCACATGGACGAGGTCGGCTTGATGGTGGCGGGTTTCGATTCCGACGGTCTCATCAAGGTGGAAGCCTCCGGCGGTGTTGACCCAAGGGTGCTGGTGTCAAAGGTCGTGTATGTCGGGCCTTCGTCTAGGCTCGGGGTCATAGGCTCCAAGCCGGTGCACCTTATGAAGCCGGAGGAGTTTGAGAAGGCCCTTGGAATCGACGCGCTTACCGTCGACATTGGCGCTAACGGCCGCGAGGATGCGGAGAAGCTTGTCAAGCTGGGAGACCAGATTACCTTCGCCACTGACTTCGCTGAGCTCGGCTCCGGCTATTACAAGGGCAAGGCCTTCGATGACAGGGTCGGGTGCCTGGCACTGATCGAAAGCCTCAAGGTTCAGCGAGACTACGATCTCTACGCGGCCTTCACTGTGCAGGAGGAGGTCGGTCTCAGGGGTGCGGGCGTTGCGGCATATCGTGTGAAGCCGCAGATGGCGCTGGTCCTGGAGGGTACGACGGCGCATGATGTGCCCAAGGCGCCGGAACACAGCCAGTCTTGCCTGGTTGGTGCAGGCCCCGTTATCGTTCACCGCGATACGGCGTGGGTGGGCGATCCGAGGATCATCCGGAGGCTGGTGGAAACCGCGGAGGCGGCGCACATTCCATACCAGTTCAAGCGCACGGTAACGGGCGGCACTGATGCCGGGAAGATCGGCCTCACGGAGCAGGGAACGCCGGTGGCCGTGATGTCGATGCCGTGCAGGTTCATACACTCGCCGGTGTCGGTAATAGCCCAGAGTGACCTCAACAACTACATCAAGCTCACCGGGCTGTTCCTCGACAGCCTTGACGAAAGGGGTCTGCCTGTATGAAGGATCTCATCAAGAAACTGACTGAAGCCTACGGCCCATCAGGCGCCGAGGAGCAGGTGAGGGAGATGATCCGCGCGGAGGTCGAACCGTACGCCGACCAGATCGATGTCGACGTCATGGGCAGCCTGATCTGCCGCGTCAAGCCGTCGGCCCCGCCTGCCGGAGCAGAACCGAAGCGCATAATGGTGGCCGCGCATATGGACGAGATCGGCATCGTGGTGTCGTACATCGACGAGAAGGGGTTCATCCGGTTCTCGCCTGTGGGCGGGCTCAACCCCTACGTGCTCATGGGGCAGAAGGTGCGGTTCGGCAACGGCACCATCGGAGTGTTCGGTACCGAGCGCATAGAAGACATCAAGGAGCTCAAGTTCGAGAAGATGTTCATCGACATCGGAGCCGCCACGCGTGACGAAGCTCAGGCGAAGGTGGCCATTGGCGATGCGGCGGTGATGCACCGCGACTTCTCCGACCTCGGCAACAGGGTGAGCAGCAAGGCCATGGATGACAGGATCGCCTGCGCGGTGGTGATCGAGGCGATGAAGAGGGCGAAGCCTGTGGCGCATGAGGTCTGCTACGTATTTACGACCCAGGAGGAGCTGGGGCTGCGCGGGGCGAAGGCGGCGGCTTACGCAGTGAATCCGTCGGTGGGCATCGCGGTTGACGTGACGGTCTGGGGTGATACTCCCGAGTGCGCCCCGTTCAACGTGGTGCTGGGCGGAGGTGCGGCTATCAAGGCCAAGGACTCCAGCCTGATTGCTCATCCGAAGCTTAAGCGCCTGATGGTTGATGTGGCAGAGCGGCAGGGCATCAAGTACCAGCTCGAGGTGTTGGAGCGCGGAGGTACTGACGCGGGAGCGATCCAGCTCACGCGGGAAGGTGTGCCTGCGGGCACCATTTCGATCCCCTGCAGGTATGTGCATACGCCGGTCGAGACTGTCGACATCGGCGACGTCGAGGCGTGTGTGAGCCTGCTGGCGGCAGTCGTGGATGAGTTGGCATCACCTGCAGGCGGTGGTATACTCTAGAGGTAATTGCGGTAACGGAGGTCTCAACTGAGCATGAACGAGAAGAACACAGTACACGTGAGGACCATCGCCGTCGGAAACCTCAAGGCCACGGCGTCAAGCGGCGGCTGCCGGGAGTGCCAGACCTCCTGTCAGTCGGCATGTAAGACCTCGTGCACCCTTGGGAACCAGGCGTGCAAGAAGTAGGCGTAGAGCTCAGTCTCAAGAGGGGGCGTCCTTCGCGAGCCGGGATCCAGCGCAACTGGCACCGGTTCGGTGATGCGGGCGCCCGCTTGCTTTTGGACGTCCAGTCTGGCAGCTTGCACTCGATAGACGAGGCGGCATGGGCGGTTCTGGAGGCAATGGGTGCAGGGGCGGATGGCGGTAGCCGTGCCGGTGGCGGCGTCGAGCTCGATGGCGGGCAGGTGCAGGAGGTAGTCCGAGATCTCGATACGCTGATCGACCAAGGCGTGCTTTCGTACCCCGACGAGCGGGATGCCGATGTGGGCGAGCTGGGCCCCGGCGTGTTGAAGGCGATGTGCCTGCATGTGGCGCATGACTGCGACATGAGATGCGGCTACTGCTTCGCGGGCACAGGCGGATTCGGTGGCGCCAGGGCGCTGATGCCGGCTGAAGTGGGCATGGCTGCGCTGGACCTGCTGTTCAAGGCCAGCGGGCATGTGGGCCATCTCGAGGTGGACTTCTTCGGCGGCGAACCGTTGATGAATATGGATGCGGTGCGGCGCATAGTCAGCCACGGTCAGGAGCTTGAGCGGCGCTCAGGCAAGACTCTGAAGTTTACCCTGACAACGAACGTACTGGGGCTCACCGATGAGGTGGGTGAGTTCCTTAACGACAACAACATCGCGGTCGTGTTGAGCCTGGATGGGCGTGCATGGGTGCATGATGCCGTGAGGCGCAGCGCTGACGGCGGGCCAACCTTCGCGCGGGTGGCGGCGAATGCTCTGAAGTTTGTGAACTCGCGCAGAGGCGGAGAGTACTACGTGCGGGGCACGTATACGAGGCGCAATTTGGACTTCGACAAAGACGTGCTGTTCCTGGCCGATATGGGCTTTGAGACGATATCCTTCGAGCCTGTGGTGGCTTCGCCCCAGTCGCCCTATTCCATCAGAGAGCAAGATCTTTCTCAGGTGTTCGCAGCCTACGACCGGCTGGTGCAGGAGATGGCCAACCGCAGACGGGCCGGACGCGGTTTTCGCTTCTTCCATTTCGACCTCGATGTTGCTCACGGGCCATGCCTGGCAAAGAGGCTCATGGGATGCGGGGCAGGTAGGGAGTATGCAGCAGTGACACCTGAGGGACGGCTCTATCCGTGCCACCAGTTCGTAGGAAGGCCTGGCTTTGACATGGGGAACGTCAATGACGGCATCACGGATACGGGGATAGGCGCGCAGTTCGGGGAGGCACACATCTACGCAAAGCCGGCGTGCGCCCAGTGTTGGGCGAGGTTCATGTGCTCCGGAGGGTGCCACGCC
Organism: Firmicutes bacterium UBA1393; assembly: GCA_002305255.1. GTDB lineage: Bacteria > Bacillota > DTU025 > DTU025 > DTU025 > UBA1393. The sequence goes on along the minus strand of DBQN01000083.1, from coordinate 76,883 downwards.
AACGCCCATGAGATGTCGGGGACGCTGTCGGAGCCATACGCCGTCGGATGCGCGATCACCAAGAAGCGTCTGGAGGCTGCGCTCGCGCTGATGGCCCTGTAGTCATGTAGTCCTGTCGCCCTGCCGCCCTGCAGTGTTGCGCCGGCGGGCGAAACATAACATGGTATGGAGGGTCTGCCCCGCGGGGCAGGCCCTTTCGTTGTATCGTGCTGTACCATGCTCAGGTTCATCCCCCTGGGGGCGAGGCCGCGAGACGCGAAGGTTCTGGGCAGCCGCGGCGTGGGCCGGCGGTGTTCAGTTCGCGCCGCGCTGCCTGGCCACTGGCGGCGCCGGCGGGGCGCCAGCTGACGACAGCGTGTTCGTGACAGTTCCGCGCCGGATGTGTGTGGTAACATTTGTTCGCGTCGACGCTGACGACATCTGCATCGGGAGGGTGAGGCTGTGGAGAAGAACCTTGCGCTTCTTGGTGACGCGGAGTTGGCCCTGGTGTACAGGCATTCAGATGACGAGTATGAACGAGACCTGGCATTTGAGGAACTGATGCGGAGATACTCAGGAGCGCTTCGATCGTGGGCACGCTCCTACAGCAGAAGCTACGGCTGGCTCGACCCCGAGGATCTGAGGCAAGAGGCTGACATGGGATTTCTCGCGGCCGTGAAGAACTGGGATTCCGCCAAGTCTGGGCTGTATGGCTTTGTCGAGCTGTGTGTGCGGCGTCGTCTGGCAACTGTGATCAGGGCTTACTTCAGGGCGAGGCAGGTTCCGCCCGCGTGTGTCGTTCCGCTGTTCGGCACGGTCTCTGGGCGAGATGCTGACGGGGGTGATGACACACTCGCCATCGATGCCATCGCCGATGTCGCATCACCGGATCCCTCTGGCCTGACGATGGACGAGGAGACGAAGAGTGAGTTGTGGAAGTGCGCCGAAGCGGCCCTGTCGGACCTCGAGTTCAGGGCGATGCGCGTGTATTGCGAGGGGGGTACATACCAGCAGATCGCAGCGGAGATGGGGATGTCGGTGAAAGCCGTCGACAACGCCCTGGCGCGCGGCAAGCGCAAACTGAGGGAGAAGGTCGAGCACGAGCCGTGGAGGTATGATATCGCCTGATGTCGAATCCATCGCACGGTGATGGAAGTTGAGTCAGATACCGCAACGGCCCGACAAGAAACGGCGACTTCAGGCGCTTCTCGACATGGCCAGGCAGGATCAGAATGGCTGCGCGTCGGCTGATGCCGTGCGATGCCTGGGTGTGTCGGAGCGAACTCTCATGCGAGACGTCGCGAGCCTCAGAAAGGTTGGCGTTGACATCTCGATCAGCGCCGGGCGAATCATCTGGAAGTGCGGCGACTATCAGCTACATGCGGCAGAGTGGGCCATGCGGCGGCTGGCCATTCTGAGTCTGCTCAGTGAAGGGCCGCTCCCGCTAGAGCAGATCATTGACGGCGTGCTGAGCCAGAGCGCCGAGTTTGGCGTCGACGAACGTACCGTGAGGCGTGACATCCGTTTCCTGGTGCTTGAGGGATACATTCAGCAACAGGGGTGCGCGCCCGGCGACTCGGCGGTGTACGGGTTGACCGAAGCGTTCATGCCCCGGTTCACGCTGCCATACTCGCAGCTTGCGGCAGTGATGCGTGCCCTCGACACCAGTCCGAAGGCCCTTGCCGACCCGGCCGCAGCGGAGTCCATACGTCGCAAGCTCATGGCCGGGCTTACACCTGATCTCACCCGAGTGAGCCTGGTCTCAAGAAGAAGGCACGTGGTCAGAAGGCCCAGGCAGAACAGCTCATCTCTCTTGAGCAAAGTCGAGGTGCTGGAGCTGGCAGCGTGTGAACAACATACGGTGGAGATAGTCTACAGGGGCTTAAGATCCCGGGGCGTGAAGAGGCCCAGGGTGATAGAGCCCCTTGGCGTTCTTTACTACTCCGTTCACGATATGTGGTATGTGGTGGCCCGCTGCCGCACGGCGCAAGACGTCAGGCTGTTCAGGGCCGACAGGATTCTGAGCATGGCAGTGACGGATGAACGGTTCGAGCCTCCTGAGGGGTTCAAGCTTGACGACTACCTCGAGGGGCAGTGGGGCGTGTACCGCGGCGATCCGGTGTCGGTGCGCGTGAGGTTCTATGATGAGTTCAACGTCATCTCCAGGGTCAAGGCGGAAACCGCCCATCGCAGGCGCGCGGTGTTGCGGCAGGTTGAGCCAGGTGTGTGGGAGTACACCGACACGATTCTGGGCGAGCCTGAGTTCAGGGCCTGGTTGAGGTCTTTTGGCAGCTCAGCGGAGGTCATAGAGCCTGCTACCATGCGTGAAGAGCTGATCTCCAGCGCGAAGCGGATGAAGCAGATGTACGAGAGGCAGGTGGACGCCGATGAGGAGCGATGATGAGCTGAAGGCTGAGGTGTTCGGCCGGGTGATTCGCCTGGTCAATCTGCTTCTGGCTGCCGGCGCCGACGGGATGAGCCTGGCTTCACTGGCGGAGCAGTCGGGGTTCACACCCGAGCTGATCAGGGCTGATCTCACCACGCTCAGCACCTACGGCAGGGCACCGCTGTACTGCTCGGCAGATGACCTCGACGGTGACTCGCCACAGCTTCTGCCGGAGCAGGAGATATGGGCGCTCGCCTCCAGGGACTTCGCTTTCCCGGTCACCTCGCTGACACGCCGCGAGGCCACGATGCTCCTGGAGATGCTGGAGTCGAGCTGTGAGTGTGAGGCAGTGGGGGCAAGGCTCAGGCGGAACCTGCGAACCGAGGCCGGAGGGAGGCGCGTTGTGATCACCGGGCGTCCCATCTACGGCGAGGGCCAGGACGAGATGCGCATAGCTGAGCTGGAGTCTTACCTTGCAGAGCGCGCTCCGCTCGTCATCACCTATGTGAAGGCCAATGGCGACCAGTCGGTTCGGCATGTCTGCCCGGTTGCCCTCGTGTACGATTGGAGAACGTGCGCGTGGTATCTCTACGGATACAGGGAAGATGGCGAGATCAGGCACTACCGAGTGTCGCGGATCGTCAACTTCGCGCCCTCGCCCCACCAGATAACACCGCCGTGCGATGAGGATGTCGACGCACACGTTACCGCGTGCTGGGGCGTGGAGTGCAGTGAGGAGCCGGTAGAGGTGGTGGTGAGGTTCGCCGATGACTACAACGTGTTGACCAGGATGTACTCCGACACCGCTGATCGGCCGAACGCAACTCGCACGCCTCAAGGCGACGGCTCGGTCATATATCGAGATATCATGCCTGGGTGGAACGAGTTCCGTACATGGGTGGCGACCTTCGGCGAATCGGCTGAGATACTGAAGCCAGAAGGCCTTCGTCGCAGCATGATGCAGTCTATCGACCTCGTTCTCGCTAGGTACGGCGCGTAGCCCTGGGGAGGGGAAGACGCCGGACACGCAGAATAGATTCGCGTCAGCTACTGAGCTGGCGCATTTTTCATTTTGTGGGCAAATCGTGAACAGTCGGCAGATTTCGCGGCGGAGGAACATCCAGTGAAGCCAATACACGTGTTGCACATATCCGACCTGCATCTTGATCATCCACTCCCAGCCTACGGCCTTGAGGCGCGGAGAGAACGCAGGGCGGAACTGATACGGGCGTTCGACTTCATAGTGGACAAGGCCGTGTCGTTCGGAGTAGACGTCCTGCTGGTTGCAGGCGATCTGATCTGTGCAAGATGTGTGTCAGACTCTACTCTGGCCCACGTGGCAGCGGGGTTCGCTCGGCTGGGCGACGCCGGAGTCCCCGTCGTATGCGTCCCGGGCGAGGCAGAGGAGTACGCCGGCATGGCGGCACTGCTCGAACTTGCGGCCGCGCCAAATGTGCACCTCTTCGCCGGAGACGAGTGGTCGGCCGTAGAGCCCATCCCCGGGGTGAGTGTATGGGGTGTCAGGACCACCGGCCGCAACGCCGACATCGCCGTGCTTGGCAACTTGCGGCATGAGGGGCCGGGTGTGCACATCGGGCTGATGCACGCGACCACTGAAGATGAGGCGCTCGGTCGGTCGGTCGGTCGGAGGGGCCTTGCCACCGTGACTTCTGCCCAGCTCGCGGCGTCGGGCCTGACCTACCTCGCTCTGGGGCACTATCACTCCGTGCTGAACTGTTCAGCCGGCACGTCTACCTGCTGGTACCCTGGCTCACCTGCCCACCATGACTTCTCCACCCGCGGTGAACGCCACGTGCTCAAAGTCACCATTGAAGACAGCGGAGTCGAAGTGTCGCGCACGGTCGTTCCTGGAAGGTCACACCGTGTGATCGTCATCGATGTCACAGGAAAGACTGCCGACAGCATCAGGCACCGCCTAGCGGGCCTGGCCAATGGCGAGCACTGCCTCATGGTTCAGCTGGAGGGGGAGCTGTCGCCGGCGCTATCGGGGCTGCCACTGCGACTCGAGAGGGAGTTCGCGTCGAGCTTCTTCCACCTGAGCGTGGTCGACAACACGCGCATTGCCGCAGCTGCGCCGCCCCGGGGCAGTGTGGAGTCTGCTGTGGCGAGAAGAATCGGAACCGACAGTGGGTTGCGTACAAAGGCCCTGGCCATCGCCTTTTCCGCCCTCGAGGAGGTGAAGTCCACTGATCGTCGTGAAGATCGCAGTGTGGGGTAGAAACGGCCGCCCAACGCTGAACCTGACGCCCAGGCCAGAGTTCAGCCAGATTAGGATCGATTCCGGCCCGCGTTGGCAGGCCCTTGTGAGCGCGATGCGGCTGATGGCGGAAGGCCATGGTGTGGCAGGCCGGCCTCCCTACCGGGCAGAGCTGACGCTGGTAAGAGAGGATGGAGGGCGCGAGCTCATTCGGTATGACGGCCTGGGAGACGGAGCGCCGGAGGCGGGGGCCCGGCCAGTGGTGGACTGCGTCGTTCTGGAAGACTGCGACAGCGTGTGCGATACGCACAACGGGCTCACGATGCGGATTCCTGCAGAGAGACTGGTCGGCCCAGACGTTGCTCGTGCCGCCGCTGCCGCTGCGAACATCGAGCGGAGCGCTGAGGCCCTGGTTGCCGCTACGGCGGAGGCAGACGCGGCCAAGCACGACAGAGATCGGCTCGAGGAGGCACGGCGACTGAAAAGGCAGCTCATCGGGCGCGCGGCCTGGATCCGTGAGCGTATGAGCTACATATCGGAGAAGCTGTGGGCGTTCGACGACCTGATGAGGGCGTGGTCGGAACTGAGAGATCTTGACGCTTACACGGCCGATGTGAAGAGGGATCATGCGGCGACATCGTCGGATCTGAGGGCTGTGGAGAGAGCGGAGGAGCTGGAGCTGCGTGCCGGGGCAGATGGGGCGTTACTCAACCTGGTCGCGCGCGTGGGCTGGGAGGTAGACGAGGAGGTCGCTGCTCTCCTGGCCACGCTGAACGATGCCGAGCAGCAGGCGATCGACGCAGAGGCACGGCAGTCGAGGGCGCAGGCACGACTTGCCGCGGCCAAGGCGGCGTTGACGGGGGTAGACTCTGCACTGGGAGCCGCAGATGCGCGCCGCTGCAACAGAAGCGCGGCAGTGCAGGCCGCCAGCCTGACGCACAGCATTGAGCAGCGGCAGCATCGAATCGATGCCATCACCGCCGAAGTGACGGCGTTTCCTGCTCGCAGCAGTAGCCTTAGACTGGGTAAGGCCATGACCGTCATTGGCGCCTCCCTGGCCATTGCATGCCTCATCGGCATCGTGCTTGTGCCCTCCGATGCCGCAGTGACTGTGGGAGAGCTGCACATCCCGTTGCCGGCAGCACTCCTCGTGGGACTCGCGGCAGGGCTACTCCTCACGGTGTTCGGCCTGGCGGAAGGCATGGAGGTGCAGGCCGGATTCGAGAGGCGAACGCGGCTCGAAAGCGAGCTGGTGGATCTCACACGGCAGCAATCTTGGGCTCAGTTGCAGCTCAGGACGCTGCTAGGAGGTCGCGATCTGGAGGACTACTTGGCAGCCCTGACACGCCAGGACGAGCTCGAGGCTGAGCGACAAGAGCGGGCCGCTGAGGTGACAGCAGCTCTCGGCCAAGTCATGTCGCTGAGGAATCAGGTGGACTATGTGCGAACGACCATGACCAGGGCAAGAGAGCGACTCACAGAGATATGCCATGCAGTTGGCGTCGGTACGCCCGAAGCCTTCCTCGCGCAGGCAGAGCAGTGCGGCAGGGCCATGAAGGCTCTGGAGGGCGCGGCTCTTGAGGTCTCCAGGGCACTGGGAGGCAGGTCGAGATGGAGCGTGGGCATCATGCCGGAGCTGCTTCAAGAGGAGATCCTAGCATCCGAAGCCATCAGAGCGGACCTAACCTCACGTGTCGTCGACGGCTCGAAGCTTGAAGTGCTCTCGGCTGAACATGCGGCAAGGCTGACAGAACAGCAGCAGCTCCAAGATGAACTGCGGTTCATCGAGGCTCAATTGGAGACAGTGGGCGCGGAAGTCGCGGCTACGGACGTATGGGAGTGCGCCAGCAGGCAGATTGCCGCAGAGGAAGAGGCCGAACGCCTCCGCGCAGAGTTGCCGGCCCTCACGCTCGCCCGAGACGGCCTTTCTGCGGCAGTACGCGACATGGTCGAGACTGCCTGCAGCTGCCTTGAGGGGCCTGCCACAGAGGTGCTTCAGTTCATGTGTGAGAACAGGTGTCTCCGCATTGGTCTCAGTGCCATTGACGGTCAGCAGGTGGAAGTGGCGGTCGCAGTGTCGGAACCGGCGGCGAGCACAGAACGGATCCCCCATCGTGATCTGGCGGTGTTGGGCATGCTAGCTGTTAACATTGCCACAGCCGAGATGAGAACGCCAAAGATCAGGCCCCTGGTGGTGCTGGCACCTTGCGGTGCAGAGCGACCAGCATTCAGGCGGGTTCTCAAGCGACTCAGCCTCACCAGGCAGGTGATCCTCATGGCGCAAACAGAGGGTGGCGATGTCGGGTAGGGTTTGGCGGATGATGGGCGGTCGTGAGGCGTGAGATGGGAGATGGGAGCCCATCGATACCGCCGGGCGCTGGATGCGCTGGGGAACAACACGTATGGGAGTTGACGGGGGCTGGCTTCAATGTTATGCTGATTCTGGAAGTTGATGGCTGGAGGGGAAGCCAATGTCTGAATCAGCATCTGACAAGAGCGCTGCAACGATTATGTGCCCCATTCTGGCTGCGATGAACAGGGATGGGGCCAGGGGCGACGGTCGGTCCTCAGTTGCGGCTCTGGCGAGGCTGCTGGCTCACGAAGGGCCGGTGCCTCAGCTGTCCAGTTGTGAACAGCGCGTGATGGAGTTGATGGCACAGGGCCTGTCCAATACCGCCATCGCGTCAAGGCTGTTCGTGTCGGTCAACACAGTGAAGACCCACGTCAGGTCGATCTTCCGTAAGCTGGGGGTCAATAACAGGAGCATGGCGGTGACCTATTCCTTTGCGTCGGGCCTCATCGGCGTGTCAGAATCCTTGATTCACCTAGCAAATTCGCCCATTCAGATGGTGCAGGAAAGCCGCGAATGATGGTAACATGTGGCTGCAAGCGCGACCATGATTTGTGCGTGTAGGCCACACATCATTGCGGAGGTGATCAAGGTGTTCAGGATCCTGGCAGGCCGAGCCCCTAGAGCGAACATGTCCATCAACGGCATCTGCGTCTCCTTCCCGTTCTGGGGCTATGTCATCACAATTGGATGAGCGTTGACCTCGAGAGGAACCAACCATCGCAATGCGGTTGGTTCCTCGCCATGTATTGGGGGAGGAGTGATACCGTGCCAGTGCCGGATAGATCAACGGTGTACAGGCTATCTAACGGTTCCCGGCTCATCCAGGATGACGATGGCATGCTGATCATCAACACTGGGAAGGGCTCGTGGGCGCGGCTCTCTTCGGAGGCGGGACGCTACTGCAGCGACGCACTGGGCGTGAGCGTAGGAACCGTGTGCGACAGGCTGGCGGCAGAACACGGCAGCGAGGCTGTGAGCGACATGCTGAACACCTTTGAGCGGCTGCGTGAGATGAAGCTCTTGGAGGAGTACGTGCAGCCAGCAGGGATCAGAGAGGCCGTGATGGGCAGGATCAGAGAGAAGTGCTGTGACGACTACGGCGATGATGAAATCCAAGCAGATCATGGCGACGGCTCAGTTGACCCGCAGTGTGCAGGTCAGGGAATCCGGCCATTCAGGCCGAAGAAGATCCACTTTGTTGTGAGTGAGAGCTGCAATCTCAGGTGTAGAACCTGCTACCGCGATTTTTGTCATGAGGAGGCTGACAAATGGCACGCAAGGTCATCTGCTGAGTGGGTGGCAACGATCAAGCCGGCTGAAGTCGTGGTCACCGGCGGTGAACCCACTCTGAGGGAAGACCTGCTGGATCTGATCAGCATTGTATCGGTGCCCGGCACGCGGGTGGTGTTGGCAACGAACGGAACACGGATCGACCGGCGCCTGGCGAAACGTCTTGCCAAACTAGGCTGTGACGTTCAGGTGAGCATTGAGTCGCCTGATCCAGAGCGGCACGACAGCATACGAGGCCTTGGATCCCATGCCGCTGCTGTAAAGGGTGTGCAAAACCTTGTCAGCGCAGGTGTGCCGAATGTCGAGTTGGTGCCGACAGTTGGCCTGTTGAACACTTATGATACAGAGGCCATATGGGAGTTCAGCTCGTCTCTAGGAGTGAAGTGCCACATCAGCCTGTTTCAGCCCGTCGGTGCGGGCGCCGCCTCTCCCATCAAGGTCGATAGTGGGCATAGGTTCGCCTTCTCAATGGTAGAGTACATGGAGGCATGCTGGAGACGGGCTGGAGCGCCGGAGATCGTCAGCCTTGATGAGGTAGGCTTCGTAGTTCCCCGCGACAGATGCGGGGCCGGAAGCGCGGTGTTGGCAGTGTCGGCAAGCAGACTGGTGTACCCGTGTCACCTGCTAATGGATTCGCACTTGCCGCTGACCATCGACAAGGCGAAGCGGCTCCTTGAGGAGCAGGGCGTATTCAGTCCGTGGCCCCTTCCTGATGTCGACCTGATGCCTCAATGCCGGCGGTGCACCGTGCGCTACTTCTGCGGGGGAGGTTGCAGGGCCGCCGCCCTCTCGACGAGTGGCAGGATCAACTGCCCGGACCCAAGGTGCAACGGTTACCGCGTGTTCTTTCAGAGCATCCTCTGGTCGTGGGATGATGAGTGCAGCGCGGAAGAGAACTTCGCCAAAGCAAAGGACCGTATCAGATGCGATCTGGAACCGTCGTTGTACTATCTATAGTGGCCATAAGCGTGCTTGTGCGTCTGCACACATGGGTGCGATGGGCCTCGTCCGGGTTCGACATCGGTGACGTGCTGCTTGTGTCAGTACTTGTTGCGTTGGCCCTGGCTCGAGGGGACCCCGTCGTGGCACTGGGCATTGTCGGCCCGATGAACGCTGGCGCGGTGATGGGCGCAATCGCCGTCTATGTGGTTGCGTCGATGGCGGGCGACCGTTGTCGAGCAGGGCTGCTGCGAGAGTGCGGCCTGTGGGTGGAACGTGCCGGGGTGAGCGCCGGCGGTGCAGGGCAGGCCCTGGTGCACAGCCCGCGTCGGCTGCGCCGCATGAGGGCGGCGACATTCACCGCTTCAGGCGCGCTGCTAGAGGAGGTCCTGTTCAGAGGGCTCCTGCAGCGTTGGCTTGCCGTTGTTTTAGGGCCGACCCTGGCTGTGCCGCTACAGGCGGTGGTCTTCGGGCTAGTGCATGCCGTGCCAATGGCGGTGGCCGGAGCGCCGCGGGCATTGGTGGCTTACTCAATGCTCATGCCGACGGTAACCGGGGCGGCCTTAGGTGTCTTGGCTCGGCACGGGCTGGTCTACGCATGGATGGTCCACTGGGCCCTCAACTACCGCGCCGCGGTGAAAGAGGTGCGATCGGAGGCAAGCCGCGGCGCCGCGATCGGCTGAGTGCACGTGGTTCAATGGAAAACAGGAGAATAGGAGTGGATAAGCGAATAAGAGTGAGAGATTGCAGAGACTGGGGCAGATAGTAAGGCACACCGCCTCTTGAGGAGCTCATGAGCATGTTCGTTGATCAGGTCGAAGTGTACGTCAAGGCAGGCGATGGAGGCGACGGGGCAGTCGCCTTCAGACGTGAGAAGTATGTGCCCAGAGGGGGTCCATCCGGGGGTGATGGCGGGCGCGGCGGAAGCGTCATTGCTGTCGCCGACGAGTCTGTACGTACGCTGATGGACTTCCGCTATCAGAAACACATAAGGGCGAAGAACGGTATGCCAGGCCAGACCTCGAACAAGTCAGGGGCTGACGGCGATGACCTTACCATCAAGGTGCCCGTGGGAACCATCATTCGTGACCTCACCAACCCTGAGATCGTTGCTGACCTGTCAACGGCAGGTCAGAAGGTTGTTGTCGCGCGCGGCGGTTCAGGGGGGCGCGGGAACGCGAGGTTCGCGACGCCGGTAAGGAGAACGCCGCGGTTTGCGGAGAAAGGCGAGCCCGGGCAGGAGCGACGCATCGGCATGGAGCTGCGACTTCTGGCAGACGTGGGCCTCATCGGTTACCCGAACGCGGGCAAGTCGACACTCCTATCGCGCATTTCGGCGGCCAGGCCCAAGATCGCCGACTATCCCTTCACTACCCTCAGCCCTGTGCTAGGCGTCGTGCAGGTCGGCGACGATAGTTTCGTGGCAGCTGACATCCCTGGGTTGATTGAGGGGGCATCGCAAGGCGTGGGACTGGGGCACGAATTCCTCAGGCACATCATGCGCACTCGTCTGCTGGTTCACGTGGTAGATGTATCCGAGCACTCCGGTAGATCCCCCGTTGATGACTGGGAGAGCATACGCAACGAGCTTCGACTCTACGATCCGGGGCTTGACTCAAAGCCTGAGATAGTGGTCGCCAACAAGTGCGATCTGCCGGGTTCTTCGTCGCGGGCGGCAGCGCTGAGGGATGCTCTACAGCCGAAGGGCACGAAGGTGTACATGATATCCGCCGTCACCGGCGATGGCATCGGAGAGTTGCTCTATGCCATATCTGAAACCCTCGCTACGCTTCCCCCTCCGGCTCCCCTGGCTGAGCCAGAGGCGGATGTTGTGGAGTATGTCTCGCGAGGTCCTCGGCTGAGGGAGGTCACCATATCACGCGACGGTCAGGTCTACGTGGTCAGCGGCGAAGGCGTCGAGAACCTGCTAAGGCGGACGGATACCAACAACGAAGCTGCTATGGCCAGACTCTCAGGGATGCTCGAGAAGGCCGGGATATACCAACTCCTAAGAGACCAGGGCATGGAGCCGGGTGATACCTTGCGTATCGCAGATCAGGAGTTCGTGTTCGGTGACGAGTACACCATCGGCCGCGGGTAGCAGCAGGAGGCACCATATGCAGAGGATCGGCATCATGGGGGGCACGTTTGACCCCATACACTACGGACACCTCGTCACGGCTGAGCAGGCGAGGTTTACATTTGGCCTTGACAGGGTTGTGTTCGTTCCCACAGGGCGCCCGCCCCACAAGCAGGAGAAAGACGTGAGTGAAGCCGAGCACAGGCTGACCATGACCAGACTGGCAACACAGAGCAACGTTCATTTCGGTGTGTCTTCCATCGAGGTGGACAGGCCGGGGCCTACGTATGCAATCGACACTGTGCGAGAGTTCAAGCAGTTGTACCCGCCCGGTACCGATCTGCTCTTCATCACAGGCGCAGACGCAGTGCTTCAGATGACAGGCTGGAAGGACTACGACGTTCTCATGCAGCTCTGCGAGTTCGTTGCAGCCACAAGGCCGGGCTACGTTCTGGAACACGAAAGAATCGCGCAAATGTTCGGCCCGAATGCATCCAAAATCAACTTCTTCGAAGTGCCGGCACTGGCCATATCATCTACCGACATCCGCGCAAGGGTGCGGTCGGGCAGGCCCGTGAGATACCTCCTTCCGGATGTGGTGATTGACTACATATTCGCATCGAAGCTCTATACCTGCTCGCGATAGCCGGCGCATGTTGCGCCGAACGCCGGGGGAGAATACCGTCATCAGGCTATGGTCCGAGGGGGTAAGAGCGCGATGCCGGGCGAATTCAGGAACGAGCCCAGTGTGACGTTGTACGTTGGGAATCTGCCGTGGAGCGTTGATGACTCGCAGCTCAGGCAGGTGTTCTCGGCGCACGGAGATGTGCTGGCAGCTAGAGTGATCACAGATCGAGATACGGGCAGGTCGCGAGGGTATGGATTCGTTGAGGTGGCCGCCCATGATGCCGGTTCTGTAATCGAGTCGATGAACGGTGCTTTAGTGGAAGGGAGAGAGCTCACCGTCAACGAAGCCAAGAACGTCCGCCAGTAGCTCTGGTCTGTTGTGGCGCAATGCCCCCGGTGTTTTCGACTCGGGGGTGTTGTGCTATCATGTGACTACCAGAGGTCAGGGGGTGCGGCGGGTGGAACTCGCTCAGGAGATGGCACTCGACCGCATTCGGGAAGCGCTGAAAGCGAGGCTGTCGGCGCCAAGGTTTGCCCATAGTGTCGGGGTGGAGATGACAGCGCGTGACATGGCTCGCCGGTTCGGTGCAGATGAGTATGTCTGTGCCGTCGCTGGCCTGCTACACGATTGTGGCAGGGACCTCGACGAGCACACTCTGAGGCGCATGGCTCGTGAGGCGAAGGGCTCCGGAATCGACGCCGACACGCCCAATGCGGTCTTGCTCCACGGTTGGGCGGGTGCGAGGATCGCGGCCATCGATTTCGGTGTGGATGATCCTCGTGTACTGAGTGCTATTGAACATCATACCACCGGGGCACCGGGGATGAGCATTGAGGATCGAATAGTCTGCCTCGCCGACTTCATTGAGCCAGGAAGGGATTTCCCCGGAGTCAGCCACCTCAGGGAGCTGGCCGGGCAAGGCGTCGACTTTGCGCTGGCTGCTGCGCTGGAGGACTCGATGTCTTACATAGTCAGTCACAGGGGGGCCGATGCCGATCCGGCGGCCCTAGCCCGTTCGAGGGCCTTGGTGGAGGAGATCAAGAAATCGCAAGAGGCTGGTGAGTTCACTGTCGGGTAAGTCTACGAAGTTCAGAGAAGACCTGCCATCGTATTCCGCCGCGGCAGCCGCCGCGCGGGCCGCATATGAGATGAAGGCCGACAACATCGTGATCCTCGATATGTCAGGCATTTCCATAATGGCTGACTACTTCGTCATCTGCAGTGTTCACACTGACACGCACGCGCGCGCGGTTCGTCAGTCGGTGATGGAGGCCATGGACGAGACCGCTTTCCCTCTGCGCCGTAGGGAAGGGACTGACGAGTCGGGCTGGGTGTTGCTGGATTGGGGAGACGTAGTCGTTCATGTGTTCCGCGATGAGCAACGAGACTACTACCTGCTAGACAGGTTATGGGGAGATGCCCCTGTGCGCAGGCTGGTCGAGGGAGAGGACGGAGCCCCGCTATTCGAATGAGGGGCATCCCCGACGCCAGCTACACTCTGGCGATATCGGCTGCAGCACGGCGGCGAAATCGCTGCGAAATCGACTTGACTCCTGTCAGGGGTCGAAGTATAATGAAACCTGCTTGACAACGTATCGGAAAACGCTGTGACGAGGAGCAGTAGCGACCGCGATGGCCCTAAGAGAGCCGGGGGCAGGTGAAACCCGGTGGCGTGGTGGTCGGGAACTCGCCTCTGAGCGGCACGGGTGAACGTAACAGCGTAGCCCGTGACGGGTGGCTCCGTTAACTGCCGAGAGGCGCATGTGGCCAACATGTGGGGCTGTAGCTCAGCTGGGAGAGCGCTTGAATGGCATTCAAGAGGTCGAGGGTTCGATCCCCTTCAGCTCCACCATTCCTATTCCCATCTTAGCGTCGCGTGCGCGCAAATGGGTGGTACCGCGAGTCTTTCGCCCCTGACAGCTCAGCTGTCAGGGGTTTTTTCTATTTCGGGGCAATGATGAACTTAGTCGGGGGTGCTATTCGTGCAGGAGAAGTACTTCGCTCAGGAGACTGAAGAGAAGTGGCAGAGCAACTGGGAAGTAGATGGCATCTATAAGGTGAGCGAGGAGTCGGAAAGGCCCAAGTTCTACTTGCTTGAGATGCTGCCCTACCCATCCGGGCGCATTCACATGGGTCATGTCAGGAACTACTCGATCGGCGACGTGATGGCCAGATACAAGCGGATGTGCGGCTGGAACGTGCTCCACCCGATGGGCTGGGATTCCTTCGGGTTGCCTGCCGAGAACGCTGCAATAAAGCATGGCAAGGACCCGGCGGAATGGACCGACAGCAACATCGCATACATGCGCAAGCAGCTCAAGCGCCTCGGGTACAGCTATGACTGGGATCGCGAGTTGTCATCGAGCAGTCCGGAGTATTACAGGTGGACGCAGTGGCTCTTCCTGCAGCTGCACAAGAATGGCCTGGCCTACAAGAAGGCGCAGAAGGTCAACTGGTGCCCATCGTGCATGACGGTGCTCGCCAATGAGCAGGTAGTGGACGGCAAGTGCGAGCGGTGTGATACGTCGGTGAACAAGCGCAACCTGGAGCAGTGGTTCTTCAAGATCACTGACTACGCCCAGAAGCTCCTCGACAATCTGGAGAAGCTCAGCGGCTGGCCGGAACATGTGAAGACCATGCAGCACAACTGGATAGGCCGGAGCGAGGGCATGGACATCGAGTTCCGCCTTGTCGACGTTGACGGTTCGCTTACGGTGTTCACGACGCGCCATGACACGCTCTGGGGAGTGACCTACCTCGTCATTGCTCCGGAGCACCCCATGGTAGACCGCCTGATCGCGGGCAAGCCCAACGAGGCAGAACTCAGGGCGTTTGTGGCTGACGTGATCTCGCAGGAAGACATGGAGCGAACGAGCGAAGAGGCCGAAAAGATCGGCATGTTCACAGGCTCCTACGCTGTGAACCCGGCCACCGGAGAGAAGATCCCGGTGTGGATCGGCAACTACGTGCTGATGGAGTACGGCACCGGCGCCGTCATGGGAGTGCCCGCCCACGACCAGCGCGACTTTGACCTGGCGAAGAAGTACGGTCTGCCCATCAAGGTCGTAATCGCGCCCGAAGGCACTGAGGGTGAAGCACTTGACGCGCCAAGTGCGGCGTTCACCGGAGCCGGTGTGCAAGTCAACTCGGCGCAGTTCGACGGCATGCGCTCCGAACAGGCCAGGCCCGCCATGGCCGAGTTCTTGGAGCAGAAGGGTTACGGCAAGAGGGCGGTTCACTACCGCCTGCGTGACTGGCTCATCTCCCGGCAGCGGTTTTGGGGTGCCCCGATCCCCATCATCTACTGCGACAAGTGCGGAGAGGTCCCCGTTCCCGAGAGCAGTCTTCCCGTGATGCTGCCGAAGGGCGTGAAGTTCATGCCAACGGGTCAATCTCCCCTGCTAGACTGCCCTGAGTTTGTCAACACAACCTGTCCAACGTGCGGCGGTCCGGCGCGCAGAGAGACTGACACCATGGACACTTTCGTCTGCTCCTCGTGGTATTTCACGAGATACACTTCGCCGGGATCCGATACCGAACCATGGTCGCGACGCAAGGCCGACTACTGGCTTCCGGTGGATCAGTACATCGGAGGGGTGGAGCACGCAGTGCTGCACCTGATGTACGCGCGCTTCTTCACCATGGCCCTGCACGACATCGGGCTGATAGGAGTGGAGGAGCCTTTCACCCGCCTGCTCACGCAGGGAATGGTACTGCTGGGCGGGTCGAAGATGTCTAAGTCAAAGGGGAACACGGTGGACCCCGACGAGATAGTGGAGAGGTTCGGTGCCGACACGGCCAGGCTGTTCACGCTGTTCGCGTCGCCACCCGAAAGGGATCTCGAGTGGAGTGAAGAGGGAGTCGAAGGCTGCTGGCGCTTCTTGCAGCGCGTATGGAGACTGGTGGCGCAATGCGTGAACGCCGGCGTGTTCTCAGACGGAGTGCGCGGTGCCGCAATGAGTGGCGCCACCGAAGGCGAGCGGGCTGTGAGGCGCGCGGCACACACTGCCCTCAAGAAGGTCACGTCTGACATCAGTGATAGGCACGCACTGAACACCGCCATTGCGGCCATCATGGAGTTCGTGAACTCGCTGTATGGCTTGAAGGACGACGTCATTGCCACTGAGAGCGGCAAGAAGGTCATTGGAGGGGCCATCGAGATGCTGATACTGATGCTGGCGCCCTTTGCGCCTCACATCGCTGAGGAGCTGTGGGCAGACACCGGCCACGATGGCAGTGTGCATCTGGTGGCGTGGCCCGAGGTGGACGAGAGTGCCCTGGAGGCCAGCACCGTTGAGGTGGCGGTTCAGGTTAACGGCAAGGTGAGAGACAGGATCGTGTTGCCTGCGAGCGCTACAGAGCAGGATGCACTCGCAGCTGCCCTGATGAGTGAGAAGGTGGCCGCTGCTGTGGCCGGCAAGGCCGTGAGGAAGACCGTGTTTGTCCAGGGCAAGCTCCTGAGCATCGTGGTGGGATAACGGCAAATCACCTGCCGGGCTAGCCAAGGCTGACGAAGCGCCGGGCCCCTTGGAGATGGTAGTATCTCCTCACGGGGCCCGGCGCCTGCATATGCCGGAGCAGGCCTGGTCGCCTTGCCCTACGTGCTCCGGGGCGGGCGCTCAAGGCAGGCCGAGGCGGTTGTGCAGGCGCCCCCGAAAGGAGGCGTTGCCATGAACAGGCTATTGCGGAACAGGTTATGGCTGCTCATAGCCGGCATTGCGCTGCTCGGCGCGACTGCCATGGTCGTCGCCAGCTCTCAGAAAGCCGTGCCGGTGCAGGTCGAAGATGCCCAAGGGCAGCTCACGGCGCCGACCGTGGGCATGGGTGCCAGCGAATCAGCTGCGGCACCGGCTGCGCACTCCGAGTCGTTGAGCACAGATGTATCTCAGGCCGCTGGCACGTCGGTAGCCGATGCTGTCGCGGACGAGCTCGAACGAGGTGCGGACCAACCGTCAGTTCGCGCGGCCACGATTCTCGTGCACGTGGCCGGTGCCGTACGCGCGCCTGGCGTGTACCAGCTACCCGCCGACGCCAGGATCGCCCATGCGGTGGAGGCGGCGGGAGGCGCGGCTGATGACGCTGACGTCGACAGTGTGAACCTCGCGCTCCGCCTGCAAGATGGCCAGCAAGTGTTCATCCCGCAGAAGCCGGCGGTGGTTCCGGATTCTCACACATCGACATCGCCTCAGAAGGCACCGGTTGAGCCTGCCGTACCCGGCCGCGTCGACACTACGGTGTCGCTGCCGGAGCCGTCACCAGGCGAGTCTGCCGTAGGCGGCGGCGATGCGCGGCCCCGGGTGAACATCAACGTGGCCGGGGTGGACGAGCTGTGCGAGTTGCCAGGTATCGGTCAGGTGTTGGCTCAGAGGATCATCGAGTACCGCACGAAGAACGGGCCGTTTGGGCGTGTAGAGGACTTGATCCTCGTGTCGGGGATAGGCGAAGCTAAACTGGCGAAACTGCTGCCGGTTGCGGCCATCAGGTAGTTGACCATCGCAGGAGCCGTGCTCCCGGCGTTCGTAGCCGGTGTGCTGGTCGGTATTGTCCTTGAGTGCGCGGGCATGCCGCGGTTCGTCTGGACGGCAGCCGGCGCCGCGGCGTGCTTCATAGGCTGGGCCAGGGCGCGGACTCTTATGGTCAGTCCGCGAGCCAGAAGGGTTTGGTGGCTGGCAACCTTCATGCTTGTGGGAGGCATCGCCGGAACCGTTGCCGTAACCCGCATCGATGCTCTGGCCGTCAGCTCCATCGCCGCGCACTCCGGTGATACCGTTCGGATCGAGGCTGACGTCATCCGCGTTGCGCCGACTTCCGACGGTGTCAGGCTGACGCTCGGTCGGATTCGAGTCGTCGGGTTCGGCGAGAGGCTTGGCAGAGTAGAGGCGCAGTCATCAGCTCGTGTCACGCCGGCAGAGGGTGACCGCATCGACCTTCTCGTCGAGCTGTGGCCTGTACCGAAGCAGATGAACCCGTCGGATCCCGACTGGAGCGTTCCCATGCTCGCCCGCGGGGTTCATGCGTCAGGGCGCGTGGTGGGTTCGGTCCGCGTCGTCAGGAACGCAGGGCGCGGACTGCTACTCCGCGCAAGCCACTGGCTGAGGGCAGTCCAGGCTCAGGCTGTCGCCATCCTTCCCCAAGAGCAGGCTGGGGTGCTCAGTGGCCTGATGCTCGGTGACTCATCCCAGCTCCCTCCTGACGTGGACGATGCATTCACTGCGGCCGGAGTCGCCCATCTGCTGGCAGCGTCAGGGCTCCATCTGGGCGTGGTATACTCCATCGTCGACTCCGCCTTGCGGCGCTCAAGGCTGCCGAAGTGGGCCGTCTGCTTGCCTGTCCTTGTTGCATCGATGGTGTATGCAGGCGCGGTGGGGCTAAAGGCTTCCATCGTACGCGCACTCATCGTGGCCTGTTTGGCAAGTGTCGGAGTCTTGGTCGGTCGCGCACCTTCGCCGTTGCAGCTCGTGTGCTTTGGCGTATCCGTACAGGTACTCGCCCAGCCGGTGCTCGTGTGGGATGCCGGGTTCAGGTTGTCCTACGCTGCCTTCTCCACGGTAGTGACAGTGCCCAGGCTGTTCAGATGTGCTGCAGCCCAGAGTGTCGCAGGCGCCGTGATCTCATCCACTGCGGTGTCTCTGGTTACCTGGCCTATTACAGTGGGCTTCGCCGGCAAGGTCAACCTGCTTGGGCCCGTTGTCAACATCGTGGCCATCCCCCTGGCGACGCTCGCGCTAGTGGGTGGGCTCGTCGGTTCTCTGATCTATGCGATCATTCCCTGGACCGGCGCCTTTGTCGTGCGTGGGGCAGGGATACTTGCGTCACTCCTGACGGTCTTTGTGCGCTTCAGCGCAGGGATGCCGTTTAGCCAGGTCTCGGTGGCGCCTCTGTCGGCCATGGAAGCCCTACTCTACTATGCATGCCTGGTAATCGCAGCGTACGCTGGTTCACACCCAGTGCGGGCGGCGAGGCTGATACGGGTCGCCAAGAGGCACAGGTGGAGGTGTGTGGCGGCTGGTGTGGTGCTAGTCGTGGCGTTCGCCATGCCGGGGCCACTTCGTATCACTGTGCTCAGTGTTGGCCAGGGCGACGCGACCCTGATACGCAGTCCGGGCGGTGCCTGCGTGCTCGTGGACACGGGCACGGAATATGCAGGTTCCAAAGTTCTGGTTCCGTTCCTAGCCCGTCAGGGGATTCGCCGTATCGATCTTGTGGTGGTCACGCACGAGCACGCTGATCATGCAGGAGGACTGGCGGCAGTGGCTCAGGCAGCGCGTATCGGCGCGCTGGCTGTGGGGCATGGCGTGCCGCAGCAGAAGGTCAATGAGATGCTTGCAGCTGCGACCACCCGTGGAAAGGCTCCCACCCTGGTCGTAGTAGGACGTGGCCAGACGCTACAGGTACGCGATGTCCGCTTGGAGGTAATGCATCCCGACCAACTGCCCTTCCCCGATCCTAACGCCAGATCCATGGTACTTCACGTGGAGTGCAAAGGCGCCACATGCTTGATGTGCGCCGACGTCGGCAAGAGCTTCGAGGAATGGATCGTGGCCGCTACGGAGCCCACGGATGTCGACTTGCTGAAGGTGGCGCATCACGCCTCGGCGTCATCTTCCAGCCTTGAGTTCCTGCAGCATGTGTCGCCGCGCTGGGCTGCGATATCTGTGGGGCGAAACAGCTACGGACACCCATCGGAGGCGACCGTTGGCCGACTGGCGGAGGCCGGCGCAGTCGCGCTGAGGACCGATGTGAACGGGGCCGTAGAACTGACCACGATGTGGCCGTCTGGCAAGCCGATTGTCACGACATATGGTGATCGACGTGCCAAAATGCCGTTGTTCAGGAGGCTTCGAACTATCACGAAATAGGGCCGGGGGTGAAGGAGTAGCATTCGTCTCGTCGAATACGACTGTGCGAGGCCAATAAAGAAAGGGGGTTGCCCCGCCTGCCTGTGCGGAGCGGGGGAACGATTTGAAGAAGCTCGCCGTCGTCGTCTTGAGTGTGTTGCTCCTTGTGGCCCTGTCAGTGGGTCCGTCCTTCGCGGCGACCAAGACCACCATCACATTCTGGCACGCCATGGGTGCCCAGCTCGGCGCCACACTGGAGTCGCTGGTCAATGAGTTCAATGCGCAGAGTCCCGACGTGATCGTCAAAGCAGAGTACCAGGGCAACTACGGTGCTCTCAGCCAGAAGCTGGTTGGAGCCCTCGTGGCCCGCAAGCCCCCCACCGTGGCTCAGGTCTACGGCAACTGGGCAGCAGAGTACATAGACGGTAATGAGCTCGTGCCAGTGGAGAAGTTCGTCAAGGGTCCGAACGGCATGTCAGCCCTCGAAGTGGAGGACATCTGGGAAGGCCTGCGCGCCGGCTGCGTGTTCGACGGCGTGTGGTACACGATGCCCTTCAACAAGAGCGTGTACGTCCTCGTGTACAACAAGGATGCGTTCGAAGAGGCCGGCATAACGAAGCCTCCGACCGACTGGCAGGAGCTGCTGGCAGCGGCCAACGCCCTCACCATCCGTGATGGCGACAAGATCGTCAGGTACGGAATAGGTCTCAGGCCCAACGTAGACATCTTCGCGACGTTCTTCTTCAACGCGGGTGGAGAGTGGCTCGATGCCAAGGGCAAGGTCAACGTGAACAGCCCCGCCGGCATCAAGGCACTGCAGTTCATGAACGACCTGCTCAACAAATACAAGGTCGCCTACTACGTTCCCGGCTACCTTGACGCCGACTTTGGCGCCGGCAAGGTCGCGATGTATCTGACTACTTCGCCCGGCCTCAGCTACACCGCTGAGTCAGTAGCCGGCAAGTTCGACTGGAGCGCCGCGCCCCTGCCTTATGCGGAGGCTAAGTACAAGTCGACCCCCGTGGCAGGAACCGATCTCGCCATCTTCTCCAGAGCCACTGAAGCCGAGCAGCAGGCTGCGTGGAAGTTCGTGAAGTGGATGGTCGAGCCCAGGCAGACGGCTAAGTGGGCAATTGGCACGAGCTACATTCCTGTGAGGAAGTCGGCCATGTACCTCGAAACCATGAAGAACTGGTTCAGCGAGCATCCAAGAGAAGAGCAGAGCCTGCAGCAGCTGAGGTACATCAAGTACGATCCTAACATCGCAGCCTGGTCCACCATTCGTAACGACATCTCCGAGGCAGTCGAAAAGGTGTTCCTGGGCAAGGCCACGGCTAAAGAAGCCCTCGACGCCGCAACGGTGAAGGGTAACGGACGGCTGTAGCTTCCGGCTCAGTGCGCCCTTGATGATCTGATTCACTTGACCCCGGGGATGCCGGGCATTGCGCCGGCCTCCCCGGGTTCGATTGCACGGAGGGATGAGCATGAGGCTTCGTCTGCGTGATGGACGGTGCCTTCTGGCACTGATGGCGATGGTTGTGGGTCTGGCCGTGATTGCTTCGGTGCCAGTTGGTGCCGTTGCAGACGCGCCGTGGGATGACTACGGCTTCTACTTCGGAAACCTTCACAGTCACACCTCCTACTCAGACGGCGTCCTCACGCCGTCCGACGCCTTCCAAGTCGCGAGAGACGCGGCCCGGCTTGACTTCCTGGCGGTGACAGATCACGGCTACTACATGCAGGAGGCGACTAACCTGCACCTGTGGTACAAGGCGCACGAAGAGGCCGACGCCATGTATGAGCCCGGCAGATTCGTGACGTTGATCGGATTCGAATGGACCTTCACAGACGGCCACATGAACGGGCTCGATACCGCTGTCGCCGCGTCGCGCGACACCCAGCGCGATATGCAGGCTTTCATTGACTTTCTGGTGCTCCATGATGGGATCGGTGTGTTCAACCATCCCAGCTACGATATCCAGCCTAACTGGAACGACTTCGAGTACAGGGGCGACGCCGATAGGCAGGTTGCCCTCATCGAGGTCGGCTCCGGTTCGTACACTCACAACATCACCAATGAACGCGCCTATCAGCGCGCTCTGGAGCGGGGCTGGTTTGTGGGGGCCGCCAGCAACCAGGATAACCATAGGGCAAACTGGGGCACGGTCGCACCAACCAGAACGGTGGCCGTAGCCAGGGCGCTGACGAGAGAGGACATTCTTGATGCCCTCCGCAGCATGAGGACATACGCCACTGAAGATGGCAATGTGCGCCTGTTCTTCGCATGCGAGGGCCAGGCCATGGGCTCGGCGCTCGACATCGTAAGGGGCGTTGACGGATCAGCCGCTCCGATGGAGTTCACGATCTTCGTTGATGATCCGGATTCGCAAGACCGTCTCGCTTCTGTGGAGATAGTGTCAAATGGCAGCGTGGTGTGGGCCGATAAACCGCTCGACGCAGGCCGTTATGTGACCTCTGCCAAGTTGGCTCCATCATCGAGCTACTCGTGGTTCTACGTGAGGGCCCGGCAGGCCGACGGCGACTTGGTGGTGTCATCGCCGATCTGGATCACTTCCGGCACTGGGATCAACGCGTGCAACATTGTCCCAGCCAGCATCGTGCCGCAGGTGGGCCGAGAGCTAAGGGTCAAGGCGGAGATAGTGAACAGGAACGCCTCACCTGTGCACGACTGCGTGGTGACGCTCTTCACCTCTGGTGAGTGGGGCAAGGAAGCTGTGGGCTCCGTCGAGATCGATCTGCCGGCAGGCAGGAGCTCCGATGTAGAGTTCGTGTTCACGCCCTCGCATGTGGGCCGGTGCGCACTTGAGCTCCATGTGGCATCGCGGGCAGAAGCGCCCGATGTGTTCCCCGGTGCAGGCATGACGGTGCGAGCGGCCGGCATTCCCAGGGTGATGATCGACGAAGGGCACAACAACCGCTACTCCGGCTATATGAACAGGCTGGTGGCTCTGCTCGCCGACGCCGGCTACGATCCCGCTTTGTCGAGTGGCGCTATCGACAGCGCCCTTCTTGACAGGGCCGATGTGCTGGTGGTGAACATGCCGGAGCAGGGGTTCGCGCTCACCCCCACTGACTTTGCGGATGATGAGGTTCGGGCAATGGCTGACTTCGTGCTGGGCGGCGGCTCGTTGCTGCTGGCCGGTTGGTCGGCTGTTGACGACGGGTCGCGTGATCCGGGCGACCTCAACAACGTGCTGAGTCTGCTCGGGGCGGCGGTCTCGTATGACGCTGATGATGCCGGCTCACCGGATTTGTCTGACATCGTCGACGTCCCATGGGGCGCCGACAGTCTCAGAGCTGAAGAGGTCAGACCGCTTCGCATCAGCGGGAGCTCGGCGAGGGTCGTGGCTGAGCTGGGCGGCACGGGCGACGCCGACCTAGCGGTTTTCGCAACTATAGAGAAGGTGGGCGAGGGCCGCGTGGCTGTGCTGGGTGCTCCGGTCTTCTCCGACTACGACCTGTTCCGAGATGGATACTCCAACGCGCGCTTCACACTGAATCTGTTCAACTGGCTCTGCGGAGGGGAGTGGTCAGCCAGATGAGATCCGACAAGAGCAGGCGCAAGCGAACACTGGAATCGCTGGAGGCGTACATGTACCTGGCGCCGGCCCTTGCGATACTTCTGGTGTTCCACTTTTTCCCGGCGTTCTACGCGGCCTGGATCAGCTTCTTCAATACCAATCTCATATCCCGCTGGAAGTGGATCGGGCTGCGGAACTACCGCGAACTCTTGGGCGATTCCGACTTCATTCAGAGCCTTGCCAACACGGTGATATACGTGCTCGGCACGGTCCCCGTGGGCATGGCCATATCCCTGGCAGTCGCAGCGATGCTCAACCGGCCCCTACGGGCCAGGGCGGCCCTACGAACTGCTTACTTCATGCCGTATGTCACTCCGGTTGTGGCGATTTCCATTGTGTGGACGTGGATATACAAGGAGGATGCTACCGGCCTGCTCAATGCAATGTTGGGCTGGTTCGGCATCGGCGAGCAAGCGTGGCTGCTTGACCCAAAGTGGGCCATGTTCGCGCTGTGCCTGATGACTGTGTGGAAGAGCCTCGGCTACAACATGATCATCTTCCTCGCCGGGCTGCAGAACATACCGCATGAGTATTACGAGGCTGCGGCGATCGACGGTGCCCGAGGTTGGACCGTGTTCACGAAGATTACTTGGCCGTTGCTGTCGCCGACTACCTACTTCGTTACCATCATGTCAGTGATCGGATCGTTCCAGGTGTTCACTCAGGTATACGTGCTATGGCCGTCGTCTCTGGGAGGCCCTCTGGGCACCACGAAGGTCGTTGTCAGATACCTCTACGAGATGGGCTGGAACTCCTTCAGGTTCGGTTACGCTGCGGCCATAGGCTACGCCCTGTTCGCCATCATCTTCGTGCTGACCCTTATCCAGCGGAAGGTCGTCGGCAGCAGGGTACATTACCAGTAAGGGAGGTGCCGACTACATGAAAGCCAAGAACAAGCCGGCTGACGTCATAGCGTTCGTACTACTCGTTGTGGGCGCTCTGATGATGTTGATGCCGTTCTACTACATGATCAGCACCTCGCTGAAAGGGCCTGAAGACATCTACGTGAACAGGTTGGTGTGGATACCGTCGCGTCTGGTGTGGAAGAACTACGTGACCGCATGGCAGTCAGAACCCTACTTCGGGCGCTACTTCGTCAACTCGGCACTCATCGCGACTGTCACCACTCTACTGCAGCTGTTCACATCTGCGCTTGCGGCCTACGCCTTCTCCAGCTTCAACTTCTGGGGCAAGGAGCCGCTCTTCATGCTTCTGCTTGGCACAATGATGATCCCGAGCCAGGTCACGCTGGTGCCGAACTACGCCATCATCGCGAGATTGGGCTGGATCGACACCTACCGGGCGCTCATCGTGCCCTTCGCCGCCAGTGTGTTCGGGATATTCATGATGAGACAGTTCTTTCAGACGATACCTATCGAGCTGTGGGACGCAGCGCAGATAGACGGATGCAGCAGATTCAGGTATCTGTGGTCTGTGATGATTCCGCTGTCGCGCCCGATATTCGTCACTAATGGACTGTTCACGTTCATTGGGGGCTGGAACAGCTTCCTGTGGCCGCTGATAGTCACCAACACTCCCAGGTTGCGAACGATCCAGGTCGGGCTGTCGCAGTTCAACCAGGAGTTCGGCACGAAGCCCGACCTGCTGATGGCCTCGTCTACCATAGCCATAATCCCTCTCCTGATCATCTTCTTCGTGGCGCAGAATCAGTTCATACAGGGGATCGCGCGCACGGGGATGAAGAGTTGACGGCGAGAACCGCAACCGCGACAGCGGCGCCTTGCGTCGCTGCACAACCATGGTACATGAGGAGGCATGAGCTTGCGGGCTGATGTGGCGGCAACCCTGAAGAGGAAGGATCGGCCTCCGATCTACCTGGTGTATGGGGAGGATGCCTACTCAAGGACGAACTGCGCGGCAGAGCTGGCGCAGGCGCTGGCCGCTGCCGCTGTGGGCGGTGCCGACATCAACCGCTTCGAGGTAGGTGTTGCGCCTATCGAGGAGATCGTCTCGGCTGTGATGACGGTGCCGATGTTCGGAGGGGCCCGTGTCGTCACTGTGAGCAAGTTCGAGGAGTTGAGCGCGGAAGCGCAGGCACGCTTTCTGGGCACGCTGGTGTTCGGGCCGGGCAAGGACGATCATGGCGTGGCTCCTGACACGACCCTCATCATCAGCTCCGCGGCGAAGAGCGTGTCAAAGAAGGTCGTGGAGGCGGCAGGCGCTAACGTTGCATGCTTCGAGTTCCGGCCGGCCCGCGCTCGCGAGGCCATGGAGTTCGTTCGGAACGCCGCGCGAGCAGCAGGGCTGATGATGGAGTATCAGGCGGTGACGGCCCTCGTAGATCTGGTGGGATTCGACCTCGGCGCCCTCGGCGGCGAGATAGAGAAGCTTGCGCTGTTTCTGGGGCCTGGGCGACGCAATGTCACTGCCGATGACATCAGGGCGGCTGTTGGAGCCAACCCCACCCAGTCTGTGTGGGACCTGTGTGACGCTGTGATTGTGGGCGATTCGGCGTCGGCCCACGCCTGTCTTGCCAGAATGAACACGGGAGCACGACACACTCTGTCTGTCCAGGGAACCATGGCATCTCAGTTCAGGTTGGTGCTGCATGCCCGCGCTCAACTAGACAAGGGCCTGCCTGCGCCAGGGGGGCAGAACTACCGAATGAAGAAGGCGGCCGACCAGGCCAGGACTATGAGTCAGGTCGCGCTAGCCAGGATGATATCCCGCCTTGCCCGCGCCGACCGCGAGCTTAAGACGGGAGTAGTCGGCGATGAGCTGTGCATGGATCTGCTCATTTCTGACCTGTGCGAGATCTCACGGCAGGCAAAGCAAAAGCCCCCGCGATGACATCGCCGGGGCGTTGTGCTCTTCAAACCTGCCCTTTACAGAGCTGCCGCCTTGTTGGCTTTCTTGGCCAGACGAGACTTGCGCCTTGCCGCCTGGTTCTTATGGATCACGCCCTTGCGCGCCGCCCTGTCGATGGCGCTGAAAGCGTTGTCGAGCTCCTTCGTTGAAGCCTCGGCACCAGCCTTCGCCAGCGCTTCGTTGTACCTGCGAATCGCAGTTTTGACGGAGGACTTAACTGAAGCATTCCTGAGCATGCGCATCCTGCTGATGGCCACTCTCTTCTTTGCTGACTTGATGTTTGGCACCTTGCGTCACCTCCTCCGCCACCGTATTGCACGTTCGATATTCTAACATGCCCATCTGCTCAATGCAAGCATATCCACACCTGTGCTGAGGTTGCCAGCAGCCGGTGCGGCTGCCCTGCGAGAACGCCGCTCATCTGGACACACTACCTCCATCAGCTTGAACTGGAGGGTTGTAGTTGAGCAAGCGGCTCTGGAACAAGTCGTACCTAAGCTCTTCGTGCGCGGGAGGCGGCAGTCTCAGAACAGACCTCGCCCTCGAGGCGCATCAGGCAGTTCAGAATGCCATGGGCGGACCGATTCGGGGAGTGTCGTCTCAAGTATCAGAGACTGAATGGGGTTCAGTGACTCGCGTGATGATCAGTTCGACTGAGGGCGCCCGGGCCCTCGGCAAGAGCGTAGGCACGTATGTCACCATTGAAGCCCCTGACCTGCCCGTGCGAGACAAGGTGCTGTCAGAGGAGGTTGCGGGGACCCTGGCAGATGAACTCATCGCCATGATTGTGCGTGCCTACAACGGGGCGGACTTCCGCAGCGCTCCCAACTTCACCACCCTCGTATGTGGTCTGGGGAACTGGAACGCGACGCCCGACGCAGTGGGGCCGCTGGTGGCTGAGAAGGTGCTGGTGACGAGGCATATCCACTCCATGACTCCGCCTGAGAAGCGAGGAGGCCTGCGGTCGGTGGCAGCGCTTTCACCCGGAGTACTGGGGATCACCGGCATAGAGACGGCCGAGATCATCGCAGGCGTTGTGGAACGGCTGAAACCCGACCTGATTATCGTGGCCGACGCGCTGGCGGCCAGGTCGGTATCACGCCTGGGCACCACCATTCAGCTCGGCGACTCAGGCATCCAGCCTGGATCGGGCGTCGGCAACAGGCGGTTCGGCATCACCCGCGACACCATGGGAGTGCCTGTCATTGCCGTCGGCGTTCCCACGGTGGTGCATGCCATGACAATAGTCCAGGATGCTCTGAATATCGTGGGAGGCGCGGGCAATCGTCAGGCGCAAAGTCGCGCTGCGGCACCCGGTCCGATGGGGGCCGCGGTGGAGCCGGGGGAGCCGCCGCTGCCCAGGGCAGTGCAGGAGGCGCTCCAACCATACCTGGGCAGTCTCATAGTGACGCCCAAAGAGGTCGATCTGCTCTCTGAGGAACTGGCCGACGTGGTTGCAGGAGGGATCAATCTAGCACTGCATCCTGCCATCGACGAAGAGGAGATCTACCAGTATCTGCAATGACGCCGCCTCGTCATAGCCGCTTTCCGCAGGGCATATGCTGCACGGAGAGGTGACTCGTGTGCAGCAGAGGAGAACGGTGAGGAACCGGTCGGCGCGCCGGCGGGCGAGGGCGCGGGGTGGTCTGGCGCCGGTGATGGGCCGGCTCTTTGCGGTGTACCTGGCCTTGGCTCTGACAGCGGGAGTCGTTGTCATCGGATTGCGGGCGAACCGGGAAAACGCGGTACCTGCGTCGACCTCGTCGTCGGCCCAGGGCGGGAGCCAGGGCGCCGGCGGTGGGCGCTTGAGCATTGTGGAACGCCTGAAAGATGCGGCCTACCACGTGCTTGATCTTGTGCGCCCTGCTTCGGCAAGGAACACAGGCGCTCCATCATCATCGGACGAAGATAGGATGAGATCCTTCGGCGACATGCTTATCAGAGCGGCCCTCGACACCATGGGTGGCCTCGACCCCGAGGATCCACGCACCATGATCCGCGCTGAGCTGCCTGTGCTGATGGAGCCAGAGATCCCCGCTGTGTCGGGTACGCTTCGCGCAGGGGCTGTTGCAGCGAGATCCGTGGCATCAGGTGGCCGCCAGGACCTGCTTGAGGCGTCGGCAGTGCCGGTAGAGCCCTGGGTTGCAGCTACGAGCGATGCGTCTGGCGCGCCGACGTCATTAGCGGCGCCCGCCGCGCAATCAGCGCAATCGCCGTCGGCGAATTCTACGGCGTTGGCGGCTTCCGCGGCGACTTCGCCCGTAGCGCCTGCGTCGGTCGTACCGCCGGCCCAGTCTGTATCGCCGGCGTCACCGGCGTCAACCGCGGGAAGTGCCGAGCTCTCCATATCGGCTGCAGAGCCGGCGGCGGCGACCTCAGCGGTGTCTGCAAAGCAGGCAACGGCGTCCGCTGCCGGCAGCAATCGGGCGACCTCGACGTCTTCCACGCGCGCGGCAAAGGCGCAGGCCGGGCCGCAGGTGGCCGTGTTGCATACGCACAGCTCAGAGGCGTATAGAGCATCGCAGGGCTCGGACTATCGCTGGGGCAAGACCGACGGCGTGGTGCAGGTAGGCGCCGTACTTGCTGAGGAGCTCAAGAAGGCCGGCGTCGAGGTCATACACTCCACCAAGGTGCATGACTATCCGAACTGGACGAAGAGCTACGCCTCGGCCGCGACCACGATCAGTTCGATACTGAAAGACGCGCCAGACATCCAGGCAATCATCGATGTGCACAGAGACGCGGTGCCTGCCGACTCGGCGTCGCTGAAACCCGTCACCATAGCAGGGCAGAAGTGCGCCAGGGTGATATTCATCGTCTCGAATGAAAGCTCTGGTCTGGCACACCCTAACTGGAGGGCGAACTATGCGTTCGCGCTCAAAGTCAGCGCGGCGCTTGACAAGGTGGCTCCGGGCTTGAGCAGGGGAGTCGCTATCCACAAGGGCGGCAGGTTCAACCAGCAGATGCATGATCATGCGATCATCGTGGAGATCGGGGGGACAACGAACACTCTTGAGGAGGCCACAAGATCGGCCAGGTACGTCGCTCGCGCGATCGCTGCTGTTCTATAGCGCCATGTGGCTCTCGTGCATGCTGGCTCTCGCGGTGGTGGCGATGGCCATTGACGCGGCTGACATGCGGTCGTCGATGACCCTCGGAGTGGGCAGCAATGAGGCATGGGTGGCGGCTCGAGCTCGGCGGACGGAAGGAAGTGCGGATGGCGCAGGCGGCGGGAGACTGTTATTCGGTTTCAATGCCTGGGGCTCACGCGTCGAAGTGCGCATCGAACAGAGGCAGAGGTGACCCTCTGCCTTTGTGCTATAATTACGGAAGGTAATAGCGCACCACACCAGCTACGCCCTGAGGTGAACATGGACACAAGCAAGATCCGCAACTTCTGCATCATCGCCCACATAGACCACGGCAAGTCAACGCTGGCTGACAGAATTCTCGAGATGACAGGGGCCATAGACCGCCGATCCATGACCGAGCAGGTGCTCGACAGGATGGACCTAGAGCGCGAACGGGGCATAACCATCAAGCTCAAGCCAGTCAGGATCGACTATGACCACACTGACGGCGAACGCTACGTGCTCAACCTCATAGACACGCCTGGCCATGTGGATTTCACTTACGAAGTGTCGCGCTCGCTGGCCGCATGTGAAGGCGCGGTGCTCGTCGTCGACGCCACCCAAGGAGTGCAAGCCCAAACCCTGGCCAACCTCTATCTTGCGGTAGATCACGGCCTTGAGATAATCCCAG
Source organism: Firmicutes bacterium UBA1393 (assembly GCA_002305255.1). Taxonomy (GTDB): domain Bacteria; phylum Bacillota; class DTU025; order DTU025; family DTU025; genus UBA1393. The sequence goes on along the minus strand of DBQN01000083.1, from coordinate 46,979 downwards.
TCGTGAACAAAGTTGACCTGCCCAACGCAGAACCTGAGGCGGTCAGGGCCGAGCTCGTGGACTTGCTGGGCGTCAAACCCGATGAGGTGCTCATGGTTAGCGCCAAGACAGGACTGGGTGTTGAGACTGTGCTGGACGCCATCGTCCGCAAGGTGCCGCCGCCTTCGGGCGACTCTGGTGGGCCGCTCAGGGCGCTCATCTTCGACTCCAACTTCGATCCCTACCGGGGAGTGATCGCCCACATCAGGGTGTTCGAGGGCTCTCTCGCCGTCGGCGACGAGGCGGTGATGATGAGTAACGGCCGGCAATACGGCGTGACTGAGCTGGGCGTGTTCACACCTGGGATGCAGCCCGTGTCCTCGCTCGGTGCGGGCGAGGTCGGCTATCTGGCCGCGCAGATCAAGCAGCTGGCCGATGCATCTGTGGGAGACACGGTGACGAAGGTGTCGAACAGGGCGGCTGAGCCGCTGGCCGGCTACAGGCCTGCCATACCAATGGTGTATTGCGGCATGTATCCGGTGGACACATCTGCCTACACCGACCTCAGGGAAGCCCTCGACAAGCTGAAGCTGAACGACGCCTCGATACTCTATGAGCCCGAAACCTCCGTCGCCTTGGGCTTCGGCTTCAGATGCGGCTTTCTGGGCCTGCTTCACATGGAGATCGTGCAGGAGAGGCTGGAGAGGGAATACGGTCTTGAGCTGATAACTACCGCGCCGTCGGTTGTGTACAGGGTGATCACCACATCTCAGGAGCAGCTCGACATAGATAACCCCGCCAACTTGCCGCCTACGAACAGGATCGAGGTCATCGAGGAGCCCTACGTGCGTGCCACGGTGTTCGTGCCCAGCGACTACGTAGGGCAGGTGATGGACCTCGCCACTGAGCGGAGGGGCAGCCTGCATGACTTGCAGTTCGCCACGCCCACGAGGGTCAGGGCGATCTATGACATACCGCTTGCAGAGATCCTTTTCGACTTCTTCGACAAACTCAAGTCGCGCACCAGGGGCTATGCCTCGCTCGACTACGAGTTCCTCGAATACCGCGCCGCCGACCTGGTGAAGCTCGATATCCTTGTCAACGGAAGGCCCGTTGACGCCCTGTCGTTCATCGTACATCGCTCCTTCTCTGAAAGGCGCGGCAGGGTGCTGGTGGAGAGGCTTCGCAAGCTCATACCCAGGCAGCTCTTTGATGTGCCGATCCAGGCCGCCATAGGTGCCAAGGTTGTCGCCAGGGAGACCGTGAAGGCCGTGCGCAAAGACGTGCTTGCCAAGTGCTACGGTGGCGATGTCTCGCGCAAGCGCAAACTGCTTGAGAAGCAGAAAGAGGGCAAGCGCCGCATGAAGCAGTTTGGATCGGTGGAGATCCCGCAGGAGGCGTTCATGGCGGTACTTGCGACTGACGAGGACTGACCGAGGTGGGCTCTATCTACGTGCATGTGCCGTTCTGCGTGCGCAAGTGTGCCTACTGCGATTTCGTGTCCAGCCCGCTCGCTGACGCAGGCGGGCTGGTGCCGTCTTATCTTGAGGCCGTCAAGCTCGAGCTCGAGCGGGCCGCCCCGCGCATTCGGGGGATAGCCCCTATCACGAGCGTCTTCATCGGCGGCGGCACGCCGACCTGCCTGCCCCTGCGTGAGCTTGAGTCGCTCGTGGCCATGCTTGCGCAGAGCGCAGCGCAAGCCCCCGGGGCAACGGGTGAGATCGAGTTCACCGTGGAGGCCAATCCCGCCACAATCAGCCGCGCCGGCCTCAGCCGGCTTCGCAGAGCAGGCGTCAACAGGCTCTCCATCGGAGTGCAGAGCCTCGATCCGCGCGAGCTTGCGGTGCTTGGGCGGGTGCACACAGCGGAGCAGGCACTTTCCGCCGTCGACGACGCCCGGGCCGCCGGATTCGAAAACATCAGTGTCGATCTCATCCTGGGTGCGCCTGGCCAGACGCCCGACAGCCTCAGACGTACATTGGCGGGCTTCCTGGCCCTGGATCGACCGCCCGAGCATGTCAGTGCTTACTGCCTTCAACTGGAGACAGGCACGCCTCTCGAGCGCAGCGTCAGCTTGGGCGAGACGACGGTGCCTGATGCCGATGACACTGCCAAGTTGTACGAAGTCGTCGTCGAAGCGCTGAGCAGGGCTGGTTACGCCAGGTATGAGGTATCGAACTTCGCCCTTGGCGGGCGCGAGTGTGTGCACAACCTGGGATACTGGCGAGGCGGGATGTACGTTGGCCTCGGCCCAGCCGCTCATTCACATCTTCCGAGTTCGCTGGCAACCCTCGACTTGGGCTCAGCTGCCGCGACGGAACCCATGCCCAGCTGGGTGCGATCGTGGAATACAGCGAGCACGCAGGAGTACGTGCGCAAGGTCATGTCAAGGGAGAGCCCGGAGGATGGGCGTGAAACCCTCGACGCAGAGGCCGAAGCACGTGACAGGGTGATGCTCGGGCTGCGCACTGCGGCGGGGGTGGACCTTCACGAGATCGACGCAGAGTGCGGCACGGACCTGTCGGCTTCGCTCATGCCCCTCATGCGCGAGCGGCAGACGCAGCGCCTTGTGGAGATCGATGGCGCCCGTGTCAAAATCGCTCCGCAAGCCATGCTCATCTCCAACCTGGTGCTGGTAGACAGCCTCAGATAGCGCGCGCCTCTTGGGCGCCCCGGTCGCCTGCCGCAAGCTCGCCGGGCGAGACGAGACTATGTGGGCGAAATCGAGACAATGGGTTCGGGAGGCCATCGCTGCAGCCGCCGAGCAGCGTAGCGCGGCGAGTCGCCCTGGAGTGGGTGAGACGGGCTTCCTTGACACCGGGGCCATGCAGTGCTAGATTTTCATTAGCACTCCTGACTCTAGAGTGCTAATCACGTTTAATGAGGGTGAGGTGAGCCAGTGGCTGAGCCAATGGCCGAGAGGAAGCAGGCTATCCTTCGGGCCGTGACCGACGACTACATCAGCACCGCAGAGCCGGTAGGCTCCCGAACCATCGCGCGCAAGTATGACATGGGGATCAGCCCGGCCACCATCCGCAATGAAATGGCTGACCTCGAGGAAGAGGGTTATCTTGAGCAGCCGCACGCGTCGGCAGGCCGGATCCCGTCTGACAAGGGCTACCGGTTCTACGTAGACGCTCTCATGCTCGGACGCAGCATCAGCGAGGTTGAGAAGTCGCGCATCCGGGCGGAGTACGGGCGCAGGCGCGACGAGATACGTTCGCTCGTTCGAGCCACTGCGAAGGTTCTGGGCGAGATGAGCCAGTATGCGTCGGTAGTAGTCGGCCCCGCGGTGAAGGGCGCCCGGATACACCATATCCAGCTGGTGCCGCTGGGTTCAGATTCCGTGCTGGTGGTCGTTGTGACGAGCTCCGGCCTCGTTGAGCACCGACTGCTCGCTATCGAGCATTCCATGACACCAGCCGACCTCGACAGGTTGTCGGCAGTGCTCAACGACAGGCTCAGGGGGAGCACCCTCGCCGACATCAGGGGCAGGATCCTCCGCGACTTGCAGATCGAGGTGAGCGCCTACGCGTCATTCCTCGAAGACATGTTCGAGTTGCTCATAGACGCTGTGCGCTCGTCAGATGAAGACAGGGTGCATATAGACGGGCTGATGAAGCTGCTCGCGCAGCCTGAGTTCAAGGAGATCGAGAAGGCTAGGCCGATACTGGAGTTCCTTGAGTCCGACGGGATGGTGCTGAGCGAGTTGAGCGCTTCGTCGCGAGGGGGCGGCGGGCGCCCTGAGATCAGCATCGGTTCGGAGAACTCCCGTGACGAACTTCGCAACTGCAGCATAGTGAGTGCCCCGTATGGTCCCGGAGGGCGCGTGATCGGCGCCATTGCAGTAGTGGGGCCGACACGCATGGACTACTCAATGGTCACAGCGCTGGTGGGCTTCGTCGCCGAGCGCCTTTCGGAGCTCCTGACCAGGCTCGACATGCACAAATCTACTGAATGAGGCGGTATATTTGAGCCCAACCCGTGACTACTACCAGGTTCTGGGCGTGGAGCGTAACGCCGATGAGGCCGAGATCAAGAAGGCCTTCTGGAACCTTGCGAGGAAGTACCATCCCGATGTGAACCCCGGCGACGCAGATGCCGAGTCGAAGTTCAAGGAGATCAACGAGGCCTACCAAGTGTTGTCTGACCCGGAGAAGCGCGCAAGGTACGACGCGTACGGCTCCGAGGCGGGGCCGGAGCAGGGAGGCTGGACCACTGACTTCGGAGGCTTCGATCCATTCAGCACCATATTCGAGACGTTTTTCGGCGGCGGAGGCTTTGGGCAGGAGAGTCCGGCCGCCGGTCCGATTCGGGGGCACGATCTGAAGTACACGGTGGCCGTGGAACTTGCAGAGGCAGCCGCAGGCGTGAGCCGGTCTATCAGCTATTCGCGCATGGGCACTTGCCAGGAGTGTTCGGGCTATGGTACTGCGCCCGGCACGTCCCGCGTAACGTGCCCCGCATGTGGAGGCAGGGGCAAGGTCCAGTCGGTGAGCAGCACTCCGTTCGGTACCTTCACCCGGGTCACGCAGTGTGCCCGCTGTGGCGGGCAGGGCAGGGTGATCGAGAAGCCGTGTCCCGCCTGTGGCGGCGAGGGCCGCAGGGAGGAACACGCCAGCGTACAGGTGGAAATCCCTGCAGGCGTTGACACCGGCGTGAGGCTCAGAGTGCGAGGCGAGGGCGATGCGGGCCTTAGGGGCGGATCCCCGGGTGATCTCTATGTCGATGTCGTCGTAAAGCCGCATCGTCTCTATGTCAGAGACGGCAATGATCTAAGGGCCAAGGTTTCTGTGTCCTTCGCGCAGGCGGCGCTCGGTACCGAACTCGAGCTTGAGGCGCTCGACGGTTCGTCCGTAAGGCTGAGACTCCGCCCCGGCGTGCAGAACGGCGATGAGGTAAGGGTAAAGGGCAAGGGGATGCCGGCGTTCAGAGGCTATGGCCGGGGCGACATAATCGCAGAAGTGTCGGTAAGCACGCCCAGGTCATTGAGTGCGAGGGAGCGAGAGCTTTACGAGGAGCTTCTGGCCATCGAGACCGGTCAGCCGCCACGCTCGGCCGCCCGCGGTTCAGGCGCCGGAGTCGGAGCGGGTACAGCTGGCGCAGGCAGAGGCAAGGGCAAGGACAAGAGAGGCAAGAACTCCAGGCGCGGCCTGTTCGGCCTGTTTGGGCAGGACAATGATGCCGCCGGCGCCGACAGGACCCACGATGAGATGGGTTGAGCTATGGGCCGAAGTCGCCCCGGACCTCGCTGATGAGCTCGCTGATGCGTTTATTGAAGCCGGTGCGAGTGGCGCTGCGTTCTCCGGCCCGTCGCTGATGCGCGAGGCGGCGGCGCGTGGGGGAGAGGGTGGAATCGGTGGGCTGATGTTCCCGGAGATGCTCCCTCCTGAAGGTCCTATGCGCGTCACGGCGTATATTGCACTTGACGACGCCGCCGATATCGAGTGCCGCGTCGAGGCCGTGCGGCGTCACATCGCGTCGCCGCCTTTCAGAGAAGGCACTGAACTCCACGTGTCACAGGTCGACCCTGTGGACTGGTCGCAGTCGTGGCGGCAGCATTACAGAGTCGAGCATGTGGGACAGCGCATTGTGATCGCGCCGTCGTGGCTCGACTACACCCCTGAACCCCATGAGTTGGTGGTCAGGCTAGACCCGGGGCAGGCTTTCGGTACGGGTCAGCATGAGACCACGCGCCTGGCTGCGCGCGCCCTGGAGGCTTGTGTGACGCCCGGTTGCCGCGTTCTCGACGTGGGTACAGGTTCCGGCGTGCTCGCCATAGCGGCGGCCAGGCTTGGTGCTGCGTCGGTGGAGGCCATCGACATCGACCCCGTGGCAGTTGAGACTGCAGAGGCCAACGTAGCGGAGAATAGCGTTGGCGACGTGATTGCCGTGAGGCGAGGAGACCTGACGTCAGGCGTCAACGGTCGGTTCGACGTCGTTGTGGCCAACATACTGGCTGATGTAGTCATCGAACTGGCTCCGGAGGTTCCCCGGTTGCTGGCTCCCGGAGGTAGGTTCATCTCATCAGGCTACGTCCACAAAAGTGTCCACCGGGTTGCCAGCGCACTGGAGTCAATCGGTCACGCAGTCATCGCCCATCTGACGGAGGGCGAGTGGGACGCTCTGGTATCAGCGCCTGCGCTCGAGGGAGGCGGTGGTAGCCGGTGAGGCGCTTCTTTGTTGAGCAGGGTCCCGGAGGCGACGGGCGCCTGACTATCACCGGTGCCGATGCCCGACACATCTCCAGAGTGCTCAGGCTGGCACAGGGGGATGTCATCGAGGCTGTAGATGGCTCTGGACGTGAGTTCCGAATCGCGATCGACTCCGTGGGTGATGCGCGCGTGGTTGGCACCGTTGCGTCGGAGATCGCTCGCAGCGCGGCGTTACCCGGCATCGAGCTGGTGCTCATCCAGGGGTTGCCCAAAGGCGACAAGATGGACTTCATCGTGCAGAAAGGCACCGAACTAGGCGTGGCGCGGTTCATGCCGGTGCTCACCGCACGGTCGGTGGCAAGGCCCGAACCCGATGCCGCGCGAAGGCGCGCCGAGCGCTGGAGCAGGATTGCGGCTGAGGCTGCCAAGCAGTGTGGCATGGGTAGGGCGCCGAGGGTAGAGGGCATACTGAGCCTGAGCGATGCACTGGCCGCGTTCGCAGCCGGAGGCGCCGCAGGGGGCGGCATGCGTTCTAAGGCCCGTTCCGCCCTGCTGTTCCCGTGGGAGCTGGCCACAGGCACCGGGCTGCGCGAGGCGCTCACCCGCTGCGACCTTCGCGGCATCGAGCGACTGGGAGTGGTGATAGGGCCAGAGGGCGGGTTCGATGGCGAGGAGGCCGCCGAGATCATCGGCTCCGGGGGGATCCCTCTGAGCCTCGGCACGCGCATTCTGCGCACCGAAACCGCTGGGCTTGTGGTAGCCGCTGTGGTAATGTATGAGCTTGGAGAACTCGGGTAGGCAGTCGGCAACATGGCTTGACAACCGCTTCGGGCGCGGAATATACTCTTGATGGATACCCCCCTACCGTATTGTTCGGGGCAAGGGTCCGCTGTATAAGGAGGATTGAGGCAATAATGGCAACCGGCTACAAGCCTGTTGAGGTAACTGATGCCAACTTCGCTCAGGAGGTCGGCGCCTTTGAGGGCGTATCGATTGTGGACTTCTGGGCAGCGTGGTGCGGCCCCTGCCGCATGCAAGGTCCCATCATAGATCAACTCGCGGCTGACCTTGCTGATTCGGGAGTGAAAGTCGCAAAGCTGAATGTGGACGAGAACCCTGACTCCGCGCAGAAGTTTGGTGTGATGAGCATCCCCACGCTGATCATCTTCAAGGCAGGGAAGGCCGTCGATAAGCTGGTGGGAGTCACCCCGCTGGCAGCCCTGAAGGCCAGGATACAGAGGGCGCAGGCTTAGGCCGCCCCACGCGGTCGAAGTTCACAGTTGCACACGCCCGTACCGGCTCCGACCCGGTACGGGCGTTTCTGTCTTGAATAGCAGGGATTTCATGTGAACCGTCGAATACTGAAGCGCAGCGCGAACATCTCATTATTATTCATGAGTGGGAGGTTGATACCATGAAGAGATCGAACATTGTGCGCGGGCTGCTAATCATCGCAGTCCTGGTTCTTGCATCGATGACCACCGGGTGCCTGAGGGCCAGCGTATCAGTGGAGTACGAGTCCGATTACATCGTCGTCCAGTCAGGTGTGCCGCTGGAAGGTGAGTTCACGTTTACCCTTACGGGTTACCTCGGAGTCGGCAAGTACACGTCGATGCTCGTCGAGTGGCTCGACACTGACGGATATGTCATCACGCTTGAACCGGGTGAGGAGGATCAGTTCGACATAGACGTCACGCTGTTGCCGGTGGGCAACTACAAAGTGGGCGTCCTTGATCTGGCAACTGTGGGCGATGGCGTCATCCCGTCAGTCAACTGCTTTGACGACGGCTCTTACATAGTGACTGATGTGAGGTTTACCTTCACCCCCATGGGTGTTGGCCTCGCGCCTGTGTCGATAACGGTGCCGGTGGACTAACCGCAACCCCAGAGCCTGTTCGACCCAGACACATGTGGCGAGCGAATGGGAAGGATGATACATATGAAGCACAACGTGTGGCGCATGCTTGTTGTTGCGGCGCTGCTTCTCGCAACAGTATCGCTGGCAGGGTGTTCGATGGCGCCCGTGAACGTGGTCGTGGAGTTCGACCCCAATCCGATTGACGTTTATCCTAATGAACCGCTCGACGTGTTTGTCACCCTGACCTTGAACGGTGTGGGCGTTTTCCGGCTTAGCAGCGTCCGGCTTACACTGAAGGACAGCTCGGGTGACCCGATTATGATTCCGGTCGGTTTGGACTTCGAGAACCCTTACATAGTCCCGATGGAAGAGCCGTACCTCGTGCCAGGCATGGCGGGTATTCCTGTCCCTATGGGGTGGCTGCACGAGCACCTTGATGAGGAAGCCCGCACCCTGCCGCCAGATGCGTGGCTGCTTGCGCCTCTGCCGTCTAGCCTGACCATTGAGTTCTTCGACACAAGGAACAACCTGAGAGGCGGCGGCACTCTCGACCTTACGTGGCACACTATCTAGGCGTCGGGGTGCGTCACTCGGCTCAACGGAAGGATGGATCACATAGCATATGAACCCTCAGGTGAGGTATGCCGCGCGGGCATCAGCCACAGCCGGGCTCTATGTCGTGCTGTGTCTGGCGCTCGCGCCTCTATCATACGGGGTTGTCCAGGTGCGGGTGGCAGAGGGCCTGACGCTGCTTCCACTGGTGTGGCCTGAGGCTGTGCCGGGGTTGGCGGTGGGCGCGCTCATCGCCAACGCTATCGGGCCGTACGGAATCGTCGACATTATACTCGGGTCGGCCGCCACAGCGCTAGCGGCGTGGCTCACGTGGCGCACTCGGCGACGACGCATCGCGCCGCTGTGGCCCGTGATCGTCAACGGGCTTGTGGTAGGTGCATATGTGCCGTTCGTGGCCGGTCTTGAGATCCATGCATGGACTGTGCCTGTGTCAATGGTATCTGTTGCCCTGGGCGAAGCCATCGCCGTGTTCGCCGTGGGGTTTCCGCTGATTCGCGCCATGGAGAGGCTGGGTCTCATACAATGAGCTTGCGTAGGGAAAAGGAGTGCACCATGTGCCGAGGGTAGCCATTGCGACACTGGGGTGCAAGGTCAACCAGTGCGATTCTGAGGGCCTTGCAGAGAAGTTCAGGGAGTCGGGATTCGACGTCGTGGGCTTTGGCGACGAGGCCGACGTGTATGTCGTCAACACGTGCACGGTGACGGCCACCGGCGACAAGAAGAGCCGCCAGCTGTTGCGCAGGGCCGTGGGGGCCCACCCCGATGCCGTGGTGGTTGCCACCGGATGCTATGCCCAGGCCAGCCCCGACAAGCTCGCGGCGATAGAAGGCGTGGCCCTGGTCTCAGGTTCTGCCGATCGTTCCAAGCTGGTTGATGCCGTGTGCCGACTCCTGGCCGCCCGCGACGAGGGCAGGCAGTCTCCCGCAATGAACATAGTGACCGATGTGGCGGCCTGTCGCGAGTATCAGGAACTGCCTGCCTCGGGTTGGTCTGAGAGAACTCGCGCCTTCCTCAAGATCGAAGACGGCTGCGAGAACTTCTGCGCCTACTGCAAGGTGCCGTACGTGCGCGGCCCTGTGCGCAGCCGCCGCATCGACAACGTGGTTGCCGAAGCGAAGGCTCTGGCAGCAAGGGGCTATCGTGAGCTGGTGCTTACGGGCATCGACCTTGGGGCCTACGGTCGCGATTTCGGCGGATCGCCGGATCTTGCGGATGTGCTTGCCGCGTGCGCTTCTGTTGACGGCGTCGCGCGCGTGCGGTTGAGCTCCGTGGATCCCCGCGATGTGAAGCCTTCGCTGATTGAGGTCATGGCTACGACGGCGGAGGTCTGCCCTCATCTGCACATACCCCTGCAATCAGGCTCAGATGAGGTGCTTCGCCGGATGAACCGCAACTACACCCGCTCAGACTATCTTGATGTAGTCGAGTCGGCGCGGCGGCGGATCGGACGCGTCGCCATCACCACAGATGTGATTGTGGGCTTTCCCGGGGAGACAGACGAGGACTTCGAGTACACCGTTGAGTTAGCCCGCGCAGTCGGGTTCGCCCGAATGCATGTTTTTGCGTACTCGCGTCGCACAGGCACTCCGGCGGCTTCGATGCCCGATCAAGTGCCTGAGAATGTGAAGCAGGAACGCAGCGCTGCGCTGATCAGGGTGGGAGAGGAGCTCTCACTGAGCTACCATGGGGCCATGGTGGGCTCGACTGTATCAGTCCTGGTCGAGCAGGCACAGGCAGGGCAGATCAACGGACTCACCGATGATTACGTTAGGGTGACCGCACCCGGCTACATGGCGCCGGGCGAGTTGGTCGACATAAAGATCACCCGGGCGATGGCAGGATTCGTCTCGGGCGTCATGGAAACAACGAAGATGAAGGCGAGGTGAGAGCAGTGGGAGACTGCCTGTTCTGCAAGATAGCGGCATCACAGATACCGGCGAAGGTGGTCTACAGCGACGAGGAGCTTGTGGCGTTTGACGACATCTCTCCCCAGGCACCCATGCACGTGCTCATCATACCTGTCGAACACGTGTCAGGAGTGGGTAGCCTTAGTAGTGCACATGACGCCCTGGTGGGGAGGGCAATGCGCCTTGCCGCGAGGCTGGCCGCCGAGAGAGGGTTCGGTGAGTCGGGCTACAGGATCGTCATCAACTCCGGGCCCGATGCCGGGCAGTCGGTGCAGCATCTGCATGTGCACGTCATGGCAGGTAGAGCCTTCGAGTGGCCCGCGGGCTAAGCGTGGAGCGGGTTGCCGGAGCCGGCCCGACTTCGGGCAGAACCAGCGTCGGGCAAGTCCGATACTGGGCCAAGCCGATAATTGACACAGCCATGGGGTGTGAAGTATAATCTGACAAGATTACCTCGTGGAACGCCATACGGATCCACGGAACATACGTGCAACGATTTCCGACGATTCTCGCACGGAGAGGGGGGTATCCGTATGTCAGAGGTCAGGGTTGGCAAGAATGAATCCCTTGACAGCGCGCTTCGCCGTTTCAAGCGTCAGTGCGCGCAGTCAGGTGTGTTAGCCGAGATTCGAAAGCGCGAGCACTACGAGAAGCCTAGCGTGCGCAAAAAGAAGAAGTCCGAGGCAGCTCGCAAGCGCAAGTTCAGGTAGTGCCGCTGCAGCCATGCCCCCCGGGGTGATAAGCGTGCGAAGTGCGGGAGAGGAGAGATCCTCTCCCTCGTTCTTTTTCCGAGTGCTCCTTCCGAATAAGGCAGCCACACCCGGGCACAGTACAACAGTGCCGCATCATGCGATGGTGACACAACGCGACGGCGCCGTAGGGCGACGAATGGCACAGCGGTCCCGGGAGGTGCGTGCTTGAGCCTGCTACGCAAGCTGATGGTGCTCGGGAGGGGGCGACGTGGAGCCGACGGGAAGCGGTCACGCAGGAGCGAGGAGACGTCGAGAGGCTCCGGCCTGGGTGAACGCGAGATCCCGGCGCGCATTGACAGTATCGAGGCTGAGATAAAGTCGCTGTTCGGCGAACGCAACTCCGACGTGATCATGCGCCGGGTCGATCTGTGGACTTGCCCGGAGGTTCACGGGCTTCTGTTCTACATTGAGGGTCTCACCGACAGGGCCACCATCAATGCCTTCGGCCTTGAAGCATTGATGCACGGTGAGCGCGGTCCAGTCACCTCTCCGCTGCCGCGCGACCCAAAACTCCTCGTTGAGCTCATCATCAGTCACTTGCTCCCGGCGGGTCAGGTCAGCGCTGTTGACGACCTGAACAAGGTAGTGGAGAAGGTGCTCACCGGTGAGGCGGCCCTTTTCATCCAGGATACGCGGCAGGCCATTCTGTTTGAAGCCAAGGGCTGGGAACATCGAACTGTCGGTGAGCCAAGCACAGAGAAGACACTGAGGGGTCCGCGGGAGAGCTTCACCGAGGTGCTGAGGACAAACACGGCGTTGGTGAGGCGGCGCCTGAAGACTCCTGATCTTCGCTTTGACGGCACTCGCGTCGGCGTCAGGTCCAAGACCGACGTGGTGGTGGTCTACATCGAGGGCATCACCGATCCGCAGTTGGTCGAAGAGGTCAAGATGAGGATCGCCTCCATTGACACCGATATCGCCGGTGACTCCGGGATCATTGAGGAGTTCATTGAGGATTCACCTGCTTCGCCCTTCCCGCAGATGCAGTACACAGAGCGCCCCGACCGCTTTTGTGCCGGGATCTCTGAGGGGCTGGTAGGCATCATCGTCGACACATCGCCCTTCGCGCTGATGGCGCCGGCGAACCTTCCCACGTTCTTTCAGTCGGCCGAGGACTTCTACGACCGCTTCCCCTTTGCCGGCACTCTGCGCTCACTGAGGTATGTCGCAGGCCTGCTTGCTCTGACCTTTCCCGCGTTCTACGTCGCCATCGCCACGCACCACCAGGAGATGCTGCCCACGTCGCTTGCCCTGGCCATCGCCGGTTCGCACCTGTCGGTGCCCTTTCCAACGATCGTCGAGGCCCTCCTGATGGAGCTGGCCCTCGAACTAATACGCGAATCGGCAGTGCGAATGCCTGATCCGGTGGGCCAAACCATGGGTTTCGTCGGCGCACTGCTTCTGGGAGACGCAGCCGTGTCGGCCGGACTGGTGAGCCCGATAATGGTCATCGTAGTTGCGGTGACCGGTCTCGCGTCCTTCAGCATTCCGCACTACTCGGTGAGCCTGGCAGTGAGACTGCTGAGGTTTCCGCTTCTACTATTGGCTTCCTGGACCGGACTCTTTGGGCTGACGGCAGGACTGGTCGCCATCGTGCTTCACCTGAGCGGCCTGACGAGCCTGGGCGTGCCCTACCTGCAACCGCTACTGCACACCGGCGACCTGTTCAAAGATGTGTTGTGGCGAGCGCCTGTGTTCAAGCACCGTCTCCGACCGGGCTTCCCACGCCCTCAGGACAGGGTGAGGCAGGGTTCATCCAATCGGCAGTGGGCCCGCGACGACCAGGATAAGGAGGAGGGAGCCGATGGCGAGAACCGGGTCAGAGAATGACCATATCAGGACCGGGCAGTTTGCAGTACTTGTCGCAGAGATCGTGTTCTCTACAGGGTTTATGGCGGTCGGCAGCGTCATCGCCACGATCTCGGAGTCGGCGGCATGGTTGGGCACATTGCTGGGAGCAGCGGGCGGGCTGATCGTTGCCTGGCTGTGTGGGACATTGGTGAGACTGTATCCTGGCATGAATCTGCCTGCCATCGCCGACACGGTGCTGCCAAAGGCCCTGTCGAAGCTGGCATCACTTAGCTTCGCGGCGTATTGCACATGGCTCCTGGGTATAGGTTCGCGCCAGTTCATCATTGCGATCTGGATTCCATTTCTCGAGTCTACATCCCCTCTCACGCTGGCGCTGGTGGCATCGGCTATCATAGCGTACGGTGCTTCGCTGGGTATCGAGGCCATTGCTCGGGCGTCTATGGTGTTCTTTCCAATCGCGCTCCTATCGATCGTCGTGCTGGCCGGGCTGTCAGTTCCCGTGGCTCATCCCGCCAGGTTGTTGCCGATCATCGGCGCCGGTCTTCCGGAGTTGGGTCTGACAGCACTGATCACTTCGGCTTACGGCACAGAGTGTATCGTCGGACTTGCCTTCGTCTCACATCTGAATGAACCGTCACGGGCGGGCCGGTCGATGTCGTGGGGAGTGCTCGTGGGAATGACGTTGATGAGTGCGGTATTGGCTGTGGCCACTATGCTCCTGGGCTCCCAGGGTGTGGCCCGCGTGATGTTCCCGGCAGTTGAGGCCGCCCGGCTGGTGGGGCCGGGCGAGTTCCTGGAGAGGTCAGAAGTGCTGCTGCTGGCGATATGGTTCAGCGTTGGCCTTCTTAAGCAGGCTGCGGTGTTTCACGCAACAACCGTTTCCATAGCGGATGCCCTCGGCCTCAGGACGCGCACTCCTGTGTTTATCCCTCTGATCGTGGCGAGCGTGATTCTGAGCCTGTATCCCACGACGGTCGTCTCGGTGCTGCACTCCCTAAAGCTCTTCCAGCGCTACACGCCCTGGTACGCACTGGCCCTTCCGGCGCTGCTGCTGACTGCATCGGCCCTCAGGCCGGTTCCTGCTGAAGGGAGACGGCGTGAATGACACGATGGCTGAGTCTCTCGTGCCTGGGCCTCGTTCTCGTGTGCCTTGGCCTTGTGGTGTCAGGTTGTGGCACCGCGGTGGACATGGAAGACGTGGGTTTCGTTGTGGCGCTCGGAGTCGACAGTGAGGATGATGGGAAGGTCAGACTGTGGCTGGAGGTGGCCGAGCCCGGAATGGGGGTGGAGAGCCTTGCGAAGCAAGAGACGTTACTCGCTTCGACTGAGGGCGACACGCTGTATGACGCATTCATCAAGCTCGAGACCAGGTCTTCTCGGAACCTGACCCTGGGGCATGTGAGGACAATCGTGATTGGGGAGAGACTGGCACGAGCCGGCCTCAGGCAGGCTGTCGATGCGTTGATGCGCGACGCCACGCTGAGGCTCAAGGCATGGGTGTTGGTGACGCCGGATCCTGTCGAGGAAGTGCTAAGCCTATCCATAGCGGGCCAACCGGCTGGCATGTTCATAGGCAGCCTGATGCAGCGCGAGGCTCAGAGAGCCGGAGCGCCCAGCTCGCGCATTGTCGACCTGGTGACGCATATCGAGGAGAGGGGAGTCCAGCCCCTGATCGCCAGGGTTGGACTGGCCAGGGAGTCCGAGTCTGCGGGCGGTGGTGGCGGCGGCGCCGAAGGCGGGGCAGCACAGGGCTCCGCTTCCGGCGGTGATGGATCCGGTACGAGCATGAACCTGTCGGATATGTTCGTGCTCAACGGTGCTGCTGTGTTCAAAGGCGACAAAATGGTAGGTTGGCTGGATGCGCGGCAGTCGGCTGCGGCGGTCATCATCAACTCCCGCATACAGGGATATGAGTTCATCCACAAACTATCAGCCGACGGAGACGAGAGCATCGGTGTGAACCTGATGAGTGCCCATGCCGAGGTCTCGATACCGCGCGAATGCCTTGCCGATGCAGAGAAGGTGGAAGGTTGCACAGTAGAGGTGAAGGTCAATGGCTTGTGGGGGATGCGAGAGCTGATATCTGACGATCAGTTCATGACTGAAGAGGGTGTTGTGGCGCTTAACAAGAGCATATCGGTTAGGCTGAAACGGGATACCGATGACATGCTGAGGGTAATCCAGACTGAGCTCGGATCCGACGTCATAGGCATAGGCGAGGTGTTTCGGCAGCGTATGGCACATTCGAACTGGAAGAAGATCAGCGGTGAGTGGGACACCCTGTTCCAGTCACTGAACATCAAGGTCATAGTAAATGTAGCTGGGCGCAGGCGTGGGCAGATTCTCCGATCGTTGTCGGAGGATAAGGCCATATGATGGCGGAAACACGAATGGTATAATGTAGATGCAGTAAGGATCATAGCCACAAGGGGTGTGATAGCCTGGTGAACGCTCGTGCGAAGATGAATGCCGGAGCCCGGGTGGGCATGCTGGCCGCAGTGATGCTTGTGGCGCTGTTTGTTGCGCCCCGTGCCGCTGCGGCTGAGTTGCACGTGATACCGGTAACCGGAACCATCGACTATGGACTGGCAGCATTCGTGGCCAGGGCGATCCGTGGCGCCGAGGAGGCCGGTGCATCCGCCGTCGTGCTCTCGATCGACACCCCCGGAGGCCTGGTGAATGCGGCCCTGAGAGCGCGTGACGCCATCGTCGCCTCTAAGGTTCGCACTATTGCGTATGTGAACCCGAGGGCATGGTCGGCAGGGGCGCTGCTCGCGATCGCGTGCGAAACGCTCGTCATGAACCCCGGCGGGTCTATGGGAGCTGCTGAGACTCGCCCGAACGAGGAGAAGTACATCTCGGCAGTGCGTGCCGAGTTCGAAGCCACTGCCGGTTTGCGCGGGCGCGATCCACAACTGGCAGGGGCGATGGTGGATGCCGATATCGAGATACCCGGCCTGGTTAGCAGAGGCAAGATTCTGACCCTTACAGCTACAAAGGCCACTGAGCTAGGTTTCGCCGATGAGGTGGCCACCGGCATTGAGGAGCTTGCGGAGAAGCTGGGCCTGGCCGAGGCAGAGATCGTCGATGTCCAGTCCTCCACAGCGGAGCGCGTGGCTCGGTGGCTGACCAATGACGCGGTCTCGCAGGTTCTGCTGACGATAGGCCTGGTGGGCCTGGCCGTGGAGGCGCTCACTCCCGGGTTCGGAGTGCCCGGAGCCATCGGTCTCACATCCATGGGCTTGTTCTTCGGCGGAAGGCTTCTGGGCGGGCTCGCCGGCTGGGAGGCTGTGGCCGTGTTCCTCGTTGGGTTTGCGTTGCTCCTGATTGAGCTGTTCTTGATACCCGGTTTCGGAGTCACTGGCATCCTTGGAATCGTCGGCGTGTTCGCGAGCCTGGTGTTGAGCTATCCCACGCCGGCCCAGGCCATGAGCGCCCTGGCTGTGGCGCTGGTTGGCGGCGCCGCCCTGTCGGCCCTCACCGTGGGGCTGCTGACGAGGGGAGGCAGGCTCCGGGGTCGTCCGGGGCGGATCGTGCTCCGTCACGAGGAGAGGGTTGACAAGGGTTACCTTGCAGTGGAGAGACTGGCCGGCGTCGACGGCGCCGAGGGAGTTGCGGTCACGGCTCTCAAGCCCGTCGGCACCGTTGATCTCGATGGCCGACACATCCAGGCCATCAGTGAGGGTGGGTTCATCCTTGCAGGCACCAGAGTACGTGTAGTCAGGGTCGAGGGAAGCAACGTATTCGTGAGAGTGACCGAACTCTGATTTGTGGAGGGCTTGAAGTGTATCTATTAGCGCCGTTGGTGTGGTTCCTTCCGCTGTTCGTCATCGTTCTGCTGATTATCCTTCTCAACTTCATCCCGGTCGGCCTGTGGATCTCGGCTCTGGCCGCAGGAGTCAGAGTGGGCCTGCTCACCCTGGTAGGCATGAGGCTCCGCCGAGTGGTGCCTTCCCGCATCATCATGCCCATGGTCAAGGCCGTAAAGGCAGGCATCGACATGACCGTCGACAAGCTTGAGGCGCATCACCTGGCCGGAGGCAATGTAGACAGGGTAGTGGACGCCCTGATCGCGGCGCAGCGAGCCGATATCAGTCTGTCGTTCGAACGAGCCGCAGCCATTGACCTCGCCGGTCGGAACGTGCTCGAGGCCGTGCAGATGAGCGTCAACCCGAAGGTTATCGAAACGCCGGTGGTGGCAGCCGTGGCGAAGGACGGCATCGAGCTCAGGGCGAAGGCAAGAGTCACGGTGCGCGCCAACATCGATAGACTTGTCGGAGGAGCCGGCGAGGCAACGGTCATCGCGAGAGTCGGCGAGGGCATCGTGACCACAGTGGGCTCGGCCGAGAGTCACAAAGTCGTACTGGAGAATCCCGACATGATCTCCCGCACGGTGCTCGCTAAGGGGCTGGACGATGGTACCGCGTTCCAGATACTGTCGATCGACATCGCTGACGTCGACGTCGGGCGGAACATCGGTGCCAGGCTCCAGATGGACCAGGCGGAGGCTGACAAGAACATCGCCCAGGCAAAGGCATCAGAGCGCCGTTTCGCGGCCTTGGCGCTGGAGCAGGAGAACAAGGCGAAGGTGCAGGAGATGAGGGCAAGGGTGGTCGAGGCAGAAGCCGAGGTACCGCGAGCCCTGGCTGAGGCGCTGAGAAGTGGACACATGGGCGTCATGGACTATTACAGCTTGCTGAATCTCAAGGCCGATACCGGCATGCGTGACTCGATCTCCCGGGCAACCGGCAAAACGGGAGGTTCTGATGACGCGCCGATGGATCAGGGTGGCAAGTAGCACCGCCGAGCAGAGGGTTGGCTGCTCTGAAGGGAGGCGGCAGCTTTGGACATGATAGAAGCCCTGATAGGGCTGATATGGCTGGCCGTATTCGTGTCCTCTATCGTGCGGGGCATATCCCGAGGGCTGCGCAGGGCAGAACAGGAGGCGGCGAGGCGAGCAGGGCGCCGGGTTGGGTCTCCCCCGGTCGGGTTCCCCACTCAGTGGCCCGCGGGCGGAGGGCGGCAGCTAGGGCCTGTGATCATCGTCGACAGAGGCGACGACGGTGAGGGCGCATCGTCGACGGAAGAGGGTGCCCAGCTAGAGGAGGAGCCGGCGTGGGATTACGAGGCTGATCCAGCAGGTGACCATCACTTCGAGGCTCACGACCACGACGCCGGAGAGGCCATGTGTGAGTCAGAGGCAGCCGCGGAGCCAGGTTACGTCCGGGAGCCGTATGAGAAGGTGCGCGCGTGGGATCCGACTCGAATTGACGGGTCGCTTGTGGCAGAGGATGACCACGAC
>DBQN01000083.1:1676-28484 GCA_002305255.1 Firmicutes bacterium UBA1393 | reverse complement strand
GCAGGCATACTCCTATCACGGTGGGGTGCGCGACATATCAGGCCCTGCCGAGGGGTGTGTCGGTGGCACGCAAGGAAGCGAGCGGCCGCAGTATCGCGGCGCGCGCATGGCGGGCAGTTGGGGCGCGGGGCGATGTGATTCTGGGCCTTCCCCTGATCACTCTGGAAGGTTCTGAGCGCATGGCACTCGAGAACCATCAGGGCGTATCTGAGTACACGCCCTCGAGCCTTGTGGTGCTTACTGCGTCCGGCCCGGTTCGGGTGTGTGGCAGAGGCCTGCGACTGGTGTCGTTGTCAAAGCAGTCCCTTGTCATCCAGGGCACCCTCACCAGCGTCACGCTTGGCGTCGTGGAGGCTGATTAGCGTGGGCCGGCCGGGGGTTTGGGAGTGGATCAGGGGATATGTTATAATCGTGGTCACAGGCGGCTCAGTAGGCGAGTTCCTGAGCAAGTGCATGGGCCGGGGAATCGAGTTCTCCGATGTGGGATTCATAGGCCCGTGCAGCATCATTGCGCGCGTGAGCATCGCCGATTACCGCTGCCTTGTGGAGGCACAACGGGCATCCAGCTGCAGGGTGCAGAGCCTCGGGCGGGGGGGAGCACCGTTTCTACTGCAGAGCGTGGCGCGGCGCAAGACGGCTCTCGTAGGCACCGTGGCCTTCTTCGTTGTGATGCTCGTCCTGGCCTCATTCATTTGGAGAATCGATGTTACGGGGGCATCAGAGGAACGTGCCCTTCAGATAGTTGGGATTCTCGAATCTAGGGGCATCGTGCCCAGGATTCGACGCCGAGTTGTGGACTGCGACGCCGTTAGGGCCCTGCTCTGGACAGAGGTTGAGGGCCTTGCGTTCGTAAGCGTGGAACTGCACGGCGTGGTGCTTCGTGTACACATCGCGGAGAAGGATATCATCGAGCTGCCTGAGGGGCCGGTCGATCTGGTGGCGGCAGAGGATGCAGTCATAACCAACATGATAGTGCTAGAGGGCAAGGCGCATGCTAGCGTCGGCCAGTCGGTTGCCAGGGGCGATCTTCTGGTGTCGGCGCCGGCCTCGTCGATTCCTTCGAAGGCGCAGGCGAGGGCGATCGTTCAGGGCAGGGTGTGGCGAGAGTTCACAGCCGTCGTGCCGCGCACTGTTATTACCCGACTGAGAACGGGCCGCATAGCGAGGCGACTAACGCTCATCTTCGACGGCCGAGGCGTGGTACTGCCCTGGCCCGCCAGTTTCGAGCAGTACGACCTTGAAGAGAGGTCAGTGAGGGCTGGGCGTGTGGAGCTCAAGTGGCGCACCCTGCACGAGCTCGTGACTGACACGGTGGAGATGACACGTGACGAAGCGGCCTCTATGGCAATGGCCCAAGCAAGGACTGAGGCCATGACCTATATCGGTGGCGGTGCCGATGTGGCGGCCGTTGCCGAGATGCTTATCGATACCGATGACGGCTCAGTCAAGGCCGTGATAACGGTGGAGACTGTTCAAGACATTGCGCGGGCAGCATCAAGGCGCGCCGGTGCCAAGTGAGCTGGGAGGGATTTACCCCATTTGACTAGTCCAGTGGTTGAGGCCAGACTTAGTGTGGCAGGCAATTCTGAAGCCGCTGCGCTCTTCGGTAACAGAGACGAACACCTACGGATGGTGGAACGCCTCACGGGCTGCAGGGTAGTAGCCCGCGACGGTGAGATCGCTGTGTCGGGGGATGAGTCAGATGTTGCCACGGCAACGCGAGTACTCGGAGATCTCCAATCAGCGATACGCTCCGGGGTCAGGATAACGCCCCGAGAAGTGAAGTACTCCATTGATCTCGCCACCCGCGGTCGCCCTGACACCCTCACTTCCATACTGGGCGACGTGATACAGGTGACTGCGAGGGGCAAGCAGATCCGTCCGCGCACCCTGGGTCAAAGGCAGTACATCGATGCAATACGAGGGAACGACATCGTGTTCGGGATCGGTCCCGCCGGAACGGGCAAGACCTACCTTGCGGTGGCCATGGCCGTGGGCGCGCTCAAGGCGAAGCAGATCGAACGGATCATACTGACGCGGCCGGCTGTGGAGGCCGGCGAGAAACTTGGGTTTCTCCCCGGTGACCTGCAGGAGAAGGTCGACCCATACCTGCGTCCACTCTACGATGCGCTTTTCGACATCCTTGGGCTTGAGGTGTACGAGCGTTACAGGGACCGCGGCATCATAGAGATAGCGCCACTCGCATACATGCGCGGGCGAACCCTGGAGAACGCGTTCATTATCCTCGACGAGGCACAGAACACCACTTCAGAGCAGATGAAGATGTTCCTGACGCGGCTCGGCAGATCGTCTAAGGCTGTGGTAACAGGCGATATAACGCAGGTGGACTTGCCCCGCAGGCACTTTTCGGGCCTTGAGGAGGTAAGGACTGTGCTTGCCGGCGTTCCCGGTATAGAGTTCATGTACCTGACTGACCAGGACGTGGTCAGGCACGAACTCGTGCAGAAGATCATACTAGCATACGAACGTTACGACTCTCACAGGGTTGAGAGGGGTGAGGACAGGTGAAGCCGGTGACAGTAAGGGGCAAGCAGTTCAGGCCGGTCTCATCACTGGTTATCGTTGCAGCCGCCACACTGGTGGCTCTCACTCTCATCATCGCCTGGACAGTGCTGCCGGCCACGGTATCGCTGGAAGTGGGGCAGCTCGCCAAGAGGGATATCGAGGCCCCGAGAACCATCGTGAACCGGCCGGCCACCGAGAGGCTGAGAGAAGAGGCCCGCAAGGCCTACGTGAAGAATGCGCCCAACAACCCTGACAACTACGAGATCAACCAGGCGTATGCCTACATGGCTGAAGAGGCCGTCGACGCCGCCTTCGAGGCGGTGAAGAACGCGCGCGCCGCCGCAGGCACCGGCGCCTCTGCAACACAGATCGGACGAGCGTCGCGCGATCTGATCGAGGCGGACAACCTCCTCGACCTCACCGCCTCCGACATGACCCTTCTTGCGGGTATCGCTCCTTCGCAGCTAGAGGCGGCACGGCACATCGCTGTGACGCTGACGGCCAACACCATGCGGCAGGTGAGAGTCACTGAGGCCAATCTTCAGCAGGTCATAGAGGGAATACCCGATGACCTCACGCGACTCGGTCTCGACCCGGAGCACAACAGAGCGGCGACGACAATAGTCTCCAAGGCAATCAAGCCGAACCTCTCCCTCGACCTTGCCAGGGTGGAACGGGCTGCTGCGGCAGAGGCCGACAAGGTACAGCCGGTGTACGTGCACAAGGGGCAGAACATCATCAGGAGAGGTGATGTGGCCGACACCGACCAGATCGCGATCCTCGAGGACCTGGGCCTTCTGGGCGCAGGGCGAAACGTCATGGGCTGGGTGGGCGTCGCCGGCATGGTCAGCGTGGGCATGCTTTACGTGGGCCTGTACTCTCGCTCGTTCACGCGCAGGGTGAACCTTAATGCGAACATCCTGGCGCTCCTGGCCATCGCGTGCGCTGTCGTACTGCTCGCCGCGGGATTGCTCGCAAACCTTGCACCTTCGCGATTCGCCTCGCAGCTCGTGCCGACTGCATATGCCACCATGGTAGTGTCGGCGCTGGTGTCGCTGGAGGCAGCGCTGGCGCTGAACGTGCCTCTGTCGATCCTCGTCGGTATGGTACTGGGCGGCGAAGCCTTCGCCATGCTGGCAAGTCTGCTGGCAGGGGCTGCGGGGGCGTATTCGGTTTCAGGTTTGAAAGACAGGGTGAGCATGACACGGGCCGCCGCGTATGTGGGCGGGTCCATGGTGGTATCATCGCTGCTATTTGGACTGGTGACCGGTGACGGTGAGGTCCTGTCGGTTTGGTATGTGGGCATCGCCAATGGTATAATATCGACCGTGATGACCCTGGGCTGCCTGCCGTTCTTCGAGTCGCTCTTTGGCCTTGTTTCGCCGATGCGCCTTCTGGAACTGAGCAACCCTGGCCATCCTTTACTCAAGAGGCTGCTCATGGAGGCACCGGGAACCTACCACCACTCGATACTCGTGGGCAACCTGGCAGAAACGGCCGCGCAGGCCGTCGGAGCCGACGCGCTACTGGTGAGGGTGGGTGCACTGTACCACGACGTCGGCAAGCTGAAGAGACCTTTCTTCTTTGTGGAAAACCAGTTCGCGCAGGGCAACCCTCATGACAAGATCAGTCCTGCCCT
Source organism: Firmicutes bacterium UBA1393 (assembly GCA_002305255.1). Lineage (GTDB taxonomy): Bacteria > Bacillota > DTU025 > DTU025 > DTU025 > UBA1393. The sequence goes on along the minus strand of DBQN01000083.1, from coordinate 24,319 downwards.
ATCTACGCTGGTGATCACGTCACACGCCAAAGACGGGGTGGAGCTCGCACGTCAGCACAGGCTGCCGCCGGCTGTAATCGATATCGTCAGACAACATCACGGCACAGGCCTGGTGCAGTATTTCTATGCTCTGGCAGCGGCGGGCAGCGGAGGCGCCAAGGATACCACCGTTGCCGAGGATGATTTCAGGTACCCCGGTCCGGCGCCGCAGTCCACTGAGGCCGCCATAGTGATGCTCGCTGACTCGGTGGAAGCGGCCGTAAGGTCCATGCCGGATGTGTCTCCATGGCAAGTGAAGAGCATGGTCAGAAAGATCATCTGGGGAAAGCTCAATGATGGTCAACTGGATCACTGCAACCTCACCCTGCGCGACCTGCACAGCATCGAGAACGCGTTCCTCGGAGTGCTTTCTGGGATCTACCACGAGAGAATTGAGTATCCGGACCTGCCCCAGCGCAGGCCGGACCAAGCAGAAGGAGATGCGGCCAATGCCGGTGGAGATAATCAACCGACAGAACAAGGTATTGGTCAACGAGGAGCTGACGAAGCTGATCTGCCAGGCCGTGACAATGGTCATGAAGATGACCATGCACGATGACTGCTACGAGGTGGACGTAAGCCTGGTGGGCGACGAAGAAATCGCTGACCTCAACTCCGAGTACCGCGGGATGAACTGTTCTACAGATGTGCTGTCGTTCCCGATGTGTGATCCGGAGGACTTCTCAGTGTACGATCCCGTCGAAGGCGACATTGTGGAGCTGCCCGAGGTGCCCAACCTCGACTTGCCCGGGGATATGGGAACATGCGACCAGGTCGACATACTCGGCGACATAGTCATCTCCATGCCCAGGGCGGTGGAGCAGGCTGCCGAGTACGGTCACTCGCTCACCAGAGAGGCGTGCTATCTGGCCGTGCACGGTGCCCTTCATCTTGTGGGATATGACCACGAAACGCCTGAAGACCGCGACCACATGCGGAGGGTGGAAGAGATGGTCATGACAGCCCTCGGCCTGGCCAGATAGGGGGATACGCCGTGAAAGCCCGTAACCTGGCCGAAAGCTTTTCGTATGCGTGCACGGGCGTGGCACAGGCCCTCGCGAGCGAGAGGAACCTGAGAATCCATGCCGGAATAGCGGTAGCCGTGGGTGTGCTTGCGGTGGCACTTCGCCTTGAAGCGGTGGAGGCGGCGGCGTTGGTACTCGCGGCCGCCGGCGTGATAGCAGCAGAGATGATCAACACCGCCATTGAACACTGTGTCGATCTGTTTACGCCCGGCTACCACCCCCTGGCCGCCAGGGTGAAGAACATCGCGGCCGCCGCCGTGCTGGTGGCCTCCATCGGTGCCGCGATAGTCGGAATAGTCGTTCTTGGGCCCCATCTTCTGCGGTTGATCGGGAACGGAAGCAGGTGAATGCATCTGTGGCTACAAAGGTCAAGGCCAAGCCGGCATTGAAGAGGCAGTCGCCTACGGGCAGGCACTGGCTCACCGGCATCATAATTCTGTTGCTCCTCGTGAACATAATCGTGTTGGCAAGATCGGCCGAGCTAATCAGCTTCCCCGGAGAGGTATCTGACACAGAGCTGCTCAAGGCCGGAGCCTCAGCGCTGGCCGACTACTATGAGGCGCAAGCTGTCAAGCTGGGTGTCGACAAGAACACGGCAGTCCGCGAGGCTCTGGCGAAGTTCAAGTTCGAGATATCCAAGTCAGGCGATGCTCAGGCCATAGCAAATGCCATCGGCTACTACGGAAGGGCTACCGCAGGAGTGCTTGAGAGGGAGCAGGAGAACCGGGTGCGAGAGGCAGTGCTGGGCCTCATCAATGCCGATCCGGGCATCACAGCCGTCACAGGCCAGGCGGTGGTGACTGTGTCAATGGGGCAAGACCGGCGAGTCATCGTCGAAGACCCCGGACGTGTTCTCTCGCTCGCGACCATAGACGCTATTCAGAAGAGCCCGGTGGTGCAGTCTATGGTGAACTCCATCGACGTTGAGGTGGCGGCTGGCAAGGCCAATGTGATCACTGCCCGAACCATGCAAGACCGCGTGAGGATACTCAGAGACGAGGTGGACTCGTTGCGCCTCTCTCTCGACGAGATCAGAAGATGGTCGGGCCGGTCTGCCATGACGGGCAGGGGAATAGTCGTGTCGATGTTCGACGCCGAGGACGGGTTCACAGGCGAAGAGGTAGTGCAGGAGAATGACATTCGCGACATCGTAAACGAACTGTTCGCCGCAGGCGCGCAAGCCATAGAAGTCGGCGGGCAGCGCCTGGTGGCCACGTCGTCGGTGAGATCGGCGGGCTCGCAGGTGCTGGTCGATCAGCGGCCAATACCTTTGAACCCGGTGGTTATCAAGGCCATCGGCGACCCCGAGGTGCTCGACAGCAGCCTCGACCTGATAAGCAACTCCCTCAAGCGATGGGGGATCCGAATGGAAGTCGAGCGGTTTGAATCTCTTAGTGTATCGGCCTACAGAGGGAACTAGCATTCCTCTGAGCCGCCGCCGAGTCAGAGTCAAACGCACAACGGTCAGGATGGGCGAGCTGAACTGGCTTGCCCTGCTGCTTCTGGCCGCTATTGTGCTGCTCTTCGACGCCATAGTCATAGGACGGCATGTTGGCCTCATATCCCTTCCGGGAGAGATGCGCCCTGTCGACCTCGCCCGAAGCGGTGCACTGGCCTACTTGAGTGGCCTGGCCGTGGAAGGCCAGGGGGACGATGACTCAGAAGCTGCCCTGGCAGGGCTTGACTGGCAGGAAGCGCTACGTGCCGCGCGCACCGTCGATGATGTGGGAAGGCAGTATGCCTCTGCTGTTGTGGAGCTTTCCGGACTAGCCGACGCTGATAGGTCGCGTCGGGCCGAAGCACGCCTGCACGAACTGGTTGAAGCCGATCCACGCGTGAAGGCCTACTCGCGTGACTCGTCGGCGTATGTTCTGGTCACGCCGCATGGCACTTCATCGACGGTCCAAGACCGCCAGAATGCGCTTGCCAGGGCCACGCTCAGCGCCATCGAGAACGACCCCGTGATTGCCAGGGCGACTGAGGCCTTTGAACTGATCATCACGGCGGGCAGTGTGTCCTTCGAACCAGGGGAACCCGCTGTGCAGGCTGCGGCATTGTCAACCGAGATAGCGCAGCTGCGGGCTGATGTCATCCACGCGATGGCGGAGGCCGGTCTAACTGAGATGGAGGGTGAGGGCCTCGTGGTCACCGCCTATGACGCGCCGCAGGCCTGGTCCTTCCAGGAAATCGTGCATGAGAGAGACGTCGAGGACGTGCTGAATGCTGCTTTCGCCGCGGGGGCCACGGGAGCCCAGGTAGGCGGCGAGAGGATCGTGGCCACCAGCTCTGTGCGGTGTATAGGCCCGGTGGTTCTTGTTAATCAGAGGCCTGTGGCGGTGAACCCGGTGAAGATTCTCATCATTGGCGAACAGGACGCTCTTCTGAAGGCGCTGGAACCACTGGCCGACAGGTTCGCGCGTTCGGGCAAGATACTTGAGTTCCGCCGCGAGGCGCTGCTGCGCCTCGACGCGTTCATAAGGGTGGTGCAATGACGCGCAGAACACTAGTGCTTTGGCTGGTGACACTGGCCATGGTGGCGGTCGGTTTGAGCCTGTGTGTGACGAAGTTCCGGAGCAACCTCGTCGAGGAGGTACCCCTGGCGGGGCCCCCATCCGCCATCGAGAGCCACATCGAACAGGTGCAGGTTGTGAGGCTCGATACCTTCACAGGAATGCCGGTGGCAGACGATGAGGAGCCGGTCTACATTGGCATAGTAGTGGAGAACTCACCTGCCGCGCGTCCTGTAAGCGGCGTGGAGGACGCAGCCCTGGTATATGAGGTGCCGGCTGAGGGAGGCATCACGAGGCTTCTCGCACTGTTCTCGATCGTCCCCAGGGTGCCGGTGGGGCCTGTCAGGAGTATCAGGCCTTATATCATTGACCTCGCGGAAGCCCATGGGGTGCCGGTAGCTTTCTGTGGAGGCAGTCCGGCCGCGCTGGCCATGATCAAGCAGATGAACTACCCGGCTGTCAATGAACTTGTCAGACCGGCCGGGTTCTTCCGCGATTCGGCTCGGCGCGCCCCCCACAATCTCTACGCCTCACCGGATGCTCTCATGAAGCGCATCACAGGCGCGGGCTTCGCCACCGATAGCGGGCGTACCGGGTTTGCCTATGACACGGTGGCTGCTATTGTCACCGGTGTTGGTGTCACTGGCCCTGGGGGCACCAGCATCGGCGCAGGCAGTGGCGTCGATGGCACCGACAGTGCCAACCTTACGCGCCTGGCGCAGGGCATATCGGCGCGCATGGGCGTGAACTACACCGTGAGCTGGGCATACTCGGCGGAATCAGGCGCCTACCTTCGCTCGATAAACGGCAAGCCCGATGTGGATCGATCCGGAGAGCACAGGCTGACTGCCGAAAACGTGATCGTTGTGTTCGCGAGAACCCGGGTGCTGGATGACGAAGGGCGTCTCGCTGTGGAGCTCGAGGGATCCGGCAAGGCAGTGGTGCTGTCGAGGGGTGGCATAACAGAGGCCAGATGGGAGCGGGCTGCAGGGCAGCCTCTGAGAGTCGTGACCGAGGACGGCAGCAGTGTGCCGCTGTGCCCTGGCAGAACATGGGTACATGTTGTGGATCAAGCCACTCGCCTCAACGTTGTGGAGGGTTGACGATGCACGAAGAGCGGGAAGAGCAGGGCGGCCAGGGCATGCTGGGGTCGCTGACGGAGGCCGCCTGGAGAGCCAGCCGGAACGCGTACGTTCCGTACTCGAGGTTCCGCGTGGGCGCTGCGGTGATGTGTTCAAGTGGACGAGTCTTTGCGGGCTGCAACATTGAGAATGCGTCCTACGGGGGCACAATATGTGCAGAGCGCGTTGCACTCACCAAGGCGATATCCGAGGGCGAGCGCGAGTTCGAACACCTGGTGGTGGTGGCCGAGAACGCCGAGCCCACCAGCCCTTGCGGCATATGCAGGCAGTTCATGGCTGAGTTTGGCCTTTCCATGCCCGTTACGATGGTCGGGACAAGCGGCAAGTCGATGACGATGACCGTGGCAGAGCTTCTGCCAGCGGCGTTCACACCGGAGGATCTGAAATAGCTTGAAGTCAGGATTCGTATCTATTGTGGGAAAGCCCAATGTGGGCAAGTCGACGCTCCTCAACGCGCTGGTGGGGTCAAAGGTGTCCATCGTGTCGGACAGGCCTCAAACCACCCGCAACCGGATCAGTGCCATCGCGAACATGCCGAACGTGCAGATCGTGTTCGTGGACACACCGGGCGTGCACAAGCCCAGGCATGGTCTGGGTGCGCGGCTGGTTCAGGCCGCACGCGCCGCGGTGGAAGAGATGGACCTCATCCTCTTCATCGCTGACGCCGCCAGCCCGGTGCTGACATCTGATCGCGCCGTCGCCGAGATGCTGCAGGGAGCAGCCTGCCCCGTGTGGCTCGTCATCAACAAGGTGGACGCCGTCGGCCACGATGGCCTCGCGGCCATCACCAGCGAGTTACAGGCGCTCTATCCCTTTGCTGACAACAGATTCGTGTCGGCGCGGCGCGGCGACAACGTGCGTCAGCTCCTCAGCGACATCGCAGCGATGATGCCTGAGGGCCCGATGTATTATCCTCCTGATGTAGTGGTAGACAGGCCCGAGGAGTTCATCGTCGGCGAGATCGTGCGCGAGAAGCTGATAGAGGCCACCCGAGACGAGGTTCCGCATTCGCTGGCCGTCGTGGTTGAGAGCATGCGCGAGCGTGAAGACAGGGAGATCGTTGATATCGACGCGTCCATCATTGTGGAGCGTGACTCGCAGAAGGGCATTGTGATCGGGGCAGGAGGTCGGGTGCTGCGCGACGTGGGCACATCGGCCAGAGAGGAGATCCAGCGCCTGTTGGGCTCACAAGTCAACCTGCAGCTATGGGTGAAGGTCAGGCCGCGGTGGCGGGATGACGATTCGATGCTGAACAGACTGGGCTACCGAGAGTAGAGTGTCCTTCCATGCGAGTTGACGAGTTCGATTATTGTCTTCCCGAAGAGCTCATTGCTCAGACGCCTCTTGAGCGGCGCGACGCATCGCGCCTGATGGTGCTCAACCGGGCAACATCTACCATCGAGCACAGGCACTTCCCGGACCTTCTGAGCTACCTCAGGCCCGGCGATGTGCTGGTGCAGAACGACACGAGGGTGATCGCAGCTCGGCTATGGGCCGAGAGACCAACCGGCGGAAAAGTGGAGATCCTGCTGCTCAACCCGGCCGCGGGGGCGAAGAGTGAGAACGCCTGGGAGTGCCTGGCGCGACCGGGCAGGCGCGCCCCGGTGGGGATGGAATTGAGTTTCGGCGGCGGCCGCATGAGGGGCAAGGTAGTGGCAAAGACCGACTTCGGCGGAAGAACCATAGCCTTTGATGCCCCCGAGGGCTTCGACAGGGTCGTCGACGCCATCGGTAAGATGCCAGTGCCGCACTACATAAAGGCGGGTCTTGCCGACCCCGAGCGCTACCAGACTGTGTACGCCGCTCATCGCGGATCGGCCGCTGCCCCCACGGCAGGCCTTCACTTCACCCCGCAGCTTCTCGGCGAGGTCGGGCAGATGGGCGTGCGAATCGTCAGGGTGACGCTCCATGTGGGCCTCGGCACTTTCCGGCCGGTGAAGACTGAGAACATCGAGGACCACGAGATGCATGCGGAGACTTACCACGTGTCGCGCGAGGCGGCCGACGCCATCAACTCGGCCCGGGCCGCGGGCGGCAGGGTGGTGGCGGTGGGAACGACTACGGTGCGCACTCTGGAGAGCGCGTCGACCGATGATGGCCTGGTGGAGGCGAAAGAGGGTAGCACCAGCATTTTCATTACCCCGGGATATCGGTTCAAGGCCACCGACGTGATGGTGACCAACTTCCATCTTCCGAAGTCAACGCTGATAATGATGGTATCGGCCTTTGCCGGCCGCGAGCGCGTGCTCGAGGCCTACCGCGAGGCGGTGAACCAGCGATACAGGTTCTTCTCCTTCGGCGATGCCATGCTCATACTTTGAGCAAGAGGTGATGCATATCGCAGCCGTCAGTCTCGAGATAATCAAGACCGCATCCAACGGACTTACCAGGGCGGGAGTGCTACATACGCCGCATGGTCCTGTGGCGACACCGGTCTTCATGCCAGTGGGAACCCAGGCCACGGTGAAGACTCTGTCTCCCGATGAGCTCCATGCCATTGGGGCAGGCATCATCCTAAGCAACACATACCATCTGTATCTTCGCCCCGGGCACGAGCTGATCGAGCGGGCCGGGGGCTTGCACGCGTTCATGGGCTGGGACGGCGCCATTCTCACTGACAGCGGTGGTTTTCAGGTGTTCTCGCTAGGGCCGCTAAGGCGCATCACAGAGCAGGGCGTGGAGTTCAGATCCCACATCGACGGCTCGAAGCACATGTTCACCCCTGAAAGCGTGATGGAGGTTGAAATGGCCCTGGGTGCCGATATCGCCATGTGCTTCGACGAGTGCGCGCCGTATCCGTCGACGTGGGAGTATGCGAAGGCGTCGGCCGACATGACCACGAGGTGGGCTGAGAGGTGCCTTGCCGCTCATAACCGAGCTGACCAGTCACTTTTCGGGATTGTGCAGGGGTCGATGTATGCGGATCTACGCAAGGCATCTGCAAGGGACCTTGCGTCCCTCGGTTTTCCGGGTTTCGGCATCGGCGGCCTGTCGGTGGGCGAGCCGAAGCCTCTGATGTACGAGATGCTCGACATCACACTGCCGGTGCTACCCCCTGACAAGCCTCGTTACCTGATGGGAGTAGGCTCTCCCGACGCGCTGCTCGAAGGGGTGGCCAGAGGGATCGACATGTTCGACTGTGTGCTGCCCACGAGGATCGCCCGGAATGGCACTGTGTTCACGCGGCAGGGGCGGATCATCGTGCGCGACGCCGCCTTCGCGGAAGACATGCGTCCGCTCGATCCGGGATGCGACTGTTACGCGTGTACCCACTTCACCAGGGCCTACATCCGACACCTCATCAAAGCCGGTGAGGTTCTGGGGATCAGGCTCACGTCCATACACAACCTGCGCTACCTCGTCAAGATGATGGAGGAGATGCGCGCGAGTATCATCGATGGGCGGTTTGACGATTATCTGAAGGAAACGCGGGCGGTCTGGTATAATAACTAAAGCGCATATCCAGATGGGAAACGGAGGTAATCGACTGATGCAGCTGGCAACGGCAATTGGAACGGCAGCACCTGCCACGGGCACTGGAAGCCTACTCGGAGCACTGATGCCATTTGCGATTCTACTGGGCGTGATGTACTTCATGGTGATCCGTCCGCAGAAGGCCCAGCAGAAGAAGCGCGAGACGATGATGGCCAACCTCAGGAAGGGCAACAGGATAGTCACCGTCGGGGGCATCTTCGGCGAGATCATCGACATAAAGGACGACGCAGTCATAGTCAATGTGTCTCAGGGTCCGGAGCGCATTGTCGTCAGGATGGCCAAGTGGGCAGTACAGGATGTCATCGGCAAGGACAACTCGCCCAAGGAGAAAGAAGCCCCCGAGGCTTAAGCCGTGAGGGCAGCTGGGAGGATCGACCATGCGCAGAACGCTGGCGTTTGTGTGCCTTGCGCTCCTGGCCATCGTCACCGTGCCCTTGACCGCCGGGGCGAGCTCGGACGCAAAGGACCTGTCACTGGCTGAGCAGACTGCATCAGACTTCGTGACCGCCTTCCAGAAGGAAGAGTGGTCAAAGGCAAGGACCATGGCAGATGAGGCTGCGCTGTCATGGGTGGAGTATGTGGCCGCACGGCAAGGGTCTACCGACGGCATCCGCTCGGTAGACAGAGTAGAATCCGCGATCACGGGCGAGAGCGTCAGGGCAAAGGTCTACTACACCAATGCCGAGGGCCACACCAGGCTGAGGTATGTCAAGCTCAGGAGCAAGGACGGCAAGTACGTCGTTGTCGATAACAAGATGGTCGGCGAAGACTGGATCTCGTCGTCATACAAGAAAGGGTTGTTCTCCGGGGCCGTTACGATAGGCAGTGTGCGCCTGACGGTACTGGGCTTCCTTGAGGTTCCGCCTGAGGTCAAAATCGACATGCTGGTGGAGAACACCTCTGACACTGACACCTGCTACATATACCCGTCGCTGGAGGCGTTCTACATGGTGACGCTCGACGGCACGAAGTGGCAGAGATACTTCTCCAAGCTGCCTGCGTATGTTCCGGAGTCGCCCTTGCCTCCCGGGGCATCCATGAGGACCTTCGCCATATTCCCTTACTGGACAAGCGACCCGGCCCTGGCAGGACAGCAGGTCAAGTCGCTGGAGTGGACGTTGTTTGTCCCGTATGGACCGATAGACCAGTTTGCCATAGACTACATGTAGCGCCGGCCAACGCCGGTCACTGGTTGCAGGCCACGCCGCACTGCCAGCGAGGCCTGTTTCACTTATGCCTGAAGGAGGCACGATCTTATTATGCTATCACTCAAAGACATCAAGCAGGATCCGCAGATAGACGCGTTCATGAAGCGGGCCAGCCTTAATCTTGAGGCGATGGGCTACACGGAGCACGGCTACCGGCACGCCGGGCTTGTGTCGAGCATAGCCCATAACGTCCTTGAGAGACTGGGATACCCGCCTCGCTCTGCTGAGCTGGCAGGCATCGCGGGATATCTGCACGACATAGGGAACGTCGTGTCCCGCGACCACCACGGCCAGAGCAGCGCGGCGCTGGTAATGCCCATGTTGAGCAGGCTCGGCATGGACCACGGCGAGCTGGCGATCATCATGGCTGCGGTGGGCAATCACGAAGAGGAGTACGGGCACCCGGTGAACGAGGTGTCGGCCGCGGTGATCCTCGCCGACAAGAGCGACGTCCATAGAACGCGCGTGAGGAAGAAGGACGTCACTGGCATGGACATACATGACCGCGTGTCGTATGCGGCCGAGAGGTCGTTCCTCGACGTCGATGCCGAGAAGAAGATCATCACTCTCAACATAACCATCGACATCACCATCTGCCCGGTAATGGAATACTTCGAGATATTCCTCACCAGGATGACCATGTGCCGAAAGGCGGCCCAGGTGCTTGGTTGCGTGTTCAAGATCGAGATAAACGGGGCCGTGCTGCTGTAGAATCGTGGCAATGGCGGAGAGCAATACTACTCCCGACACTCACGAAGCACGGAGGGGTAGTATTGCGCTGCTACAACAACCTGGTCCGACATGAAGGAAACCTTGCCCTCTTCACTGCCGTGGAGATATCCATCGTGTCGACCCTTGCCGGCCGGCCTCTTCACGTACATGCGGAGGGAGTCAGGGGAACCGGCAAGACGACTATCATGCGGTCTGCCACGTCAATCCTCCCGCCCATCGAGCGTATCAAGGGATGCCCTCACAACTGCCGGCCGACTGCGCCCCACTGCCCCGAGCATAGAGGGGGCGACTCCTTTGACACAGAGCTCGTGGCCATGCCTTTCCTCGAGATATCCCACTCGGCCAAACTCGGCACCGTGATCGGCAGTATAGACCTGGCCAGAGTCGTCGGGCAGGCGTCGCCAGAAGCCGCCATGCTCGTCGGCACCATTCCCCGGGCCAACCGTGGGATCCTGTTCGTCGATGAAGTGAACAGGCTGGCCGATACCTCTCCGGAACTCACCGACGTCCTCCTCGACACCATGGGCACTAAGCCCGGAAGGGTGCAGATAGAAGAGTCGGGCCTGCCGGTGCTGACCCTCCCCGTTGAGTGCAGTGTCTGGGCGGCATCAAACCCGGATGAAGAGCCGGGCCCCCTGGAGGATGTAAGGCGCCAGCTGTCCGACAGGTTCGATCTGTGCGTTGAGATCGGGCGTACGCACGAGTCGGCGATGATTCGTCAGATCCTTGACGTCGCGGATTTCGCACTGGCGTCGGGGGCGGTTGGGGCGGCGTTCGGGGCCGTAGCCGGGTCGATGGCCGGAGCGGCGCTGAGGGGGCCAGGGTCCCTTGGCCTGCCTGACCTGGATGGCCCGTCAGATGGCGGCGCAGTGGGAAGGAGACTTGCGACCGCTGCCATGCTTGCCCCAGTCGTGAAGTTCCCCGACGAGATCCTCGATTGCCTCGCATCTCTCTATGTGGACTTCGACATTGAAAGCATCAGGGCCATGGAGTCAGTGCGCACAGCCGCCCGATGTCGGGCAGCACTCACCGGCAGAACCGCGGTGAGCTTCAGTGATCTCAAGGCCGTCATGCCCATGGCACTTCGCCACAGGGTCGAGGTAGCTCAGGCCGCAGGGGTGCTGCGCATGCTCGACACCATGGCCGACCGATTCCCTGAGCCTCGCGATTCCGTTGCGGCCCTCATGGCGAAGGCGGGCGGGGCCCGAGCCGCTCGATCCTCCGGGGCGGTTGCCGGGTCGGCAGGGGCAGGGGCGGGAGCAGGGCCAGAAGCAGGGCAAAGCGCAGGAGGCGCAGCGCAGCAGGCGAGGGACGGTCGTGCGGGTCATTCCGCCGCGGGAGCCGACGACGGGGGCGCTGCAGGCGCGGGTGGCGACTATGCGGCAGACGCAGGCCTCCGTGCCATGCTCAGGGGTCTCCTCGACCGCGTAAGGCCCGATTGCACACCCGGCGGCGCCGCTCGCGCCGGCCGAGACACAACGCCGCGATCAGGAACCTCACAACGCCGCGGGCAGCTTCGAGGGCAACCTCAGCTTCAGCGTCCGAACCGGCCGGCGCCTCAGAGCGACTACGACCGGGGCCAGGCCCACGGACGGGATCAGGATCAACGCCAGGCGGGGGACCAGGCCCGGCAGTCTCAGGAACAACCTATGCCGCAGGCTGTATGCCCGGAGACGCGGGCGGTGCCCATTGACGAGGTCGTGCCCAAAGCAGTCTTCGGCGAGGAGGACCTTGCTTGAGCGACAGCGGGCCGAGCGGACCCGATCTTCAAGCCTTTGCTGTGCGCCTCAGCGAGCTTCTGGGAGACGGCAAGGGAGCGCGCGTGGGCGAGACGGCAGTCGTGTCAAGGCGTGTGCACGTTGTCGATGCATCGCAGCCAAACGACGTTCAGGTCAGGTCGGCGGTTGACGCCGGTGCGGCATTCTACGGCAGGCGCGTGCGAGACCAGGTGGTGCACATAGATGTGTTCCACTCGTTGGGCGAGGTGAGTCAGGTCGCCGTGGCGGCAGCGCTCAGGCGGGCTGTAGATGAGTGGGCCGCCGAGTGCCGCGTCACCGGCGCCGAGCCTGTGCTGGCCGATGCCGTTGATGTGCAGACGGCCATGGGCGGGGGCCGAGTAACCGGCAGTCTCAGCTTCGGGGGCAAGCAGTCTCTCAGGAACGCGCACCGTGGCCACGTGCACGTGGCAGCGCTCTTGCCGGGCGGTGCCGAGGGTTTCGTCTACCTTGCAGTGCGAGGCATCGAGCAGGCCATTATGGCGTGCCACTGTGAGCTGCGTAAGGTAGAACACCTGCACAACATAGCTTTTGAATCAGGCACCCCGCTCGATCTTGACCCCTACACAGCAGCCACCGACTCGATCCTGCGGGAGGAAGGTGGCCACGCGCACCAGCGCGAAGAAAATCTGACGCAGCAGGCGCTCGACGCTGCCAGCGACTTTGGCTCAGTCGACGCTCTGCGCAGCTTCCTTGAGCAGCTCTCGGCTGGAGGCCGCCGGGAGAGCCCGTACTCCTTCCTCGACAGGGAGTACGGTGACAGCGAAGCGATCGTCGCGAGGCTCAGGGCCATGGGCCTTGTGCGGGGCGACGGGTCGTCGTTGACCACCACCAAAAAGGGCGACGCTCTGGCGAGGTTCATACGGAAGGCCGCACGCGAGCTCGAAGTGAAGATGCGCAGGATAATCCGGAGAGCAGTGTCGCCGTCGAAGCTGCCCCTCGATAGATGCGATTACTCCGAGGGCCGCCACGCGGCTGCCCGCGGCAAGCCCAGGCCGAAACGGGAGGTGCCCCGCGCCGACGCGGCTGGAGAGGCGATCTCAGTTCCGGCCACCGTCATCCAGTGGTCGAAGAGGTGTGCGATCACCGGATCGTTGGCGCGGCCCGCGCCGGAGGATCTGATGGTGTCGCTTCCAAGACGCCGACGGCCGATGGATATCTGTCTGCTCATAGACGCCAGCGCTAGCATGGCCGGTTCGAGGATCCAGGCTGCCCGACACCTGGCCAGACACGTATTCTACTCGTGCCGTGACAGGGTGAGCGTGCTTACGTTTCAAGACAGGGACGTCACCGCGCACGTGGTGGGGGCGCGTTCTGCGCGTGCCCTCGAGGCAGGCCTGGCAACGGTGAGGCCAAGGGGTCTGACCCCCATGGCGGCCGGCATTGAGCAGGCGGCGAGGCTCCTTGTTGCGAAGGGCACCGTCCGGACCATGCTGGTGCTGCTTACCGACGGTATACCCACGATGAACTACTACACGTCTGATCCGGCCAGAGACGCTCTGACTGCGGCCGAGAAGGTTCGGGAAGCCGGCATTCCGTTCACATGCATAGGCCTTTCTCCCAACAAGTCGTTCCTCAAGCGCCTGGCTGAGGAGGCGCGCGGTACCCTTTACATAGTGGAGGAGTTCGACCGCGATCTCCTGGCAAAGCTCGTTGTGGAGGAGAGAGGCAGGCTTGGCAGCTGACCGCGGCAGTGCGCTTCAGGCATGAAGCAGGTGAACCCCTGCTGTTAGTCGAATCCTACCTGAATAAGGTGGGGACAACATGGCGCGAAGAAGAACCGTGTGGGCTTTTTCGGCATACGACGAACAACAGGCACGCGACATATCGAGGCAATGCAGGGTGTCGCCGGCGTTTGCCAGGGTGCTGTGTTCACGGGGGCTGACAACGCCCGCTGCCGTTGAGGAGTTTCTCAATCCGGACCTCTCGAGGCTGCATGATCCGTTTGCGCTGCCTGACATGGACGTAGCCGCGGCGAGGCTGGCGCGTGCTGTGGAGGCAGGCGAGCCCATACGCATCTATGGCGACTACGACGTCGATGGTATCACGGCCGTCGCACTGCTCGTGTCGGTGCTGCGCGCCTCCAATGCCAACGTCGACTACTACATCCCGAACAGGCTAGCTGAAGGTTATGGCTTGAATGCTGAAGCCGTGGAGCGCGCCGCCGCTGACGGAATCAAGCTTCTAATCACTGTAGACTGCGGCATCACGGCACATGAAGAAGTCGCCCTGGCCTCGTCGCTTGGGGTAGACGTGATTGTCACGGATCACCACGAGACCGGCGACAGTCTTCCCGTGTGCTCCGCGGTGATCAATCCGAAGCGAAGCGAGAGCAGCTATCCCTTCGATGGGCTCGCAGGCGTGGGCGTTGCGTTCAAGCTGGCATCCGCCTTCTGGGATAGGTTCGCGCCGCATGCCCCCGAGGCCGATCCGCAGCGATTCCTCGATATCGTCGCCTTGGGCACCGTGGCCGATGTGGTGCCGCTGGTGGATGAGAATCGCGTCATCGTCAGTAAGGGCCTGGCCATGATGGCGTCCACGCCCAACCTGGGAATCAAGAGCCTGATTGAATGCTCTGACCTTGGCGGACGCCAGATCAAGGCCGGGCATATCAGTTTCTCTATCGGGCCGCGAGTCAACGCCGCCGGCCGGCTCGGCGACCCAGGCCTCGGAGCGAAGCTGTTCCTCACCGACTCTGCCGAGGAGGCGGCGCGCCTTGCCGGGATGCTCGACGAGGAGAATCGACGCAGGCAGCAGATCGAGTTCGACATCCTCAAGCAGGCATGGGAGCCGGTGAGCAAGATGAACGTCAACTCCACCGGCGCGATAGTACTGGGTTCGACTGACTGGCACAGCGGCGTGATAGGTATCGTGGCTTCCAAGATCGCTGAGCTGACCTTCAGGCCCACCGTGCTGGTGGCCTTCGAGGGCGATGTGGGGCGCGGTTCGGGTCGGAGCATACCGGGGTTCAACTTGTATGAAGCTTTGGGCGAATGTTCTGACCTTCTGCTGAAGTATGGAGGTCACGCCCAGGCGGCCGGTCTGTCCATCAAGTCAAGTGAACTTGAGGCGTTCCGCCAGCGCCTCAACGAGCTGGGATGTGATCGCCTCAGCCGCGGCGATCTTGTACCTACGATGAAGGTAGACGGTGAACTGAGCGAGGACGATATAAGGCTGGAGCTTGCTCTTGAGCTGTCACGGCTGGAGCCGTTCGGCCTGGGCAACCCGACTCCGGTGTTCGTGAGCCGTAACATGCTGGTGCTCGACAGCAGGCAGGTGGGCACGGAAGGACGTCATCTCCGGGTCAAGCTTGGCAGGGGCCAGAGGGTTGTCGATGGAATAGGATTCAGGATGGGGTCCAGCCATTCCAAGGTGGCGCGCCAGGCGGCAGAGGTCGATGTGGCATATTCGCTGGAGGTCAACGAGTGGAATGGCAGAACCACAGTGGAAATGGTACTCAAGGACATCGTGGAGTCGGGCAGCTAGTGACGGCAGGGGGCGGCGCTATGGCGAAGGCGAAGGAGAGCCGGTTGGATAGGACTCTTGAAGCGCTGATATCGCGGGTGCGCGCAGGCAAGAACGCTGCTGTCGCCGATACTGACGTCATCCGCAGAGCGTGGGAGTATGCCGAGTCGGCCCACGCCGGGCAGGTCAGGGAGTCAGGCGAACCCTACTTTGACCACCCGGCGGCGGTTGCCTTCATTCTGGCCGAAATGGATCTCGACGCCGACACAGTGGCAGCCGGCCTGCTTCACGACGTCGTGGAAGACACAGGCAAGACCTACGAGGAGATGGCCGCACTGTTCGGCACCGGCGTGGCCGCGCTGGTGGACGGTGTTACGAAGCTGTCACGCATGGACTTCAAGACCCGCGAGGAACAGCAGGCCGAAAGCTTGCGCAAGATGTTCGTGGCCATGGCCCGCGACATCAGAGTGATCCTCATAAAGCTCGCCGATAGACTGCACAACATGCGCACGCTCAGGCAGTGCAGCCCCGATAAGCAGCTGAGGGTGGCCACTGAGACTGTGGAGATATACGCGCCCCTGGCCCACCGCCTTGGGATGTGGAGGATGAAGTGGGAACTAGAGGATCTGGCCCTGCGTTATCTTGAGCCGGCGGCCTACTACGAGCTAGTCGACAAAGTGGCTACGAAGCGGCAAGAGCGCGAGGGCCGCATCGAAGAGGCCCGGCAGACGCTGGAAGCGGCGCTGCGGGAGATCGGCATCGATGCCGACGTACAGGGTCGGCCGAAGCACTTCTACAGCATATATCAGAAGATGGTCAGGCAGGGCAAGGAGTTTGGCGAGATCTGGGACCTTCTAGGCATGAGGGTAATCGTCGACACGGTCAGGGAGTGCTATGCGGTGCTCGGCGCCATCCACAGCCTGTGGAAGCCCATTCCGGGCCGGTTCAAGGACTACATAGCCATGCCCAAGTCAAACATGTATCAGTCGCTGCACACGACGGTGGTGGGCCCGAAGGGCGAGCCCCTGGAGATACAGATACGAACGTGGGACATGCACAGAACCGCCGAATACGGCATCGCTGCGCACTGGCGCTACAAGGAAGGCATCTCAGGCGGCGAGTTTGAAGACAAGATCACCTGGCTCAGGCAGATCATGGAGTGGCAGAAGGAGACGGGGAGCGGCGCGGAGTTCATAGAGACCCTCAAGGTCGACCTGTTCTCCGACGAGGTGTATGTGTTCACTCCGAAGGGCGACGTAAAGACCCTGCCCGCCGGGTCCACGCCGGTGGACTTCGCGTACGCGGTGCATACGGATGTGGGGCATAAGTGCGCGGGCGCTCGGGTGAACGGCAGGATGGCGTCGCTGGGCACGGTGCTCACCACAGGCGACATCGTCGAGATCATCACCAATAAGGCCCAGCCGGGGCCGAGCCGCGACTGGCTGAAGTTCGCCAAGACCTCCAAGGCCAAGGGCAAGATAAGGCAGTGGGTGAAGGAGCAGCGGCGCGAGGAGTCGATCGAGCACGGGCGCCAGCTGCTTGAGAAGGAACTCCGACGGCTGAACCTCGAGGTTCACTCCAACATGAAGGAGGAGAGGCTCGCAGAGGTTGCCGCCAAGCTGAGCTACAGCAGTGCCGATGACCTTCTGGCATCCATCGGATACGGGAAGGTGTCGCCGGTAGCTGCTGCAGGTCGGCTTGCACCGGAGCGCGCCGACAAGCAGCCTGACGACTTACTCTCGCCCGCGACCGGCGCGCGGAGTGCGTCGCGCTCGGGGTCGTCTCACGGCGTGGCTGTACAGGGCATCGATAACGTGCTCGTCCGTTTCGCCAAGTGCTGCACCCCGGTGCCCGGCGACGCCATAGTCGGCTACATCACGCGCGGCAGGGGTGTGTCGGTGCACACTGCCAACTGCCCCAATGGCCAGCAGATCCTCAAGACCGACGAAGGGCGGGCCATCAAGGTGTGGTGGGACGAGCGCACCAAGTCGTCGCACCCGGTGGAGATCGAGATGGAGGCAGTTGACAGCCCCGGCTTGCTTTCGGGCGTCATGAACGCTGTCATCGAGACAAAGGCCCACATCAGCGCCGTGAATGCCAGGACATCCAAGAACTCCATGGCGATCATCGCGCTCACTGTGGAGATTGATGACGTGAACCACTTGGATGAAGTCATGCAGAAGCTGAGGCGGATGAATGGCGTTAAGAACGTCCACCGTGCGCGGCCGAGCTGAGGAGGGATAGCACTGAGAGCAGTTGTGCAGCGCGTGACGCGCGCCCAGGTGAGCGTCGAAGGCGAAGTGCGGGGCAAGATAGGCGCCGGGATCGTCGCCCTGATCGGAGTGGGGTGCGGAGATACCCAGTCTGACGTAGACTACATAGCGGACAAGCTGGTCAATTTGCGAATCTTCGAAGACGAAGCAGGCAAGATGAACTTGAGCCTCGCCGACACCGGCGGCGAAGTGCTGGCAGTCTCCCAGTTCACTCTGTATGGTGACGCAAGGCGCGGTCGGCGCCCGGGGTTCTCTGACGCCGCCCCGCCTGATGTGGCCGTGGCGCTTTTTGACCATGTGGTAGCTCGCGTTGAGGCATGCGGCATCAAGGTGAGCACAGGCGTGTTCAGGGCGGAGATGAAGGTCGAGCTGGTCAATGACGGTCCGGTGACGATCTTGCTCGACAGCCGCAAGGCGTTTTGACGGAAGGACTGGTGAACCCAGGTGGATATGCCAACGAGAGAACAAGGCGGCGCGCCTCGCGTCGAGATCAAGCGCATTCCGGTGGGGCCATTATCTACGAACTGTTACATCGTGCGCCTCGAGGGGCAGGAAAGGGCTGTGGTGATAGATCCGGGTGCCGCCCCGGCCAAGCTCCTGAAGCTGGTGTCGGACGCCGGGCTCAAGATCGAGGCCATCATCAACACCCACGGCCATCCTGACCACATAGGGGGGAACGCTGCGCTGCGCGAGGCAACGGGAGCGCCGGTGTACGTCGGCGAAGCTGATGCCCACATGCTTGAGGAGCCTGACGACATGTTCGGTCTCCTTGAGAGGGCGGGTGCCGCGGGCATGGATCTTAGGGCCGACATCATGATGAAGGGCGGCGACAGGCTTAAGGCTGCCGGCATGGAGTTCGAGGTGCTGGCGACACCCGGGCATACACCCGGCGGCGTGAGCCTCTACCTTAAGGACCACGGTGTCGTGTTCACCGGCGATACGCTGTTCAACAGGGGTGTGGGTCGCACCGACTTCGCAGGTGGCGACGAGTGCGCCCTCATGGACTCGATTCACTCAGTTCTGTTCTTGCTGGATGGGGCGACGCAGGTACTTCCCGGACACGGTCTGGATACGTCGATAGCTGCTGAGAAGGAGTGGCATAGCCGCATCGGGCTGCGTTGACACTCAGAAGTGGCGTGCGTTACAATGACCTAGGCTATTCACGAGTAGTAGGAGGGCGACTCAATTGATAACAGGGATGCGTAAGCGTTCGGGCACCATCATTGCCGTAATCGCCGGATTGCTCGCAGTGGGTATGATAGTCCCCATGCTGTTAAAGGGTGGCAATCCCGGCGGAGCGGCCGCGGGCATCACCGTGGCCAAAGTAGGGCGCGAGCGCATTACGGCTCTCGACCTCAACCGCGAGTTCACCAGGCTCTACTATGACACCGGGGCGTATCTCAGCATGCTTCCCGATGAGTATGAGGGGCTCCGTTCCCGTGCACTGGACTCGCTCATTGAAGAGACCTACATTCTTGATGCAGCGAAGAAGGCCAACTATACGGCCGACCAGGCTGCGGTGAATGCTGAGTACGAGGCTGAGCGTGCGTCAGTAGGCAATGATCAGGAGTGGCTGTCGGCCCTGGCCAACTGGGGTTACTCGGCCAAGACGTACAAGCAGGATATTGCGAAGCGACAGATTGTGTCAGCATATCCGGCCCTCGTTCATCCATATGAGATCACTGAAGAAGAGATCCAGGCTGAGTTCGAAAAGGCGGCCGCCTTCAACCTGTCACTCACCCTGGAGTCGGCCAGGCAGACGCTGGAGACTGCACTGAAGAACCGCAAGAATCTTGAGGCCCGGAATGCCGTGTTGGAAGAGGCAAAGGCTTCGGTGACTCCGCAGATTCTTGATGCAGGCATCCTGGCGTACCGTGCCTATGAGGCCGGCGACTACGCCGAGGCCGTGAAGCAGTACAAGCGTGCCGTGAAGGACTCACCCAACGACCCTTACCTGCAGATCTCACTTGCGAAGGCGCATCTGGCGAATGGCGACGACAAGAACGCCAAGTCGGTATGGGTCAAGGCGGACAAGCTGGCCGGCGATGACGTGTACTACCTGATCGCCAAGGGAGACGCGCTGGGAGATGCGGGAAAGCCTGCAGATGCCGACGAAGCCTACAGAAGGGCTGAGACACTGGCAGAGAAGGACAAGGACATCTTTGCCCTGAGCTTGATCGCGCAGGGTTACAACATCCTCGAGAACACTGATCGCGTTGATGAGGTGAAGGCCAAGATCGAGGCGATTCAGGAGGCCAACAGGAAGGCGGCTGAGCCGACCGCCGACACCGAGGCAACAGGGGCGGCTGAAGCGGGCTCAGGCGACTGATGCATCTGGCTTGAGAGTGGTCTTGCGGGCGGGGTAACTCCCGCCCGCTTCTATAGCAGGAGTAGTCTGGCCGGTGCTGCAGAATCGCCTCAGCAGGTTGAGCGGCGTGGTTGAGGGCCGTGCGTGCGGGCGCCGGCGCCAGGGCTGTTTGGAGGGACCGGAGATGGAGTATTCCGCGCCAAGAGGGACACAGGACATCACTCCCGACGAATCGGGGATATGGCAGTATCTCGAAGCCACGGTGAGGGAGACCATGGCCCGCTGTGGATACGGTGAGATACGCACCCCGATCTTCGAGCATACAGAGGTGTTTGAACGGGGAGTGGGAACCACTACCGACATCGTTGAGAAGGAGATGTACACCTTCCGCGACAGAGGCGATCGCTCGATTACCCTGCGACCGGAGGGTACCGCCCCTGTGATCAGGGCATATGTCGAGCATCGCATGGCCGCGAGGCCGCAGCCTGCCAAGATGTACTACATAGGCCCGATGTTCAGGTATGAGAGACCCCAGGCCGGAAGGTTTCGGCAGTTCCACCAGTTCGGCATGGAGGTCGTGGGCGTTCCCGGCCCGGCAGCAGACGCCGAGGTCATCGCCACACCCCTCGAGGTGTTCCGGGCGCTGGGCATCCGCGATGTCGTGGTGAACCTGAACTCCATCGGATGCCCCGTCTGCCGCGGGGCATACAGGGAGGCCCTCAGGCAGGTGTACCAGCCTGTTCTTGCCGAGCTCTGCCCATCGTGCCAGGGCAGATATGACCGGAATCCCCTGAGGTTGCTCGACTGCAAGTCGGAGCAGTGCCGGGCCAGTGTGCCTGAGCCACCGCCCATCTTCGGGTACCTCTGCCCCGAGTGCGCTTCGCACTTCGCCGAGCTCAGGCTGCTCCTTGACGGGCTGGGCATCGAGTACGTGATCAACTCGCGGCTGGTAAGAGGGCTCGACTACTACACCAGAACCACGTTCGAGTACAACGTGGGAGGCATCGGGTCGCAGGATGCCATTGGCGGCGGCGGACGCTACGACGGTCTGGTGGAGCAGTTCGGAGGGCAGTCGGTGCCCGGAGTTGGCGTGGCCTGTGGCATGGAACGATGCGTGCTGGCCATGAAGGCTGAAGCGGACGATTCGAGGTTTGCCAGAGGTATCACAGTGTATCTCGTGTCGCTGGGTGACGCCGCGAGAGCCAAAGCGTTCGAGCTGGCCTTTGATTTGAGGGCGCACGGCATCTCGGCCGACTTTGACATGATCGGCCGGGGATTGAAGGCTCAGATGAGATACGCTGACAAGCTCAGCGCCAGGTATGTGGCGATCATTGGCGACGACGAGCTTGAACGTGGTGCCGTTGCCCTGAAGGACATGGCTTCAGGGTCACAACAAGACGTGCCCATCGCGCAACTCGCCACGCAACTGCTGAATAACAGATAGTGGAAGCACAGGCCCCCGCACCTCGTGTTGAAACGAGGGTGGGCGTGTGTTATCATAAGGACGAAATCGAGACAGACGCGACCCTGCTGTGTGCGTAATGTAGCTGGCTGTTTACTTCCAACACAAAGTAATCGGGAACCTGGACTCTGTCACTGGCATGTGGGCCGTGCGTGAGTGCGGAACGTAAGAGTGACAGGAGGGTGCCCACCTCGCAGAGCGGGGAGAAACGGCCAGACATACGGCACGGTGGGGTTGTTTTCCATTTCCCTGGCCACCCTTGGGGGGAGGTGCGAGTTGGTTGGGCGAGTCCGACCTGTTCGACTTCGCCGTTGAGCGCGACGGCGCCTACCAGCCGTTGGCGGCGAGAATGAGGCCTACAACGCTTGACGAGATCTTAGGTCAAGAACATGTGTTGGGGCCGGGCCGGCTCCTGAGGCGGGCGATAGAGGCTGATAGGATCGGCTCCATGATTCTGTGGGGGCCGCCGGGCTCAGGCAAGACCACCCTCGCGGAAGTGATAGCGAGAACGACGAAGGCGTCGTTCGTGAGGCTCAATGCGGTTACCTCGGGAGTCGCTGATATACGCAAGGTCGTGGCTGACGCTCGCGATGCTCTGAAGCTTTACGGACGGCGCACGATCCTTTTCATAGATGAGATACATAGGTTCAACCGCGCGCAGCAGGATGCGTTGCTTCCCCACGTCGAGAGCGGTGTCGTCACGCTCATCGGCGCTACCACAGAGAACCCGTTCTATGACGTGAACCCACCACTGGTATCCCGGTCTCGCCTGTTCAAGCTCGAACCTCTCAAGAAGAGCCATATAGTCTCCCTTCTGACAAGGGCCCTTGAGGACTCCGCGCGGGGCCTCGGGTTCATGCGAGTGCGCGTTGACGAGGACGCCCTCAACCACATCGCGGAGTTCGCCAACGGCGATGCGCGCACTGCCCTCAATGCCCTTGAGGTTGCAGTGTTGTCGACGCCGGCGGGGGCCGATGGCGTGGTGCGTGTCACCCTCAGTGTGGCCGAGGACTCCATTCAGCGGCGTGCCCTCCGCTACGATGCCGGAGGCGACATGCACTTCGACGTGATCTCTGCGTTCATCAAGAGCATGAGGGGATCAGATCCTGACGCCGCCCTGCACTACCTCGCGCGTATGCTTCAGGCAGGGGAAGACCCAAGATTCATCGCGAGAAGACTGATGATTCAGGCAAGCGAGGACGTCGGACT
>DBQN01000083.1:0-1626 GCA_002305255.1 Firmicutes bacterium UBA1393 | reverse complement strand
AAGTCTGTCAGCCACGTGCCTGCTCACTTGACAAGCGGCGGTGCGGCGCAGGGCTACAAGTATCCACACGACTACCCGGGAAACTGGGTGGAACAGCAATACATGCCCGACGAGCTGATAGGGGCCTCCTACTATCAGCCGGGGACAAACGGCGAGGAGGGCGCGAAGCGGTGATAGCCTTTCTTGAGACTCTGCATCCGGTGGTCGGTGCCCTGGTAGCCACCGGGTTCACGTGGGCCCTGACGGCAGTCGGCGCGGCAGTGGCGCTGCTGCGCATCGAGATGCCCAGAAAGCTGTTGGACGGCATGTTAGGCTTCGCGGCCGGGGTGATGCTGGCGGCAAGCTACTGGTCGCTACTGGAGCCTGCGATGGAGATGGCTGCAGAGCAGGGCACTGCCGAGTGGGTGCCGGCAGCTGTGGGCTTCCTGGCGGGAGCTGTGTTTCTGAGACTGGCAGATGCAGCTGTGCCGCACCTTCACCCAGGACTGTCGGACAACGTGGCAGACGGGCCTGCATCGCAGTTGAGACCGGCGGCCCTGCTCGTGCTCGCAGTCACGCTTCACAACATCCCGGAGGGACTTGCCGTGGGAGTCGCGTTCGGCGCGGCGGCCGGAGCCGGAGCAGGAGCCGGGGCTGTGGCGACCGGGGCAAGCATCGCGGGTGCGGCGGCGCTGACGATCGGCATCGGCATCCAGAACTTTCCCGAGGGCATCGCGGTATCGGTGCCGCTGAGGAGAGTCGGCCTGTCGCCATGGGCGAGCTTCATGTGGGGGCAGATGTCCGCCATCGTAGAGATCATCGCCGGAGTGCTTGGAGCGGTGTTGGCTGCGCAAGTGATACCGATCCTGCCATATGCGCTTGCCTTCGCGGCTGGAGCCATGGTATTCGTCGTGGCTGAGGAGCTCATACCGGAGGCGCATGCGGGAGGCAACACTGACCTGGCAACCATGGGCGTGATAGTCGGTTTTGTCGTCATGATGGTGCTGGACGTGGCGCTCGGGTAGGCGGGGCAAGTGGCGGCAGCGCCCCCCTCGTTGTCAGAGCCGGTAGTGCTTAGTGGAGGCTGCAGTCATGAAGCCGAGGCTGACGCCGGCGACCGCAAGGCCGGAGAACAGCCACAGCACTAGGGCGCGAGTGGCGAGTATCGCGCAGGCCGACACGAGGAGAGCCCAGCCCGTGATCGAGTAGCATGCACGCATGAGCCTCCTCAGACCAGCGGCGTCCTTCACCTTTTCCGGCTCGTAACCGTTGATGAGCTGGAACTTGCCCTTCCCCAGGGCGTGTGCGAACCACAATGACAGGCCTCCGACGACGGCAAGCGCCACCACGGCCACTGCCATGCCCGCATCGATCTGCATTCACGGTCCACCTCTCTGCCCACGTTCGCGTTCTCCGGCGGTTCTTCGCTGGTCGCCTGGATCCTCAAGTCAAGTGTAGCATACGAGGAGTCGAGTTCGGGTCGGAGATCCGCTGAGGCAGACTCGTTGTTGAAGCTCGTCGCGATCTGTTCGTTCGCAACCACATTCGCATGGCGAGACGTCATATCAAGTGAGTGTCCAACGGGGCGTATTCCTCATCTTGATCCCGGGCCGAACGAGCGCCGTGCTCGCCGTCCTCGCGGTCGGC
>DBQN01000014.1:1222-91308 GCA_002305255.1 Firmicutes bacterium UBA1393 | reverse complement strand
CGCGGCCCTTTCAGGGCGTACGGGTTGCCGGAGCCATGGATGCTGCGGGCGCATGATAGACTCACCCCCAGAGGCATGTCTATGCCCGGGGCCTTCGCGGGATTCCTTGGCGCCCAGTCTCGCGCGGCTGCAGTGGGGCGAACAAGGTCAGTCTTCCAGTGATACTCGCCCGTACTGCCCTCCGCCGCCTGCGTCAAGCTGGAGCATTCCTGACCTGGCCTGCATGATGAGGCCGGCGATCCGCTCCCCCACGACGGCGGCAAGCTCGGGCTCGGGAGCATCGTGCAACGCCGACAGTTCTGACCCGAAGGCTTTCACAAGTACCGCAATGCGTGCGGGACCAAGACCGGGGATGAACTGGAGCGGCACCTGGTAATGGTATTTCGGCCGGTGCGGCGGGCTGTGCGGTGTCGGGCTGTCAGCTATGGCAGCAAGCCTGTCGGCAACGCCCACCACTATGCGCGTGCTGGAACAGGCGGGGCAGACTCTGGCCGCGTCAGGCGGGAGACTGAACCTCGCCCCGCACGAATCGCAGCCGGTGAGGTGGTATTTGCCGAGCTTTGGATCGAGACCGTAGTTCGCCGTCACCCGGCGCCCCTCTTGACGCCGCAAGGCCATGGCCAGTTCATTGAAGCTGGGAGCCTCGGCTGTGATGACGTTGAACTCCCTGCCCAGCCGCGGCAGGGAGTGCGCGTCGGAGTTCGACAGGAACGTGTAGCGTGAGAGTTCGGCGATGGTATCCGCCATGTAGGTGTCAGCCGACAGCCCCAGCTCCACGCCGTCTACCAGGTCGAGGCCGTCGGACCCCATGGCCTGGGCCAGACGGGGCACGCATCCGCCGATCACGCCCTTGTGCGGCGTGAACACGTGAGCAGGCACGAACAGACCGTGCAAGCTGTGTGCAAGTGAGGCAAGGTCGCGCGGCGACAGGTGCACCCGCTGCGTGCTCAGGTGCACATTCGTCATGTGCTTGGCCACTTCGCGCGAGAACTCACGCACCGCGGCGACGGTGGGAAGGTAGCACAGATAGTGTGCGGTGCAGCCGCCGGGTAACTCCGCCTCAAGCTCGACGCCGGCTATCACCGTCGACCCACCGCCTTCGGGCGAGGAATACCATAGGCCACCGCCTTCGAGTTCAGTCATGTGCCCAGAATCAAGCAGCTCAAGAATGTCGCGGATCACCCTGGGCGACGCACAGTCGATTATACCTACGATCTCAAGCCCTGCCGACGTGCGCGCCCGGCGCGCGATGTTCTCAAGCGTCAGGTCGCGCGCGCCGGTTACCTTGACTTGCTCTCCCCGGGAGTTCCTGCCTATATGGACGTGCAGGTCAACGCGGTATGATCTCATGCTTCCCCTCCGTCTGCCCAAGGTGTGTGGGCGTTTGCTGCAGCTCCCGCTGCTGGGACGGTCGAGGATACCGCCGCGGCAGCAGCGTAGGCCCCGGCAGCCGCGCACGTCAAGAAGAAGTCGGGCTCATCATCATAGCCTCTGCCCATGGTGCTCAGCGGCAGGCCTGCGGCCCTGGCGAGCGACACTCCGGCGGTCCCCTGGGCCAACCGGAGACGGTGCCGCCCCGCGTCAAGGGCCGGTGCCAGCGCCTGCCGCGCGCGATCCAGAAACGCCGCATCCATGTCGGAGGCAAGTACCACGTCACAAGGGAGACAGCACACCTGCTCCAGGAGTGTGATGGTATGATGGCTCACAGGTGTGTGGCGGCCGCGGCTGTCGCCCCGTGCCAGGCGCGGTGTCAGGATGGCTCTTCCGTCGAGACGGGTAACCGCATCTAGTGCAGGCCCTTGCTCCATCGCGGTGGTGCCGAAACGCGTTCCGGTGCCTACTACCCCGGGACCCATGCACACGATGGCCGCTTCAGCCCTCGCGACTTGCGCGGCGATCACCAGGGCCGAGTGGATGTTTACCGCCTCATAGTCGCCGCCGAAGGCATGGCCTGCGGTGATCACTGCCGCGATCAACCCGGCCCGGCGCAGGGCTTCCACGGACAGGCTCATAGCGACCGGCAGGGCCCCTCCGTCAGTCATTATGTAGACAACCCGTGGCGGCGGCGGCGGAAGCGGCACGGGCGCGCTGGCGCGGCCAGAGGCGCAGGCCGCAGCCGCCAGCCCTGCAGCGACGGGGGTCAGCATAGAGTGAAGCTCGCACACCACCACCGGCATGCCATGCAACCCATCGAAAGCATTGATGGCGGCGAGGTTCGCCTCATCCTCCTCCGCCGCTCCACATGCCAGCTGCATCGGGGTATACCTCAGCTTCATGATATGCCCCCTGAGCCGACCGTCAATGCAGTGCCGCCCTTCCATCCACATGACGAAGTGGGCACCCCCGCTGCCCAGGCCCAGCCTGACAGCTGTCGTGTTCACGATCACGCTGTCGCCCGGTGCGACCCGCCCGGTGAGATCAGGATAGCAGATGGCTGCGCACTCCGACTCCGACTCGGTGCGTACGGTGACACGCTGCACGTCAGCGCTTTCGTGCTCGACTCGAAGCACTGCGGCGCGTTCGGCGATGAGCACACGCCCCACCTCCGGCAGCATCACTGGTTGTTGGGAACCGCCCAGGCACCACGCTGTGCCGCGGCGCCCCACATCGGGCAGTATGCCCACAACAGGACCGACGGCCCACGTTCGGCTCAGAACTATCCCAGGGCCACTGTAAGCAGGCGGTTGCGCGAAACCGAACGCCGGCGGTCCAGACCGTTACCATGGTCGGAGGCAAACCTCCAACTGGAGGCTTCGCTCTGCCGCGCCGCGTCGCGGAGCGATGGCAGGGCACAGAGCACAGGCGCCGCCGGCACCCAGTCTCAAAGGGCACCAGCAGCGCCTGCTACCGTCATGTTCCGCTATGGGCATATGCTCAGCCCGCCAGTCGAGCCGGCCGAGAGTGCCCGACTCGCCCCCCGGCGCGCCAGTCTCAATGCCTCAGGATACGAGCCCGGCTCCGCGTGCCAGCGCCTTCACGTTCAGGGGTATGAGCTCGCGGCGCCTTGCGGGAAGCACCTCGCTCAGGCAGTCTCTGACAGCCTGCTCTGACACGGCGCCGGTTGCCTTGAGGTATGCCCCCAGCACCACCATGTTGGCCACCTTGTCGGATCCGAGCTCAAGCGCCAGTTCATTCGCCGGCACCGCGATCACCCGGATGTCGGTGCGCTCCGGAGCCCTGTCTATCAGGGAGCTGTTGTATATCAGCAGGCCTCCGGGCCTCACCGCGGGTTCAAACCTGTCGAGCGACGGTCGGTTCATCACTATGGCCGTCGTGGGTTCCGCCACGATGGGTGAACCAATCTGCTCGTCGGAGATGACTACTGAGCAGTTGGCGGTGCCCCCGCGCATCTCGGGCCCGTAGGAGGGTATCCACGACACGTTCTTGCCCTCGTGCATGCCGGCGTACGACAGGAGCTGACCCATTATCATTACGCCCTGGCCGCCGAATCCTGCGATGATGATTTCCTCAACCATTGGTCTGCCCCCCCTCCGGCGTCCTGAACTCGCCAAGAGGATAGTAGGGTATCATGTTCTTGTCTACCCACTCCATGGCTTCGACAGGTGACATCCCCCAGTTTGTGGGGCACGTCGACAGGCACTCCACGAGCGAGAAGCCTCCGCCTGCGAGTTGCACCTCAAAGGCCTTCTTTATTGCCCGCTTCGCCTTTGCGATGTGCGCGGGGCTCGTAGTCGACACTCGCGCAACGTAGGTCGCGCCGGGGATCGTCGCCAGCATCTCCGACACCCGTATCGGTTCGCCGGCGAGGCCCTTGATTCGTCCCTCAGGCGATGTAGTTGTGCGCTGGCCCACCATGGTGGTCGGGGCCATCTGGCCGCCGGTCATGCCGTAGATCGCGTTGTTCACGAACACCACTGTTATGTTCTCACTCCGCATGGCCGCGTGCACGATCTCCGCCGTGCCGATGGACGCGAGATCGCCGTCACCCTGGTAGGTGAACACAACCGCATCCGGCACAGTGCGCCGGATTCCTGTTGCCACAGCCGGCGCCCTACCATGGGCCGCCTGCTGGAAATCGCAATCGAAGTAGTCATACGAGAACACAGAGCAACCCACCGACGCGACGCCGATGGCTCGGTCGCGGACACCCAGTTCGTCGATGGTTTCAGCCACCAGCTTGTGAATGATGCCATGGGTACACCCTGGGCAGTAGTGGGTGGATACCGGGCGCAATGACTTCGGAACCGAATACACCTGCTTCATCTTACCTGACCTCCTCCCCCACTATCCCGGCGGCGTACTCCGCTATGTCGCTCGCCTTCGGGATCACTCCGCCTGTGGTTCCAAAGAAGTGCACAGGCGCTGCCCCGGCAACGGCGATCTTCACGTCGTCCACCAGCTGGCCCATGCTCATCTCAACAGTGAGCACTGCCTTCGCCGACTTGGCTCGCTTGCTCAGAGCGTCATACGGGAAGGGCGACACGGTGATCGGTCGGAACAGACCAGCCTTGATCCCCCTCTCCCTGAGCTTCTCAATGGCCGCACGGCAGACGCGCGAGGTGGTGCCGTATGCGACCAGCAACAGCTCTGCGTCGTCGGCCAGCACCTCTTCATACCGCACCTCGTTGGCGCTGGCCTTCTCGAAGCGCTCGGCCATATCCAGGTTGTGCTTGTAAAGTTCCTCAGGCTTTAGGTAGATCGAGTTAATGAGCCTCGGCGTTCTGCCATCTCTTGCCCCACGAGTGGCCCACTCGGGAGCGGGACGATCTGGAGCCATCTGATCAGGGAAGGACACCGGCTCCATCATCTGCCCCAGCACCCCATCGCCTAAGATCATCACAGGCATCCGATAGCGCTCAGCCACGTCGTAGGCGCCAAGCGTGAGGTCTACCATCTCCTGCACCGACGCCGGGGCATACACGATCAAGTGATAGTCGCCATGGCCTCCGCCCCTGGTCGCCTGGAAGTAGTCGCTTTGCGCCGGGGCTATTCCGCCGAGGCCGGGTCCGCCCCTTACCATGTTGACTATGAGACAGGGTAGATCCGCACCGGCGATATACGAGATGCCCTCCTGTTTGAGACTGATACCCGGACTCGACGACGACGTCATCACTCTGGCTCCGGTGCCTGCGGCGCCATACACCATGTTAATGGCCGCGACCTCACTCTCGGCCTGCACAAAGGCGCCACCCACCTCGGGCAGTCGACGTGACATGTATTCCGGGATCTCGTTCTGCGGTGTGATGGGATATCCAAAGAAGTACCTGCATCCGGCCCTGACCGCGGCCTCCGCAACGGCCTCGTTGCCCTTGAACAGCTTTCTTCCTGCCATGCGTCACGCCTCCTCAGGGCTTGAATACTTCGATGACTGCGTCAGGGCATACCCTACCGCAGATGCCGCATGAGATACACGCCGCCTCGTTAGCCAGCTCGGCGGGGTGGTATCCCTTGGAGTTGATGCGGTCGGCCATGGCCAGCGCCGACTTCGGACAGAAGTTGACGCAGACCCCGCATCCTTTGCACTTTGCTTCGTTGACTACTACCTTCTTCACGTAGTCCCTCCTCACGTCACGCTCTACGCCGGCTTGCCCGAGTCAGGGCGCGTGAACATGCGCTTCGCCTTCTCTGCACCTGAAAGCACCCTGAGGCCTGCTTCTGCCAGCGCCTTCATCTCTTCTTCACCTGGATACACCAGGACAGGCGCGATGAACCTCACACGGTCAGTGATCAGGCCCACCAGCCGCGCCGAATGGGCGCCGCCACCTGTAAGCACTATGGCCTCGACATCACCGGCGAGGGCGCAGGCCGAGCGCCCCAC
This sequence comes from Firmicutes bacterium UBA1393, assembly GCA_002305255.1. Classification (GTDB taxonomy): domain Bacteria; phylum Bacillota; class DTU025; order DTU025; family DTU025; genus UBA1393. The sequence continues at coordinate 85,529 of DBQN01000014.1, read as the reverse complement.
GTCTTTGGCCACCTGATACGCCATGGCCTCCAGGCACAACCTGGCCTTATCATCGCCCTCAGCGATAGCTGCGTCAACATCTTTCAGCGAGTTGGTGCCGAGATAGGCCACGAGCCCACCCTTGCCGTTAATGAGCTTCGCAATCTGGGCTTGGGAGTACTGCCCTGAGAAACACAGCTTGACGAGGCCTGTCACCGGCAACCCACCCGAGCGTTCGGGCGAGAAGGTGCCTTCACCGCTCAGTGCGTTGGCTACCTCCACCACCCTTCCCCGCCTGTGAGCTCCGACGCTGATCCCCCCGCCAAGGTGCACCACGATGAGGTTGATGTTCTCGTATGCCTCGCCCAGATCGCTGGCAGCGCGCCTGGCTACCGCCTTCTGATTGAGGGCATGGAAGATGCACACCCTGGGCGCTTCAGGAAGGCCTGTGTAGCGCGACACCTCGTCAAGTTCGTCGGTGGTGACGGGGTCGGCGATGAAGGCCGGGATGCCCACGGGCCCAGCAACCTCGCGCGCCAGCACTCCGCCGAGGCTGGATGCGTGGCCGCCGCCGGTGACGCGCAGCCTCTCGATCATCTCGTCGTCAACCTCGTACACCCCGCCCTCCGACGGAGGCAACACGCCTCCCCTGCCGACTACGGCATGGAGTGACTCAGGCTCTGTTTGCGCCTCACTGAGGAATGCCCTGACCTGTTCGAGCCTCATCTCGAGCTGGTCGAAGATGTTTGGGTACTTGGCCAACGCCTCGGAGCTCATCGCAAGGCTCTTGGATGCGACGGCCTCGGAGTCCTCAAACAACGCGACCTTGGTCGACGTGGACCCGGGGTTGATAACGAGCTGCTTGAACACGCCTGACTCAACCTCCTAGGCCGTGGCTATCGCCAGGGCAAGTGAAAGCATGCGAGCCCTCGGCGAGTCTGACCTCGACGTCAGCACCACCGGCGCCGCCGCGCCGACTACGACTGCCGCCGCATCCACTACGCCGAAATAGACCATGGTCTTGTAGATGGCGTTGCCCGCCGCAATGTCGGGTGCCAGGAGCACATCGGCCTGCCCGGCCACCGGACCTCCGACTGACTTGTGTCGGGCGGCCTCCATCGATACCGCATTGTCGAGCCCAAGAGGACCATCGACGACGCACCCTTTGATCTGGCGCCTGTCGCTCATCTTGGCGAGGGCGGCAGCTTCGACGGTTTCGGGCATGTCGGGGTTGACGACTTCCACTGCGGCCACGCATGCCACCTTCGGCTGCGCGTTCCCTAACCGGTGGGCCAGCTCCACTGTGTTCTGGATTATCTGAACTTTCTGTTCGAGGGTGGGCGCGATGTTCATGGCGCCATCCGTCAGGTAGAAGAACCTGTCATATCCGGGCGACTTGAACACCGCCACATGGCTGAGCAGCCTGCCGGTTCTGAGGCCCACTTCCTTGTCGAGCACAGCCTTGAGGAAGTCCGACGTGGCCACCAGGCCTTTCATGAGTATGCTTGCGCCGCCCGAACTCACTCTGGCCACCGCCAGTCTCGCAGCCGCAGGCGGGCTCGGCTCATTCACGATCTCGACGCCCGATAGATCCAACTCCACCTCGGCCGCGAGAGCGCGAATCTTCGGATCGTCTCCGAAAAGGATGAACTCGCCCATGCGCTGTTCCGTGGCGATTGCCACCGCCTCGAGCACTTCCCTATCCTCTGCGGCTGCCACCGCGACCTTCACGCCTGATCGCGCCTTTGCCGCCTCGAGCAGTTCCTCGAAACTCCTGATCATCCGTTTGCACCTCCAGATGCCGGCTCATAGCGTTTCACGGGCTCGAGCCCTACCAGAGCGCGCAGCGCCCCGGTGGCCAGGGCCTCCATCTCGTTCTCTCCCGGATACAACTGTATCGGGGCGAGGAACTTGCACCGCGCGGTGACGTAATCGACCAGTCGCGGCCAGTGGGCCAGGCCTCCCGTTATCGCGATGGCATCCACATCGCCGGATAGCACCGTCGCCATGGCCCCTATCTCCTTGGCTATCCCGTAGAACATCGCTTCCGACACTACCAGGGCATGTGTGTCGCCTGACTGGATCATCTTCTCTATGTCACGTGCGTCAGCTGTGCCAAGGTGAGCCAGGAGCCCTGAGCGCCGGCAGAGCTTGCGCACGAGGTCATCTTCACTGAACTCACCTGAGAAACACATGGCTGCGACGTCGCTCGCGCATACCGATCCTGACCGCTCAGGGGAGAACGGGCCCTCATCGTCGGCTCCGTTGACATCCACCATCCTGCCCTTCTTGACTGCGGCTATGGAGATTCCACTTCCCAGATGGGCAACGATGATGTTCACCTCGGTGAGGGGATGCCCAAGGGCCTCTGCGGCCTTCCGCGCTGTGCTCCTCACCGAGAGCGCATGCAATCTCGACAGCCTGGGCACCTGCGGAAGGCCTGAGAAGCGGGCCAGAGGCTCGAACTCGTCCACAGTGATGGGATCAAGCAGGTAGGCGGGGATGTTGCGCTCCGAAGCCAACCTGAATGCGATCGGAGGCGAGTAGTTGGCTGCGTGTTGCAGAGCAGGCCTGTTCGTCACATCGTCGACGAGGGCCTCGTCAATCAGGTAAACGCCGCCCGGCATGGGCCGCAGGGCACCGCCTCTGGCAACCACTGCATCAAGGCCGTCGCCTGCTTCGCCCTTTTCGGCAAGGCACTTAAGTATGGCATCAGCTCTCGCTTCAAGCTGGCTTGATGTGCCGTCGAAGGGGGCTGAGCCGACTGCCGAGTGCTCCAAGAGCTGCGACCACAACAAGTGGGCGCTCTCGCAACCTTCATACACAGCTATCTTCGTAGATGCCGACCCCGTGTTGATCACCAGAACCCGATGGTGATGGTCGGCGCAATCGTGGTTCAATCAGCCTCACCGCCTTTCCATACTCAACATCTATTCTATCTCGAGCGTCAAGTCCCTTCACAAAATGAAATAGCCGGAACAAGTCCGGCTGTGCGTCCTTATCATTCTGTTCCGGCTTTACCTGCGGAACCTGTCACCGTCGCGTCTCGGCCCTCCGGGTCGCGGTCCCATCGGCCGGGGCGCTCTGGGTGTCGTGTCCTCCACGAAACCTTCGGGCTTCGGGATGAGGTCTTTGCGTGACAGATTCACTCTGCCCTGGCTGTCGATTTCGCTCACTCTCACGGTGACTTCGTCGCCGATGTTGAGCACGTCTTCGACGGTGTTCACTCTCTCCCACGCAAGCTGGGAGATGTGAACCAGGCCCTCTTTGCCGGGCAAGATCTCGACGAAGGCGCCGAAGGGCATTATCCTTGTGACTCTGCCTGTATACACCTCGCCCGGGAGCGGATCGTGCACTAGGTCCATGATCATGCCCACTGCACGCTTGGCCATCTCCTCATCGGTTGAGGCTATGAACACCCTGCCATCGTCTTCGATATCGATCTTGGTTCCGGTGGCGTCGATGATCTTCCTTATCATCTTGCCTCCGGGCCCGATGACCTCTCTGATCTTGTCGGGATCGATATTGATGGTGAGCATCCTCGGAGCGAAGGGCGACAGCTCTCGCCGCGGTTCGCTTATGGTTTCGAGCATCTTCTTCATTATGAACATGCGGCCTTTGTGCGCCTGCTCCAGTGCTTCCTTGAGGATCTCACGGGAGATGCCCTTGACCTTGATGTCCATCTGTATCGCCGTCACGCCGTCGGCGGTGCCTGCGACCTTGAAGTCCATGTCGCCCAGGTGGTCTTCCATGCCCTGGATGTCGGTGAGAATCGTGTACCTGTCACCATACTTCACCAGGCCCATGGCCACACCCGCAACGGGCTTGCGGATTGGAACGCCGGCGTCCATCAGCGCGAGTGTGCTGCCGCAGATCGAGCCCTGGCTCGTGGAGCCGTTCGACTCGATGGCCTCTGACACCAGCCTGATGGTGTATGGGAACTCGGTCTCCGGCGGGATCACCGGCACCAGAGCCCTCTCCGCCAGGGCACCATGGCCTATCTCGCGGCGACCGGGCCCTCTCATGGGCCTTACCTCTCCGACACTGTAGGGAGGGAAGTTGTAGTGGTGTATGTATCTCTTCGACTCCATCAGGCCCAGGTCATCGATGATCTGCATGTCGCCGATGGCGCCCAGGGTGCAGGCAGTGATGATCTGAGTCTGGCCCCTGCGGAACATGGCCGATCCGTGTACCCTCGGCAACAGGCCGACTTCGCACGTCAGCGATCGGACCTCGTCGAGCGCACGTCCATCGGGCCTGATATGGTCAACGGTGATCATGCGGCGCACGATCTGTTTGACCATGTCTTCGAGCACGGTGGCGATGTCTTTCACCGGCACGGACTCGCCCATCTCTTCAGCGAAGTGGGCCAGCGTATCGCGCTTGACCTCATCGATGTTAGCCTCGCGCTCGAGCTTCTCGGCAGTGCTCACGGCCTGCTCCATGCGCTCCATCGCGTACTCCCTGACCCTGGCTGCGAGTTCCGGCGCGGGCTCGAAGATCTTGAACTGCCGCTTCGGCACTCCCACTGCATCGATGATCGTCTGCTCGAACTGGATTATCTTCTTGATCTCATCGTGGCCGAACATGATGGCCTCGAGCACCTGATCTTCAGGCAGCTCGTTGGCGCCTGCCTCAACCATCAGCACGGCATCGGCCGTTCCCGCAACCACCAGCGACAGCTGCGACCGGTCGGTCTGCTCAGCAGAAGGGTTCAGCACAAACTCGCCGTCTACCAAGCCGACCTTGACTCCTGCTATGGGCCCTTCGAACGGGATGTCGGAGATCCCCAGAGCAATCGATGCGCCATTCATGGCCAGCACCGATGGCTCTACTCCCGGCTCAACTGACATCACCGTCGCCACTACCTGCACGTCATTGCGGAAGCCCTCCGGGAAGAGCGGCCTGATGGGCCTGTCTATCTGCCTGCCGGCGAGGGTTGCGGCTTCGCTGGGCCGTCCTTCCCTCTTGATGAAGCCTCCGGGAATCTTGCCCACGGCGTAGAGCCGCTCTTCGTAGTCTACCAGGAGAGGAAAGAAGTCAATGCCCTCCCTGGGCTCCTTCGAAGCTGTGGCCGTGACGAGCACGACCGTATCGCCGTATCTGCACAGTACAGACCCGCCGGCCTGCTGCGCGTAGTGGCCGGTGTCGACCGTCAGTTTGCGTCCGGCCACCACAGTTTCAAACACCTGATGCATTCAGTCACCTACCTTCTTTTGTGAGACGAGTGCGCCTTATGAGTAGAGAGCGGGAACTCGACGCCCGCTCTCACTCCAACACGCTACTTGCGGATACCGAGCTGGTCGATGATGACCCGGTACCTGTCGATGTTGTTTTCCTTCAAGTAGTCAAGGAGAGCTCGACGGCGACCGACCATCTTCAGGAGCCCACGGCGAGAGTGATGGTCCTTCTTGTGGAGCTTGAGGTGGTCATTGAGGTAGTTTATCCTCTCCGTTAAGATTGCCACCTGCACCTCGGGCGAACCGGTATCGGTTTCGTGGATCCGGTACTGGCCGATGATCTCCTGCTTGCGCTCGTTTGACAAGCTCATGTGGTTTGGCACCTCCTATTTGTGTAGCCCCCTTACCAAGAATGCCGTCGGAGGATCGGCAATCATAGTACAGGGTTAGCAAGCTGCTCAGCGCCAGCTTGCGATGTTCATTCTAGCACACGGCCAGACGGCTGTAAACCTATGGCATGCAGCCCTAATCAAGCATCGTCAGCGCGGCGGCGATGTCGTTCTTGACCTGCGCCACCAGAGCCTCACTGCTCTCGAAGGCCTGCTCAGGCCTGAGGCGCCCTACGAAGTCAAGGCTCATGCGCTGGTTGTAGAAGTCGCCGGCAGTGCCTACCAGATGGGCCTCGACGCGCACACCGCGGGCGGCGTCAGAGAACGTCGGCCTCTCGCCAACGTTGCACACGGCGGGCCACCGCTTCCCTGCCGCGTCATGCGCGTAGCAGGCATACACGCCCTTCGCCGGCAGGGCTATCCCACGCGGAGTGCGGATGTTGGCTGTCGGAAACCCGATCTGCGAGCCCACGCCTCGGCCGCGCTCCACCACGCCGTCTACTCTGTGCGGCCTGCCGAGAAGCCGTGCCGCCAGTGCGACGTCGCCTGCCGCCACGGCCCCGCGGATTCGGGTGCTCGACACAGCGGCCCCGTCTATCTCCACCTTGGGAACCACAGTCACTCCGAAACCGAACTCCGCTCCGAACTGGACGAGACCGGCAGGGGTGCCCTGGCCCATGCGGCCGAAGGTGTAATCGTAGCCGACTACAACGTGAACCGCTCTGAGCTCGTCTACGAGCATGGTTCTGACGAAGTCAGCTGGCGTGGATGATGCGAACGCCGGTTCGAACCTGCGCACGACGGCCTCCTCGACTCCGGCAGAAGCGAGTAACTCGAGTTTGCGCTCAAGTGTCACAAGGTATGCAGGCGCCCGCTCAGGAGCAAGCACCTCCACGGGGTTTACATCGAAGGTTAGTACTCCTGCCGGCCCCCCTAGCTCGCGGGCAACGTTGAGGGCAGCCCTGATCAGCGCGGAGTGTCCGAGGTGAACACCATCGAAGGTCCCCAGGCACCAGACGGCAGATGGAGTGGCAGGGGCGATCCCTTCACTTGCGAACACGACCTTCATGCCCTCACACCTCCTCCGCCAGCACGACCCTGGGCTGCAGCAACACGTCGGCGTCGACGACGGACGATGCGGTGGCCAGGGCCACGAGGGTGTCGCCATCGGTGTCCATCAGCGCCACCCAGCAGCCGTCGCCGTCGGCGGGCGGCAGTGTGGCTGGCAGGGCTATTGCGCCCGACGCGACCGTCGCGGTTCCTCTGATAGCGCGGCCGGAGCTCACGCTTATCCGGTTACCGTGGATCACAGAGCGCACCTCGTCGCGGCTCAGTGTCACGCTAGGCATTTGCCTGACGGCCCTTGCCATGGGGTGGAGAACTCCACGATAGTCACCCTCTACTGCGGCGGCAGCTATTCGCTCAAGACTGACACATTCGCCGATGTCAAAGCCTGAGGCCATCGTGCGCCTCAACTCACCCATGTGCCCGGGAACACCCAGCGAGGCACAGATGTCTTCACACAGTGTGCGTATGTAGGTGCCTTTCGAGCACGTGACCGCTATCCTCCCCACCGATCGGCACTCAATGTTTTCGGGCCACCGGTCGGCTTCCACAGGCGAGAGGTCGTAGATCGTGACAGGCCGCGCCTCGCGCTCGACGATCACGCCTTCCCGAGCTATCTCATACAGCCTCCTGCCCTGGTGGTGGATGGCGGATACCATCGGCGGAATCTGCATTATGTTGCCGACGAACCTCTCAAGCGCAGCGAATATCTGCTCCCTTTGAAGACTGAAGTCGGTGCTCGTTGCCACGACATAGCCGTGGGCGTCGCCCGTGTCAGTGGACTCGCCGAACACTATCTCGGCCTCGTATGACTTGGGCGATTCCATGAGAAAGCGAGACAGCCTAGTGGCCTTACCCATGCACACCACTAGCACGCCGGTGGCCCAGGGGTCAAGGGTGCCTGTGTGCCCCGCTGTGCGTTCACCAGTAATCCGCCTGATCCTCGCCACCACGTCATGAGACGTCAACCCGCTGCGCTTGTCGACTGCGATCAGTCCGTCCAAGTGAACCCGGCCTCCCTGAGGGCCTTCTTCACGCCAGCCATGACGGCGGGCCTGGCCTGGTCGAGACTGCCTCTGAAGGTGAGACCGGACGCCCTCACGTGGCCGCCACCGCCGAGTGCCAGGGCTACACGGGCCACATCTACCTTGCGGTTTGACCTCAGCCCCACCCTGATCTCGTTGGCGTGCACTTCCTTGAAGGCCACAGCCACCTCCACGCCGGCAACACTCCGGGCGTAGGATATGAACCCCTCCGTCTCCGATTCGGTAAGCTTGTGCCTCGCCATTAGCTCAGCGGTGATGTCCATGGATGCTACAAGGCCAGAACACTCAAACTTCATGCCCAGGATAGCTTCGGCCATACCCGCCAGTGAATCGTATGACTTGGTGTCGTAGATGCTCTGACTCACTCGCCACGGGCTGGCTCCTGCCTCCGTAAGGGCGGCAGCCGCGCGGAAAGTCTCAGCAGTGGTGCTAGAGTAGCGGAACGAACCAGTATCAGTGCTGATGCCGGCGAAGAGGCACGTGGCCGCCTCGGGGCTGATGGCCACTCCCATCTGCGTGATCAGAGCGTAGATCATCTCCGCGGTAGACCCGGAGTCCACGTTCACCCAGTTCATCGCCGCAAAGCCTGAGTTGGTGGCATGATGGTCGATGTTGATTGTCAGCCGGCTTGCCTCTACTGCGGCCATGCAACGGCCAACGCGGTCGAGAGCTCCGCAATCCAGCACGATGGCAAGGGGAAACGAGTCTGCCATGCAGTCGACGGGCTTGATGTCATCAGCGCCCGGAAGGAAACGAAGATACGGCGGCACCTCGTCGGAGAGCGCCGCCGTTACGTTCTTGCCCATCGCCTCGAGGGCCGCCTTAAGCCCCAGAAGTGAACCTATGGCATCGCCGTCGGGTAGCACGTGTGTGCAGAGCAGTATGTCAGACGCGCGATGTATAGTTTGGATCAGTTGTTCAGGGGCGTTCATGCGTTGTCCTCCCCACCGGTCTTCTCCATCTCCGATAGCACTCTGAGAATGTGCGCCCCATGCTCCATAGACGTGTCGTGTACGAAGTGGAGTTCGGGGGTGAGCCTCAACGGCACCCTACGGCCTATCTCTGAGCGGATGTAACCCTTCGCGCTCTCCAGCGCCTGCATCGTCATGGCCTTCGAGTCAGCGTCGCCGAGGATGCTGACATATACCTTCACATGCTGCAGGTCTCCGCTGACCTCCACGTCGACGACGGTCGCAAACCCGAGGCGGGGATCTTTCAGGTCCTTCTGCAGGATGCTCGAGATCTCCTGGCGCATAGCCGCCCTTACCCGGTCGGCCCTGCGATTGGCCATTGTAGCGCACCTCCGTGAGCTTTCATGTAAGCGTAGTTCAGGCGATTAGTGCGGGAGGAGCCGTTCGAAGCACAAACGACTCCCGCCCGCACGGTAACGTATGTTGTCGCGACTACAGCGCGCGCTTGACCTCTTCCTTGCCATACGCCTCGATGACGTCTCTCTCGCGCACGTCGTTCCAGTTCTCGATGGCAATTCCGCATTCGAACCCGGCTGCGACCTCTCGCACATCATCCTTGAAGCGTTTGAGCGAGGCAAGCTTGCCGTCGAACACGATCGCGCCGTCGCGTACCACTCTAACCCGCGCAGAACGTGTGACCTTGCCGTCCGTCACATAGCAGCCGGCTACAGTGCCTGCCTTAGGCACTTTGAACGTGGCCCTGACCTCAGCGTGGCCGAGTACCACCTCTCTGAACTCGGGTTCAAGCAAGCCCTCCATAGCCTTCTTCACATCGTCGAGGGCCTCGTAGATGATGCGGTAGAGACGCACGTCCACTCCCTCGATCTCAGCCGACGAAGCGCCGGCCGCGTCGGGCCTGACGTTGAAGCCGATGATGACGGCGTTCGAGGCGGACGCCAGCATCACATCTGACTCGCTCACCGCGCCGACGCCCACGTGGATGACGTTCACCCTTACCTCGTCGGTTGAGAGTTGCTCCACCGACTGCTTGAGAGCCTCGGCAGATCCCCTCACGTCGGCCTTGATGATGACGCGCAGCTCCTTGGTTTCGCCCTCTCTGATCTGGCTGAACAGATCTTCAAGGCTCATCTTCTTGCCCGATTCAGCCATCTCCGACTGGCGCTTGCGCTCTGCCCTGCGCTCAGCAACTTGCTTTGCTTCGCGCTCGTCGGTGACGACCTGGAAGGTGTCGCCAGCCTCGGGCAGTGAACCCATGCCGAGAACCTCCACCGGCATGGACGGCGTGGCGGCATCTACAGTTTCACCCAGGTAGTTCACGAGGGCGCGCACCCTGCCGAACACGTCGCCGACCAGGAAGTAGTCACCCGGTCTCAGCGTTCCCTTGTGTATCAGCACAGTGGCGACGGGGCCGCGGCCCCTATCGAGCCTTGCCTCGATCACTATGCCCATGGCCGGTCTATCAGGGTTGGCCTTCAGATCACGCATGTCGGCAACTAGCAGGATCATCTCGAGCAGCTCACTGATGCCGGTCTTCTGGATTGCCGACACCTGCACCATCACGGTGTCGCCACCCCAGTCTTCCGAAACGAGACCGAGCTCGGAGAGCTCTCTCTTGACCCTGTCGGGCTGCGCGTTCGGCCGGTCGATCTTGTTGATCGCGACGATAATCGGCACCTTGGCGTCTCTTGCATGGTTCACGGCTTCGATGGTCTGCGGCATGACACCGTCATCGGCCGCAACGACCAGCACGGCCACATCGGTGGCCTGGGCGCCCCTGGCCCTCATGGCGGTAAACGCCTCGTGGCCCGGGGTATCAAGGAACGTGATCTTCCTGCCCTTAAGCTCTACCTGATAGGCGCCTATGTGCTGAGTGATGCCTCCGGCCTCGGTGGCTGTCACGTTGGTCGCCCTGATAGCGTCGAGCAGCGACGTCTTGCCATGGTCGACATGGCCCATGATGGTGACCACCGGCGGCCTCGGGAGCATGCTCTCGGGAGCATCCTCTATGTCGGCAATGGCTACCTCGCGCTCGGCACGCTCAGAGGCGAGTTCTGCGTCGAAGCCCATCTCGGTTGCTAGGATCTGCGCCACTTCGCCTTCGATCTCCGTGTTTATGCCTGCCATCACGCCGAGCTTGATGAGCTTGCTCATGACCTCGCCCACCGGAAGCTCAAGCTTGGCCGCAAGATCGCGCACTGTGAGGGCGGCTTCGAACTCGACCTTACGCGTCTTCACCTGGCGTTCCCGCTTGCGGACTGTGCGCCTGACCTCGATATCGTCAGCCGAGTCGATATCGCCGGCCTTCACGCGGCGCTCGATGAGCCTTGCATCGCCGAGCGGAGCCGAGGTCGGGGCCTTCTTGCGCCCTCTCTTGCTCGCCCTGCTGCCACCGCCCCTCGACTGATCCCTCTCGTCATCAGTGGACGTGCCATAGCGTTTGTCCCTTGGGCTCCAGCCGCTCTTCGGACGGCCACCGGCGCCTTTGGCTGCAGGGGCCGACGCAGCGGTCGCCTGAGGCTGAGGAATGGAGAGGCCGGGACCTCTGCCAGGCGCGGGCCGAACTCCCCCGCCGGCACCGACAAAGCCTGCACCGGGGCGCGGAGGCATAGGCCCTCGGTCAGGCCTCTGCCCTGCGGGCAACCCCGGCGAAGCCGGCCTGTCGGGCCGGAAACCACCGGGAGCACCCGGTCGCTGCTGCGGCGCACCGCCGGGGCTGAAGGGGGCCGCTCCCTGTCGCGGCGCCGCACCAGTCGAAGGCGGCTGCGCTGCAGGACGAGGCCTGGGCGGCATGCCCTGCCCCTGCGGCCTTGGCCTAGAGGGTATGAACGGATATGACGGATCCAGAGGTTGTGCGGGCTGCATCGGCCTGCCACCCTGGGCTGCCGGCGGACGACTCATAGATGATTGCCTTGATCTGTCATCAACTCTCTGAGGTGTGCCGGCCCCAGGGCCTGCAAACGTCCTGGGTTGACCGGCACCGGCAGGCCCGGCCGCCGGTGGTTGCACGTACCTTCCCGGCTGCGGTTGCGCCTCCGGTCGCCTGGCTTGCTGCCCGGGCGTGACGGGGCGCTGCTGCGCGGGCGGTGCTCCGCTGGGCGCCGATGGAGTCGAGGCCGAAGTCGCGTGCGTGGGTGTAGCCGTCGCCGTGGGCGCCGTGGGCGCTTCGGGCGCAGATGCGACAGCACCTGCAGGTGCCGATGTTGATGTCGCCGTCGGTGTCGGCGCAGACGCAGACGCCCCCGCGGCCGCTTGTGCCGTGGCTGACCCGCCTGTTGCCGCCTTCTCGCCAACGTCAGACTTCCCGCCTCCTGCGGCGGGCTGAGCTCCACGGGCCTCGGGTCCAAACTTCCTCATTACGTAGCGAGCTGCATTCTCATCAATTGCGCTCATGTGGTTCTTGGCCTTCACTCCTAACTCATTGAGAAGTGAGACCAGATCCTTGCTTGGCATATCTAGATCCTTTGCCAGCTCAAACACTCTCACTTTTGCCATAGATTGTCACCCCCGTGGCCTGCATAGAGCTGCAATACACTTCGGCGCTTCACCAGCCCAAGGCATGCAGCTGACACCGGCTATGCAGCGCTGCAGAAGCACCTATCACTGCTTTGATTCTTTCAGGGCACCCTCCAGCGACTGGATGATGCTCTCTGGCACATCGACCTCGAGCGCCCGATTCAGCCTCCCACCCTTGACTGCACGGACCAGGCACTCGCTGGTTCTACACACGTATGCGCCTCTACCTGAACGCTTCCCTGTTCCATCAAGCACGACTTCGCCGTCGGGCGTGCGCACGACACGGATGAACTCTCGCTTGTCGCCGACCCTCCCACAGCCCACACAGGTGCGCTGCGGAACCTTCCTCACTTTGGGCATCTACTCGCACCTCTAGAAGTCGATCTCGAACCGCGGAATCCCACCCAGCCCCACCTGCGACTCACTCTTGATGTCGATCTTCCACCCGGTTATCTTGGCGGCGAGCCTGGCGTTTTGACCTTCCCGCCCTATGGCCAAAGACAGCTGATAATCAGGCACGACCACGAGGGCAATCTTGCTTATGAAGTCGGGCCTCACCTCGACTACCTTGGCCGGGCTGAGAGCACTGGATATGAAGGCTGAGTAATCCTCGCTCCACGGGATCACGTCGATCTTCTCTCCGGCGAGTTCGTTAACTACTGTTTGAATCCTTGCGCCCCTCGGACCGACGCACGACCCGACAGGGTCCACATTTGGGTCGTGAGCAACGACAGCGATCTTCGAGCGCCCTCCTGCTTCCCGGGCTATGGCCTTGATCTCCACGATGCCATCGGCTATCTCGGGCACTTCCAGTTCAAGCAGGCGTTTGAGAAGTCCGGGGTGGGTGCGCGACACCACAACCATGGGCCCGCGATTGGTCTTCCTGACCTCCACCACGTAGAACTTCATGCGCTGCCCGGTCGTATAGTTGTCGCCCTGAATCTGTTCCTGGGGAGGCAGAGTAGCTTCGGCCTTGCCCAGGTCGACTATGACGTTACGCTGGTCGATCCTGCTCACAGTGCCGGTGACGACGTCGCCCTCACGGTTGGAGAACTGCTCGTAGAGCATGCCTCGCTCGGCTTCCCTGATCCGCTGCACCACTACTTGCTTGGCTGCCTGCGCGGCTATACGTCCGAACTCCCTGGGTGTGACCTCTTCCTCCACGATATCGCCCAGCTGGTACGATGGATCCAGCTGCCTCGCGTCTTCCAGTGAGATCTCTGACTTGGGATCGCCCACTTCCTCGACGACGGAGCGCCTACTCATCACCAGCACCTTGCCGGTTGATGCGTCGATGCCGACGCGCACGTTCTGCGACGAGCCGTAGTGCTTCTTGAACGCCTGGACCAGAGCCGCCTCGATGGCGTCGAGCAGCACCTGCTTGCTGATGCCTCGCTCCTTCTGTAGGTCGTCGAGGGCCCTGATTATCTCGATTCCGTCATTCTGATTCATCGTCAAGCACCTCCTCGAGGGGTACTGCCAGTCTCGCATGGGCGATTTTGGTCAATGGGATGCTGTACGTTGTGCCGTTCACGTCTATCCTGGCTTCCACGTCGTCAGCCCCCAGCAATCTGCCCTCGAAGCGCCTGTGCCCCTGGATATCAGCATATGTCGAGATCAACGCCCAGCGCCCCTTGAAGGTGTTGTACTCCTCAGGGTTCCTCAACGGCTTCTCCCCGGAAGAGGAGACCTCCAGTATGTAGCTCTGCGGTATGAAGTCTTCCCTGTCGAGGACCTTGCCTACTGCCTCTGACAGATCAGCGCAGTCATCGATGGCCACGCCTCCCGGCCTGTCGATGTATATCCTAAGGTACCAGTAGCCCGAATCGCGTACGAACTCCGTATCGACGATGCTCACACCGAAAGAGTCGGCGCTGGCTCGCGCTATCTTATCGGCTCTGGCCGCGATTGAGCGGTTGTCCACTGGGCTCAGCCCTCCTAACTACTGAAGGAGCAGGGCTATGACCCTGCAACCGTCAAACATGATGAAAGAGTGGGCAAACCCACTCTCCGCACCTACAACCCAACCAGTGCTCTCGCACGCATTCCTCACGTATCCTAATATACCACACACCTGAATGGCCCCGCAATAGGCTTCTGCCGCAGGCTTCCACTGTCAGGTGGGCTTCAGAATAGCGACAGCTGGTCGGAATCGGGCAGATCGGCGATGGCTCCCATCTGGGCCAGAGTGTCTATGTGCGCGCGAGTCAACTTAGTCCTGTCTCTCAGGTCGAGCCGAGAGGTGAAAGGCCTCTCCTGCCTGGCCGCCACCACACTCTCCGCCGCAGCAGCACCCAGACCGGGCACAGATGCCAACGGCGCGCGCAGGCTGTCGCCTTCCACGCTGAACGCAGAGGCTGACGAGAACCGGATATCTACCGGAAGGATGCGCACTCCGCGCAGCGCCGCCTCGGCTGCAACCTCGTAAATGGTGGCGAGGCCTTTCTCCCGAGCGGTGGAATCATCCTTCTCCTCTGCAGCTGTGCTCGCAGCCAGCAGCTGCTGGGCTGACATGGTGGCAATCGCGGGGTCGAAGTCAGACGCCCTAATGGTGAAATACACGGCGTAGAACTCCACCGGATGATGGACCTTGAAGTAGGCTATTCTGAACGCCATCATGACGTATGCTACGGCATGTGCCTTCGGAAACATGTACTTTATTTTGTTGCAGGAATCGAGATACCATTCTGGGACACCGTGCTCTCTCATGAGCGCAGCGTCTTCTTCTGACAGGCCGCGGCCCTTCCTCACCCGCTCCATTATCCTGAACGAGTCACGCGGCTGTAGCCCCCACTCGATCAGCGCGTTCATAATATCATCGCGGCAGGCAATGACCTGGTCGAGCTTGGCAACACCCGAGCGAATCAAGTCCTGGGCGTTGTTTAACCACACATCCGTGCCGTGCGACAGACCGCTGATACGCACAAGTTCGCCGAAGGTCTTAGGCCTGGTTTCCTCAAGCATGCCACGCACGAACTTGGTACCGAATTCGGGTATCGCCACTGTGCCTACCGACCAGCCCATCGAGGGCGTCAGGCCCAGAGCTTCGGGACTCGAGAAGATCGACATTGTGGCCTCATCATCCATGGGAATCGAAGCCGGCTCAATGCCCGTGAGGTCCTGCAGCATCTTGATGGCCGTCGGATCATCATGGCCGAGCAGGTCTAGCTTGAGCAGACAATCATGAATCGTTCTGTACTCGAAGTGTGTCGTCACTACTGTAGACGACTTATCATTCGCCGGCCTCTGCACAGGAGTGAACTCATGGACGTTCCTGCCCCGAGGAACAATCATAAGCCCACCGGGGTGCTGCCCGGTTGTGCGCTTCACACCTGAGCAACCCCGAGCGAGACGCGCAAGCTCTGCGTGGCGAAGGGTCAGCCCTCTAGCCTGAGCGTATGACTTGACGAACCCAAAGGCGGTCTTCTCGGCGACAGTCGCGATGGTACCTGCACGAAACACGTGGTCGGCGCCGAACAGCTCTTCAGCGTACTTGTGTATGGCCCACTGGTGCTCACCTGAAAAGTTGAGGTCTATGTCAGGTACCTTGTCACCCTCAAAGCCCATGAATGTCTCAAATGGAATGCTCTGACCGTCTTTGGTCATGGGCGCGCCGCAGTTCGGGCATGCCATGTCGGGCAGATCGTATCCTGACTCAACCATGTGGCCGTGATCGAATACGCTAGCCTTGCACTCAGTGCACCTATAATGCGGCGGGAGCGGATTGACCTCTGTGATCCCGCACATTGTGGCCACCAGAGATGAGCCCACGGAACCACGCGAGCCCACGGGATAGCCGTCTGAAACCGACTTCTTCACCAGTTTTGCCGCGATATCATAGGTGACGGCATATCCGTGGCCGATGATGGCCTCAAGCTCACGGTTGAGCCTCGACCTTACCACATCAGGTAGCTCGTCGCCGTAGATCTCGCGTGCCTTCGTCGCTGTCCATCCCTTGATCTCATCCTCGGCTCCGTCTATCTCGGGAATCGCGAGCTCCTGAGGCACCGGGCACACGCTCTCGATCATCTCTGCGATGCGTACAGGGTTTTCGATAACCGCCGCGCGCCGCGCCTCAGGCGCAAGAAAGGCGAACTCGCGCACCATCTCGTCGGTCGTGTGCAGGTACAATGGGGCCTGGTGGTCAGCGTCGGTATAGCCCTGACCTGCCATGAGCACCCGCCGGTACACCTCGTCGGCGGGATCGAGGAAGTGCACGTCTCCTGTGGCCACAACCGGTCGACCGAGTTCAGTGCCGATTCGGTATATTCTCTCGATGATCTCCTCGAGCCTGGCCATGCTGTCGAGCTTGCCGCTTCTGACGAGGAACTCATCGTTCCTGGGTGGCATGATCTCGAGGTAGTCGTAGAAGCCGGCGAGCCTACGCAGCTCCTCATCGCCAGCCCCGCGTACGGCGGCAGCAAGTAGCTCGCCCGCGGCGCAAGCCGAGCCCACCAGCAGATGCTCCCGGCAGGCCTGAAGCGTGCTCCTCAGTATCCTGGGATGCCGATGGAAATGGCTGAGGTGGGAATCAGACACGATGGAGTACAGTTGCCTGAGGCCTTCGGCGTTCCTGGCAAGCAGCGTCACGTGGTAGGTCTCGCCATCGACGTCGGAGTCTGAGTCGGTGAGGTAGCCTTCCATGCCGTAGAGTATCTTTATCCCGTGCTTCTTGCCTGCGGCGAAGGCCTCCGGGAATGACTGCACGACTCCGTGGTCGGTGATGGCCACTGCTGCGTGGCCCCACGACGCGGCTCGCTGTATCGCACGCCCGACGTCACACACTGAGTCCATCGCGCTCATCTTGGTGTGCAGGTGCAGTTCCACACGCTTCTCAGCGGCATCATCGCGTCGCTCCGGAGGCGTGTACGGAATGATGTCGGCGACGGCGAGGATGCTTTCCCGGGCATACTGGTCGTACTGCATGTCGCCGCGCACCGCCACCCATGAGTCCTCCTCGAGGTTGAGGGCGGCGTCTCCCGGATCGCAGAAGCACTTGCACGATATGGAGTCGGTGCGGTCTGTAAGGCTGAAGGTGAGAATCGTCGAACCCGACCTTGTCGAGCGCGTCTCCTTGCCGAACACCTCGCCGGCGCACACAACTCTTCTGTCTGACTCGCCGATAGATGCTATGGCGATAGGAACATCGGTGAACAGCCTTCCCCTAATGGCGCCGGGATCAGGCTGTCGGCCCTTACGCCTTGGGCGTTTGGCTGCCGACCCGTCGTCGGGCTGCTGCCGCCACCCCTGCGCTGCGCCTGCCCTCGTCGGCGGCTGTGGCTGCAGGCGCTGATCCGGGCGAGGCCGTTGGCCAGTCGCCGCTGATGCCGGTGACGGCTCAGGCTCCGGCTCTTCAGGCTCTTCGAAGTCGCCTACCTCTATGACCACTTCAGGCGGGGCACATGCGCATGTACAGGCAAAAGCCTCGGCCACCAGCTGCTGGCAGCCTCGCTCAATGAGCTTGTCTCGCAGTACCTCACCGGGAACCTCGACGACGACGCCTGATGGCCCCGTCGTGCATCGCGATTGCCCCAACCACACGCCGATGGCAGGCGACTCAGCCGTCATCTTGCTGACAACCGCCTCCCAGCTTGATTCGGCAACAGCCGGATCGAGCCGGGCCAATGACACACACTCAGCTTCGGTACACAACTCGACGCGCACGACTACCTCGTGCCCTGTCGCGCAAGTAAACTCCCTAAAGGCTCCTGCTATCGCGCTCTCACACTCAGTGCCCAGGGCCGCGGGGCCAGCCAGATAGACTACCCATTCGCCCGCGGCGGGATCGATCTCGATTCGGTCTATGACACAGTCTGCCGGGATGCCGCCCGGCATTTCCATCCCCGCCCGCCGGAACACTTCCCTCAGTTCCGCGCGGTCGTCAGATGGCACCACCACAAATACATCTGACAACAGGTTCACTCCCACTGAACCAGGGACTTTACGACCTCCCAGTACATCTTGACCCTGGAGGTGACGCCCTTCATCGAGCCCATCTTCTCCTCTTTCGTCACGTGAGTGAGGTGGGGCAGCTTTACCTCTTCCACCCTCAGGTGCTCCTCCCTGGCTTTGCGCGTGAGCACGGCCTCTACTCCGAACCGGGTCATGTCGATGTCGGTGCCGTCGAACACCTCTCTCCTCATGGCTCTCTGCCCTGACAGCCACGGAGTGATGGCCTGAGCCAGGTCAGTCGAGGGTCTGCCATCGTCGAACAGTCCGATGCTCATGTCGGCGCGCCCGGAAGCCACCGGCTCCAAGAGAGCGTAGATGTGCTGGGGCGTCAGGCCGACAAGGTCGGCGTCTGTCATTACGATGACATCACCCACTGCCTCCCTGACTCCTCGCGCTACTGCGCCTCCCTTGCCCACGTTCTCGTCCAGCCTGATCACCTGTGCCCCGCACGCCGCTGCCACGTCACTTGTTCTGTCGGTTGAGCCATCATCCACGACGATAACCTGCTCGATGGCTCCGCACGCCTTCAATGCTCCTATGACCGAAGCAACCCGCGGTTCCTCGTTGAGTGCTGGAACGATTGCCGATACCTTCACTCGAGGACACCTCCTACAACTTGGAGAGGAGAGCCAGCTCAGAGCGGACGAGTTCACTCACGTAGGTCGCCGCCTCGTCGAGGCCGACCATCGTGGTCTGTCCGCCGCGCCGCAATCCTACTTCTACTCTGCATTGCGCTAGACCTCTTGCTCCTACTGTAACCTTCACTGGGAACCCTATCAGGTCGGCATCCTTGAACTTGACTCCGGGCCGTTCGTCCCTGTCGTCCAGCACGACTTCGACTCCGAGCTTCTCAAGCTCGGAGTGGAGTGACTCCGCCACCTTGAGCTGCTGCTCGTCTGTGGTGTTCAGTGGCAGCACGATCACATGGTAGGGTGCCACTGACATGGGCCAGATGATTCCGTCGGCATCGTGGTACTCTTCAATTATCGCCGCGACGCACCTCGTTATGCCTATGCCGTAGGAGCCCATTATCACGGAGCGTTCCTGGCCTGCTTCGTCCAGGTAGCGCGCGTCCAGGCGCGAGCTGTACTTCGTGCCCAGCTTGAACAGGTGGCCTACTTCGATGCCTCTCGCTCCCTTGAGCGGAGTGCCGCAACGGGGGCATTCATCGCCTGCCACCACGATGCGGATGTCTTCCACCCTGTGTGCCGTAAAGTCGACGCCGTATCGCACTCCCACGATATGTGCGTCGGCGGCGTTGGCCCCGATGACCCCGTCCACGACGTGCAGCACTTCGGGATCTGCGATGATCGTAATCGCCTGCTTCAGCCCGATGGGCCCGGCAAAGCCGACGGGAGCGCCGGTGACCTCCTCAATTACCTCTGGTGCAGCGAGTTCAAGGGAGGCGCAACCAAGCGCCCTCCTGAGCTTCACCTCGTTCACATCGCGGTCGCCGCGGATCAATGCCGCCACAGGCTCGCCGTCGGCGACGAACACCATCGTCTTCACCATCTGCCTGGGGCTCACACCCAGAAAGCCAATGAGGTCGTCAATGGTTCTCACATCAGGCGTCGCGATCGTACGCGCGTGGCTCCGGTCGGCCGCCAACGACGGCGCCGACTCTGGCTCCGGCACGGCAGCCGCATCGGCACGCTCTTCGCTGGCTGCATAGCCACAGGCCTCGCAGAACACGATCCCCGCCTCGCCCACATCCGATACCACCATGAACTCGTGGTTGTGCGTGCCGCCGATGGCGCCCGACTCAGCCTCCACGACGATATAGTGCAGCCCCATCCTGTCGAAAGCTCTGCGGTAGGCCTCGTACATCTTCCGATAGCTGACTTCACAGCCCTCGTCATCGCGATCGAAGCTGTACATGTCCTTCATGATGAACTCACGGGCGCGCATAACACCGAAACGGGGGCGTATCTCATCGCGAAACTTGGTTTGAATCTGGTAGACGAGCTTTGGCAGTTGCCTGTAAGACCTGGTCTCGTCGCGCAGCGTGATCGTGGCCAGTTCCTCGTGGGTAGGCCCCAAACACAGCTCGCGGCCGCCCCTGTCTTTCAGACGGAACATCTCTCCGCCGTAATCTTCCCACCTGCCGGTGAGCTTCCAGATATCGGCGGGCTGAATGGCCGGGAACAACAGCTCCTGCCCACCCTGCCTGTCCATTTCCTCTCGTACGATCTGTTCCACCTTGCGGATGACTCTGTAGCCGAGGGGCAGGTACGAGTACACGCCCGACATGGCCTTTCTCATCATCCCGGCCCGCAGCATCAGCTGGTGACTGGGGATCTCCGCCTCCGACGGAACCTCGCGCAGCGTCGGCATGAACATTTGAGACATCCTCAACACAGACCAACTCCCCAAAACGCCAGTAGGCGAAGGTGACTCGTGCCCGCAGCTGATGATCGCGTCAATCGACCTGATGCGAGCCTGCCTCTTCGAGCACTGCCTCGACCAGGGCTTCAACCATGTGCGCGGTATCGGCCTTCCTCACGATCCGGCCGTGCCTAAACACCAGGCCGCAACCGTTGCCGCACGCAAGACCCACGTCTGCGTCGGCGGCCTCTCCGGGCCCGTTCACCTCGCAGCCCATGACGGCGATGGTGATAGGCGCGGTCACGCCGGCAATCCGCGACCTTACTTCGTCCGCGATCCTCACAATATCGGCGCGCCGACGGGCGCATGTGGGACATGACACGATGGTAGGGCCGAATCTCCTCAGACCCAGTGCCTCAAGGATCTGCCTGCCAGCGCTGACCTCGGCAACGTGGTCACCTGTGAGGCTCACTCGGATGGTGTCGCCTATACCTTGCCCGAGTATGATGCCTATCCCAACAGACGACTTCACCAAGCCCTCTGGGGGAGGGCCGGCCTCCGTGACGCCTACGTGGAGAGGATATCTCACCCTCTCGGCCAGCATGGTGTAGGCTTCGACCGTGCGCGCCACATCAGACGCCTTCATAGACACGACAATCTGGTCGAAACCGGCCTTCTCCAGAAGGCCGATATGCCAGAGCGCCGCCTCCACCATTGCCCTGGACGTGCGTCCGTATGAGTCCACCAGCGACTTCGGCAGCGAGCCGGCGTTCACACCGATGCGGATCGGCACTCCCCTGCTCTTGGCGGCAGCTGCCAGCTCAGCCACTCTGACCTCGGATCCGATGTTGCCCGGGTTGATGCGCAGCTTGTGGATGCCTGCCTCGAGCGCCGCCAGGGCGAGCCTGTAGTCGAAGTGTATATCGGCCACCAGCGGTACCTCAGTTGCCGCGAGGATAGCCGGGAGAGCATCGGCGGCCTCCTGGTCAGGCACTGCGAGAC
Organism: Firmicutes bacterium UBA1393; assembly: GCA_002305255.1. Lineage (GTDB taxonomy): Bacteria > Bacillota > DTU025 > DTU025 > DTU025 > UBA1393. The sequence continues at coordinate 64,146 of DBQN01000014.1, read as the reverse complement.
GCACGATCTCGCAGCCGGCAGCGGCGAGCTCGTTGACCTGCGCCGCCGTGGCTCGAGGGTCGCGAGTGTCGGCCGTAGTCATAGACTGCACGCTCACAGGAGCGCCGGCGCCGATGGGCACGTTTCCTACTTCGACTCTAATAGTATCATTTCTTGTCATTGTTCCACCACCTTGACTCGTCGCCCTACAGCCGCTCCACTAATAGCCTCGAGATATCGCTGACTGTTGCGTACACCATCAGCAGCACGAGAAGGGCGAGGCCCACGAATCTCAAGAACCCTTCAAACTCCGGCTTCAGCGGGCTGCCCTTGATACCCTCCACCAACAGCAACAGTATCCAGCCTCCGTCGAGGATCGGTATGGGCATCAAGTTGAGCAACCCCAGGCTGATGGAGATCAGCGCGATCAGCATCATCAGGCTAGGCAGGCCCGCCCGCGCAGCCTGTGCCGACAGCCCGGCGATGCCAATGGGGCCCGACACGTCTGCCTTGCCTCTGCCGGTGATGGTGGCCACGAGCATCGATAGGGTCGTGTTCACTGTGCCATAGGTGAAGGCAACGGCCTCGACAAGCGTGCCGCGGGTTCCGCCCTTGACAAGTGTTTCGGAAAGGCCGACGCCGATCTTTCCCACCTTCGACTCAGCGTCGTACTCTGGCACGACTGTGAGGTCGACACGACTGCCGTCGCGCAGAATCCCCACACTCACCGGCCGGTCCCAGCTGGTGGAGATGGCACCGACAAACCCTCCGACGCCCGCCACCGGCTTTCCGTTCACAGTGAGGATGGTGTCGCCGGCGAGAAAGCCAGCTCGCTCGGCTGGCGTATCGGGCACGACATGGGCGATGCCTGCCATGGGCACCCCGTAAGCCCCGAAGAGCACCGCAAGGATCACCACGGCGAGCACGAAGTTCATGATGGGCCCCGCCGCCACGATGAAGACTCGCTTCCAGATCGGCTTGTTCTGGAAGCTCTTCGGGTCGCGCGCCGATGCCTTCCTGTCGGAGGCTTCAGCGTCATCCTGTCCCACGAGGCGACACATGCCACCCAGGGGCAGAAGCCTGATGGAGTAGAGCGTCTCGCCACGCTGCCGCGACCATATCCTTGGTCCGAAGCCGAGGGCGAACTCAATCACTCCTGCGCCTGAGAGCCTCGCAGCCAGGAAATGCCCGAGCTCGTGCACAAACACGACAACACCCAGAACGACTATGAAAGAGAGTGCGTACAAACGCCACACCTGCCCATTACATATTCTCTTGCCCACCGGTCGGCCTCAAGGATCTGTTCAAGGGTGGGCTCCTCGGCGGAATCAGGCGAGCGATCCATGGCCGCCCTTACAAGTTCCGCAATGGCCGTAAACGCGATCCTGCCTTCCAGGAAGAGCTTCACTGCCTCCTCGTTCGCGGCCGACATCACGGCCGGAGCCACCGGCCCGCGCTCGAGGGCCAGATGTCCGAAGAGCACGCCGGGGAACCGGTCGGTATCAGGCGCCTCGAAGCTGAGCTGCTTTCCATGGGAGAAGTCGAGACGCCCCGTCGGTGACGGCAGGCGCTCCGGCCATGTGAGCGCGTGTTGAATCGGCGCTCGCATGTCAGCAGTTCCGAGCTGTGCAATGACGCAGCCGTCGACGAACTCCACCATCGAATGGACCACGCTCTGACGGTGCACCACCACTTCTATCCTCGCGGGCTCGATGTCAAACAGCCACCTTGCCTCGATGACCTCGAGAGCTTTGTTGATCATGGTAGCCGAATCGACTGACACTTTGGGGCCCATGCGCCAGTTGGGGTGAGCCAGCGCCTGTTCAGGCGTGACACCTGACAGGTCGGCACAGTCGCGGAACGGGCCGCCCGAGGCCGTCAGCAATATCTTCTGCACAGTCTCGCGTCGGCTGCCGGCGATGCACTGCCAGATGGCCGAATGCTCACTGTCTACCGGGCGTATCTGTGCGCCTGAGCGGGCCGCGGCAACAGTGACCAGCGCACCGGCTGCCACAAGAGCCTCCTTGTTGGCCAGGGCAACGTCGCGGCCTGCCTCAAGCGCGGCCAGCGTCGGCATGATTCCTGCCGCGCCGACCAGCGCGTTGACTACGATGCCGGCATCACTGTTGGCAGCGGCGTCGGCAATGCCTTCGGCGCCGCCCAGCACGGTTATTCCCGGGTCAATGTCGTGGAACAGGTGGCGCGCCTCTTCAAGAAGGGTCAAGTCGCCGACTGCTACGAGACTGGGCCTGAACTCGCGGGCCTGCCGCGCGAGGAGGGCGAGGTTGGTCCTGGCGGCCAGGGCCGAGACCGCAATGCCAAGCTGTCGGGCCACATCCAGCGTCTGCCGACCGACGGAGCCCGTTGAGCCGAGAACGCAAATAGGCTTCATGCACTACTCCTCTTCTTCAGACGGGAACATGGGCGCGATGATAGACTGATACACCGCCTTGACGAAGATCACTGAGAGCGGCCCGATTATCAGTCCGACTGCCCCGAACAGCTTTGATCCCACATATAGAGACAGGAGGGACATCAAGGGATGGAGGTCGAGGTTCTTCTGCATGACGCGGAGTTCGGCCGCTTGCCTGATACCAGAGGAAATGGCGTGAACGGCCAGAAGGCCCAGGGCGTAGCCGTAGTTGCCGATGATCACGTGGTACACGATCCACGGAAGGAACACGGCTGCGGGGCCCAACAGAGGCAACACGTCCAGCACCCCGCATGCCAGCCCCAGCAGCCACGCATAGTTCACCCCCATTATTGAGAGCCCCACGAGGTTGGTGACAGTCGTGATGGCCACAAGCACGAACCTTGAGCGCAGATACTGTGCAAAGCTGGCCAGAAGCTCGGTTCGGATCCCGCCAAGTCTCTGGCGCCACTTGGGGGGTACGGACCTTACCATCCCCTCCGAGAAGCGCCTGTAGTCTTTGGATATGAAGAATGTGGCGACGATGCTTATGAGCATGACCAGGGCGAACTGAGGAACCTGAGCCAGCACACCCCCGATGACTGCCACGGCAGTCTGTAGCAGCGACACAACAGTCTCCTGCTGTGAGTTTATGTAGTCAGCGATCGGTTGCGGCAGCTCCTCCACCAGCACATTTGTGGCGGAAATCAGGCTCTCTATCGCCGACACGATTGTTCGCGACAGGCCCCCCATGTTCCTCGACAGACGATCGATCTCACCCGCGATCTCCGCGACACCTAGTGACAGCCCGGTGAGCATCAATCCGCTGAGGAGGAGAAGCACGACGAAGACAGCCAGCCCCCTCGGGACTCTCAGCCTGGTGTTGGCGAAGGCCACGCCGGGTTCGATGAGTATGGCCAGAAACAGCGCGATCACAAAAGGCGACACCAGCGGAAGCAAGTACCTCACTCCGAAGTAGGTGCCTACAAGCACCAGGGCCAGAGCGATCATCGCCTTGCTGAAGTTGCTCAAATGGCCACCCCCATTCTGAACCTGAGAAGCCGTGCCTGCATTTCGGGCGCCGGTCGCCCACAGACTTACCTGCCGAACAGATGCGGCAGAGCCCTCTCGAACAAGTAATATGCAGCCGGAGCTGCAAACACCAGTGAGTCAAACCTGTCGAGCACGCCACCGTGCCCGGGGAAGATGCATCCGGAGTCCTTCACGCCGGCGTCGCGCTTAAGGGCCGACTCAGCCAAGTCACCGAGTTGGCCGGCGGCGGCTATGAGAAGCGAAGACGTCAGGGTCAGGGGCCAGGCTAGTGTATACCACAGCCCGGTGGAGTCGCCCAAGGCCTTGAAGGCTGCGGCTCCCGCCGCGGCCCACACGAATCCTCCAATGCACCCCTCTACGCTCTTCTTCGGGCTGAGCCTGGGAGAGAGCTTGTGCCTACCGAGAGTGATGCCTGTGGCGAAAGCCCCGATATCGCACATCCATATTACTATTACGACAAACAAGGCCAGGCCGGTTCCTGCGGCAGCCTCACCGGGACCCTGGGCGAAGCGGAGCAGTACGAACCTACTCAGTGCGAAGCCTGTGTATACAGGGACAAAGGCCGCTTCCGCGGCGCGCTGCATTGCCCTTTCCGCAGTACCTGCCAGCACATGCATGAGCAGCGGCACGCCGACACACGCCCACACCAAGAGCGCAAGGTTTCTACCGCCAAGGGCGGAATCGGCGACAAACGCCGCGGCCAGCACCGCACTGCCTGCCGTCAGCGCCGGACTCCTCGACAGTGATGACATGCGAGAGTACTCAAACACGCCGGCGGCGGCGATGGCTGCGCACACGACGGTTAGGGCGGTTCCACCGCGTATCAGAAGGGCGAGAAAGATGGGAGCTCCTATCACGCCTACAAGCACGCGGCCGATCATGGCCCGTCTACCCCCTCACCCCTGCGCTGCTCGTCGCTGCGCTTCCTAATGCCTCCGAATCTCCGGTCGCGAGAGGCGAAGTCGTCAAGTGCCGCCTTGAAGTGGACCGGTGTGAAATCAGGCCAGAGCACAGGCGACACGTACAGCTCAGAGTAGGCAGTCTGCCAGAGCAGGAAGTTGCTGATCCGCATGTCGCCCCCGGTGCGAATGACCAGGTCGGGATCGGGTTGCCCTGCTGTGGAGAGAGCCGCCGCAAACCTGTTCTCATCGATCAACGACGGATCGAGATCCCCGGCCAACGCTGCCTCGGCGAGCTTCCTAGCGGCGCTCACCACGTCCCAGCGTCCGCCGTAGTTCATCGCGATGTTGACTACGAGCCTCTGGGCGCCTGACGACATTCGCTCAGCGTCCTCAATCACTCGCCTCACCGGCTCCGGCAGGCCCTCGATGTCACCGATGGTGCGGATCCTGATTCCGCTTCGTGCAAGGTCGCTGGCTTCGCGAGCGAAGAACTGCCTGAGCAGCGAGAAGATGCCGGACACCTCTTCAGCCGGACGCTTCCAGTTCTCCGTTGAGAAGGCGAACAGCGTCAGGTATCCTATGCCCATGTCGCGGGCGGCCACCGCGATCTCCCTCGCGACTTCTACGCCTCGGCTGTGACCCGCAAGGCGAGGAAGCCCCCTCTGCTCCGCCCAGCGGCCGTTGCCGTCCATGATTATCGCGACATGCGATATGCTCACACGGAACCCTCCCAAGCCCTAGCGCCTCAATCACCGGGGCGTTACCCAACTGCATGTGACAAACCCCCTCCTTCGAGGGGGTTGGAACGGATGCCGCAGGCAGTTCACACCTGCATTATCTCGACTTCCTTCTCTGAGAGGAGCTTATCTATATCAGCTATATGCTTGTCGGTTGCCTTCTGAATCTCATCGAGGGCGCGCTTGAGGTCATCTTCAGTAATGGTTCCGTCCTTCTCCATGGCCCGCAGCCGCTCGATTGTGTCGCGGCGCACATTCCTCACGGCGACTCGCTTTTCCTCAGCCATCTTGCGTACGAGTTTGACGAGGTCCTTGCGGCGCTCTTCGGTGAGGTGCGGTATCACCAGCCGGATCACACTTCCGTCGTTCGTCGGGACGAGGCCAAGGTCGGACTTTTGAATGGCCTTCTCGATCTTCCCCAGCACCGACTTGTCCCACGGGGTAATCACCAAGAGGCGTGGTTCGGGAGCCGAGACTGACCCCAACTGGTTCAGCGGCGTAGGCGTGTCGTAGTAGTCCACAACTATCCTATCGAGTAGAGCAGGGTTGGCCCGGGCGGTGCGAACCGTCGAGAAGTCCTTCAGAGCAGACTCCACGGTCTCTTTCATCTTGGTTTCGGCTCTAGCCATCTCGTCCTTGTACAACCTAATCCCTCCCGATGTATGTACCCACTGCGTGACCTGCCAGGGCGGCTTCGATGTTCCCCTCCTTGAGCAGGTTGAACACGACTATGGGTATGTTGTTGTCATTGCACAGTGAGGCGGCAGTTGAGTCCATTACCCCCAACCCGCGGTTGATAACGTCCATGAATGACAGCCTCTCGAAAAGCGTCGCGTGCGGGTGGGTCAGGGGGTCACAATCAAACACGCCATCCACGCGCTTTGCCATGAGAATTGCATCGGCCTCAATCTCTGCTGCTCTGAGGGCGGCCGCCGTGTCGGTAGAAAAGAACGGGTTTCCAGTGCCCGCACCGAAGACCACGACTCTCCCCTTCTCCAGATGCCTGATTGCTCTGCGCCTTATGTACGGTTCAGCTATCTGTCGCATCTCAATCGCCGTGAGCACGCGAGTGGGAACTCCGGACCGCTCCAGCGCATCTTGCAGAGCGATTGCATTGATCACCGTGGCCAGCATACCTGCATGGTCAGCAGTGCTTCGATCCATCCCGCTGCGGCTCGCTTCCGCTCCTCGCCATATGTTGCCGCCGCCAACCACCACCGCTATCTGGGCACCGGTTGAGTGGGCCTTCGCCACCTCGCCTGCGATCCACTTTACAGCCTCAGGATCTACGCCGTGCCGCTGGGTGCCTGCAAGAGCCTCTCCCGACAGCTTCAGAACAACTCTGCTGTACTTCGATACCAAAGCGCTCACTCCCAAAACTCGATTCGGCACGCGGGGGCGTTATCCTTCACTCGTCGGAATACAGGCAGAGAAGAGAACACCATGGTGTTCTCTTCTCTGCTAACTCCGATTATAGGGCTTCGCCTCGTTCGAACCGGACAAACCGCTTCACCGTGATGTTCTCGCCGATGAGGCCGATGTTCTCACGGATGAGGTCGCCTACCTTCTTGTCAGGATCCCTTATGAAGGCCTGGTCAAGGAGACAGGTTTCCTGGTAGAACTTCTCGAGCCTACCCTCTACGATCTTGCCGGCGAACTTCTCAGGCTTGCCCTCGTTGATCGCCTGGGCCAGGTAGATAGCGCGCTCCGCCTCCACGACCTCAGCGGGAACCTGCTCACGCGATACGTACCTCGGGTTCGCCGCGGCTACCTGCAGAGCCAGATCGTGCACCAACGCCTGGAACTGGGCGTTCTTTGCCACGAAGTCGGTCTCGCAGTTGACCTCGATCAGCACGCCGATCCTGCCACCCATGTGGATGTAGGCATCGATCATGCCCTCGGTCGTCTCGCGGTCTGCTCGCTTGGCCGCAGATGCCAGGCCCTTCTCCCTCAGGTACACCATGGCCTTCTCGAAGTCACCCTGGCACTCCATGAGGGCCCGCTTGCAGTCCATCATCCCGGCCCCAGTTACCTCGCGAAGTTCCTTCACCTGTGTTGCCGAAATCTCCATTGAACGGATCCCTCCCGTCTCTATTCGTTGCCCATCGCCAATGCTGCTCCCTCTTCGCCAGCGTTGAGGGAGTCTTCCTGCATTCCGGTGTCGTCGGACTCTTCCCCGGCGCTAGCCGGGGCCTGATCAAGGCCTTCTCTACCCTCGATCACTGCGTCCGCCATCTTCGCCGTCAGGAGCCTGACTGCACGAATAGCATCGTCGTTGCCGGGTATCACGTAGTCGACCTCGTCGGGATCACAGTTGGTGTCGACTATGGCGACGATCGGGATGTTCAGCCTGCGCGCCTCGGCGACTGCGATCTTCTCCTTGCGGGGATCAATCACGAACACTACGCCGGGGAGCTGCTTCATCTCCCTGATGCCTTCCAGGCGCTCTTGCAGCTTGTCGCGCTCGGCCACGAGCTTGAGCACTTCCTTCTTAGGAAGTGCGTCGAAGGAACCGTCCTCCTGCATCTTCTCAAGAGCCTTCAGGCGCTCCACGCGCTTGCGAATCGTAGTGAAGTTGGTGAGCATTCCGCCCAGCCAACGCTCGTTCACCCAGTGCATGCCGCAACGCTGAGCCTCCTCGGCCACTGCGTCATGAGCCTGCTTCTTGGTGCCCACGAAAAGCACGGTTTCGCCTTCGGCAGCCATTGACCTGATGAAATTGTACGCTTCGTCAACCTTACGTACGGTCTTCTGGAGGTCGATGATGTAGATGCCGTTCCTGGAGGTGAAGATATACGGCTTCATTTTCGGGTTCCAGCGCCTGGTTTGATGCCCGAAGTGAACGCCTGCCTCCAGCAGCTGCTTCATGGTTACCACTGCCATGCTATGTCACCTCCCCCCTGCAGCGGTTCTTCCCTCCGGCCCCGTCAACTCCGAGCCACACCAGACAAGCTGGCACCGCAACTCAGATCAGAGGCCGTGTGTAGTTCGCACGAATGTCAGTATAGCATACGAGTAAAGCCCTCGCAATCGTGGGTTCAGCTGGATTTGGTTGAGCTCAGCCAATTCGCTTCACCTCGATGAGCCAGGCTCGACCTGGGCGCTCAGGCCGGAATACGCCATCATGCCGTGTCAGCCTGCGCACTCAAGCCGCGTGCTCACGCCACGTTTGAGCGCCAGGCATCACAGATGTCCCGGCCCTACCTCGCCCTTAGCCGCTCCAGCTCATCGAAGAGCTTGTCATTGAGGACGCGAATGTAGGTTCCCTTCATCCCCAGAGACCGCGATTCAATCACACCGGCACTCTCGAACTTGCGCAAGGCGTTGACTATCACCGAGCGGGTGATGCCGACTCTGTCGGCGATTCTCGATGCCACCAGCAGGCCTTCATCCCCTGATAGCTCGTCAAAGATGTGTTCGACCGCCTCCTGCTCAGAGTAGGACAGAGTCTCCAGAGCCATCTGGACTGCGTTGCGCTTGCGTGCCTCCTCATCGTGGCGGTCACTTCTGGACCTCAGAATCTCCATGCCGACCACGGTGGCACACTGCTCCGCGATGACCAGGTCGTCCTCGTCGCGCGGCGGCCCGTCATCCACCAGCACTATAGTTGCCAGGCGCTCACCGCCGCCGTACACCGGCACCATGGTGATCGTACTCGACGGCGACCCACCCATTGAAGTGTCGGAGAAAGCCTCTAGAGTGCCCACGGCAGGCAGGCCTGCCACAGTGTCGAACACCCTCAGGAGACTATCATTTGCCTCTCTGGGCAGATAGCCCGTCTCCAGCGCCTCTGCAAGGTCATCCGGGTCATCGCTCAGGCGCACCAGAGAGTGCCCTAACAGTTTTCCGTTCTTCGCGATGATGAACACTGCGCCTCCCGAGACCTCCGACACTACTGCCGCCAACTCCGCAAGGTCTACCGAACGGCCAGGCGAGTTCTGGATCAGCCTGTTGACCCTGCGTGTTCGCTCCAACAATGAACCCACGTTGCGACCTCCCCTCGTGTAATTCCCTCACCAGTTACGATGTTTAGTCTTTTCCCATTATTCGCTTGTCTAAACAGAACCGGCACACAAAGCACGTGGCTATCACGTGGCTATGATCTGGGGTGAGTGTCGCGGTAGACGCGGTACAGTCTCTCCTTCGAAACGCTGGTGTATATCTGTGTTGTGGATATGTCGGCGTGTCCCATGAGCTCCTGTACTGACCTGAGGTCAGCCCCAGAATCGGTCATGTGCGTTGCGAAGGAGTGCCTCATGGAGTGCGGGCTCATGGTCGTAGGAAGGCCCGCCTTGCGCAGATACTTCTTGATCATGCGCTCCACGGATCGTCCGCCCAGGCGAGTGCCTGTCCGGTTCACGAACATCGCATGGCAGTCGTTGGCTGGCCCGAGGAGTTGGGGCCTGGCAGATGCGAGGTAGTTGCGGAGATGAACCGCGGCCTGTCGGCCCACTGGTGCAACTCGCTCACGCCCACCCTTGCCCATCACCCTCACGCTGAGGCTCTCCTCGCTGTAGTCGCCAACGTCCAGCGACACGAGCTCCGCAAGGCGGATTCCCGACGAGTAGAGCAGTTCGAGGATGGCGCGGTCACGAAGGGCCAGGGGAGACGTGCCTCCCGCTGCGGAGAGCAACCTGTCTACGTCCTTGACGCCTGCCGCGCGGGGCAACCGACGGGGCCGGCGAGCGCGGTGAAGGAGTGCTGTGGGATTTGCGGCGATGCGTTCCTCCCTTGCGAGATATCGCATGTAAGACCTGACTGCGCTTAGTCTCCTTGAGATGCTAGACTGCGCTGCCCCTTTGGCCTGCATCGAAGATAGGTACTTTCTCAGTACAGACTGGGTTATCGCCTCAGGATGGTCCTCAGGAATGCCTAGATACTCGCAGAATGAGAGGAATTGCGCCACATCTCTGCTGTAAGAGTCGACAGTGCGCGGAGATAACGCCCTTTCGCTCGCAAGATGGCGAAGGTAGCCATCGAAGTCCGTCAACTCAGACGCTCCCTTCTGTGTCGGCGGCGGCAGATGCCCTCAGCTCCGACAGGGCGTCGGCAAAACTCTGCCTCGCTCGCTCCAGCTGGCACCTGCGCTTGTCATCGCGGCGCCTGCGCCCCGTACACTGCGGCAGGAGACCGAAGCTGATCCCCTTGGGCTGATAGTCGCCTGCGGCGCTTGACGATACGTGCGAGCACAGGGCTCCGATACAGCATGCATCGGGCCATACCAGCGGCGGGTGGCCCATGGCGAGGCGCGCCGCGTTGATACCGGCCACGATCCCGGTGGCCGCCGACTCCATGTAGCCCTCAACCCCGGTAAGCTGCCCGGCAAAGAGCATTCGGGGCTCGGATCGCAACTGAAGCGTGGGCAGAAGGTGACGCGGACCGTTGATGTAGGTGTTCCTGTGCATGACACCGTAACGAACGAACTCAGCGTCGGCAAGCCCCGGTATGAGACGAAACACCGCGCGCTGGCTGGGCCACGTCAGCCTGGTCTGAAACCCGACAAGATTGAGCAGACTGCCGTCTCGGTTCTCACGCCTCAGCTGCACCACAGCATATGGCCGCCTGCCTGTGCGGGGATCGTTCAGCCCCACCGGCTTGAGTGGGCCGAACAGAAGTGTATCGCGGCCGCGCCGTGCTATCTCCTCCACGGGCATGCATGCCTCGAACAGCTTCATGCTCTCGAACTCGTGCATCGGGGCGAGCTCAGCAGTGATCAGCGCGTCGTAGAACGCTTCGTACTCCTGCTCGTTCATGGGGCAGTTGGCGTAGTCGGCCTCTCCGCGTCCGTAACGCGAAGCCCAGTAGGCCACCGACCAATCGACAGTGTCAGCCTCCACGATGGGAGATGCCGCATCGAAGAAGAATAGGTGCTCCTCACCGAGGAGACTTGCCAGGCGCCGCGACATGGCCTCTGACGTCAGGGGACCCGTCGCAACGACGACTACCCCTTCGGTGGGCAGCTCTATTGCCTCCTGCCTGATCACCTTCACCCTAGGATGCGATTCAAGCCAGGCGGTGACCTGCGCGGAGAATTCACGCCTGTCGACCGCCAATGCCTGCCCTGCAGCGACCCTGGTGTTGTCGGCACACTCCAGCACTATGGAGCCAAGGGCGCGCATCTCCTGCTTCAGCAGGCCGGGAGCCGTGGCATCCCTGTCGGAGCCCAGCGAGTTGCTGCACACCAACTCGGCAAAGCCGGGCGTGGAATGAGCGGGAGTGTACACCTCAGGGCGCATCTCGACCAGCCTGACTTCAATGCCTGCTCTGGCGACTTGCCACGCAGCCTCAGCACCGGCCAGTCCGGCGCCGATTACCGTCACCGGCATCGCCGTACGCGTTGGATCACTCACTCGTCGCCGCCTCCCGACTCTGCCACCCAACGGTGGCCGCAAGTCGGGCTCGCGCACTTATATGACGTGCCCGCCTTCACTCGCGAAGCAGTAGTGAAGGCACCGCACCTGATGCAGTTGACGCCTGACGGGGGGTTCCACGCCGCAAAGTCGCACTTCGGGTAGTTGGCACAGCCGAAGAACCTCCTGCCCTTCTTCGACCGGCGCTCCAGCATGTCGCCGCCGCATTTCGGGCAGACGGCGTTCACCTTCTTCGCCATGCTGCGTCTGTAGGTACAGTCGGGATACCTTGGGCAAGCGACGAACTTGCCGTATCGGCCCGACTTGATCACCAGATTGGCCTGCCCGCATTCGGGACACAGCTCATCGGTGGGCTCATCGGCTATGACTACTCGCTCTACCTCGACGTTCGCGGTCGACAGCGCGTCGGCAAGGGGCTTGTAGACTGCTTCAGTCACGTCTACCCAGCCGGCACTGCCATCTGCCACCTTGTCGAGTTCACTCTCGATCTTGGCAGTGAACTTCAGATCTACTACCGACGGGAAGTGTTCCGCCAGCAGGTCGCACACTGCAAGCCCCACTTCGGTGGGCTTGAACCGCTTCTGCTCTAGCGTTGCGTAATCGCGCTTCCGCAGCGTTTCAATGATGGGAGCGTAGGTGCTCGGCCGCCCGACGCCATTCTTCTCCAGCTCCTTCACCAGGCTTGCCTCTGTGTATCGTGGAGGCGGCTGAGTGAAGTGCTGCTCAGGCAGGAGCTCGTTTAGGTGAAGCACCTGCCCCTCCTTGAGCTCCGGGAGCAACTGGTTTCGCTCTTCTTCGGCATCTTCGTCGCGCTCCTCGGTGTATACCGCCGTGAATCCAGGGAACTTCATGACGCTGCCGGTTGCCCTGAAGAAATGGCCTGCGGCCTCAATGTCGACAGTCGTGGCATCGAACACGGCGTCCGACATCTGGCTGGCGAGAAACCTCAGCCATATCAGTCGGTAAAGCTTGAGCTGGTCGCGGCTGAGGCTGGCTGCCATCGATTCCGGGGTCCTCCACACGTCGCTGGGGCGGATGGCCTCGTGGGCGTCTTGCGCCCCCTTCTTCGCCCGGTAAGCCCTCGGCTTTTCGGGCACAGCGCGGCCTGTGTCGAACTTGTAGTTGGCCATGGCATATTTCCGGGCCGCTGCCTGGGCCTCCGAGGCCACTCTGAAAGAGTCGGTTCTCATGTAGGTGATGAGACCCACGTGGCCCTGCCCCTCCAGATCAACTCCCTCATACAGCTCCTGCGCCACCGCCATGGTGCGCCTGGCCGAGAACCCGAGCTTTCTGAAGGCCTCCTGCTGCAAGGTGCTGGTGATGAAGGGCGGCGCTGGCCTCCTCACCTGCTCCTTCACGGTCACAGACTTCACTGTGTAGGTTGCGCCGGCGAGGCTGTCGACGATGGCCTTCACCTGATCCGCGCTGAGCTTCTTGTTCTTCGGCACTGCGTAGCGTCCGACGAACTTTCTCCCGCGAGCGGCTGCCGACAGCACCGCTGCGAGTGTCCAGTACTCCTCCTCAACGAAGGCCTGGATCTCTCGCTCCCTGTCGGCGATGAGTTTGAGCGCCGACGACTGAACGCGCCCTGCCGATAGCCCCCTGCGTACCTTCCTCCAAAGGAAGGGGCTGAGGTTGTAGCCTACAAGCCTGTCGATGACGCGCCTTGCCTGTTGGGCGTCGACTCTATGCAGGTCAATGGCGCGCGGCGACGTCAGAGCGGCTTTGACCGCAGTCTCAGTGATCTCGTTAAACTCGATTCTGCACGTGGAGCTCGGGTCTATCTTCAGAATCTGCGCAAGGTGCCATGATATCGCCTCGCCCTCGCGGTCAGGGTCGGTGGCCAGCAGAATCTTGTCGGCCTTCTTGGCCGCGTCCCTGAGCTCGCGAATAACGTCGCCCTTGCCACGGATGTTTATGTACTTGGGGGTGTAGTTCGAACCCACGTCAACGCCCAGGCTGCTCTTGGGCAGGTCGCGGACGTGGCCGTATGATGCTCTCACGCTATACTTGCGGCCGAGGAACTTAGACAGAGTCTTGACCTTGGTTGGCGATTCCACTATCACAAGGGTATTGCCCATCCAATTACCTCCAAGGGCTGGTATCGTAGACAGTGTATATCAGCCCACATGCAAGGTCAACCTGGGCGCCTGCTGAACCTCAGCCCGTCAAGGCGGATCACCATTCCCAGTAGTTCAAGACGGGACAGGCACGCCATAACCTGCCGCGCTGGCATTGCCACCGACTTCTGAATCGACTCGAAGCTGGTCAGATCGCCAACTGACGCGTACACCATCACATCGTTGTCAGTCAATCCCCTGCTGCGACCGCCGTCGGCAGCGGTCGGCTTCGGCGGGGCAGGCTTCAGGACGTGACCGCTGGCGATGAGATCCTTTATGACACTGTCGACTGAGACCACGGGAGACGCTCCATCTGACAGCAGGTTGACGACACCTCGAGATGTGGGACGCGTGATGTCGCCGGGCACAACGTATACGTTCCGATTCTGTGCCACCGCGAAGTTCGCGGTGATCAGAGCTCCGCTCACCTCAGCTGCCTCAACAACGATGCACGCCGTCGACATGCCGCTTATCACGCGGTTCCTCGCCGGAAAGGTACCCGTGGACGCCGGGAAGCCTATGGGAAACGGCGATATCACGCACCCGCAGCTTAGGACCTCGCCCACCATCCGCTCCAGCCTCGCGGTCATGGATGCCCCTATTCCGCAGCCGAGAACCCCGGCTGTGTATCCTCCAACCGACATCGCACCTCTGTGAGCTGCAGCGTCAATGCCACGAGCCAGTCCGCTTACGATGGACACCCCTCTCGCGCCGAGCTCAGCACAGAATCGCCTGGCCACCGACACCCCATACTCGGAGGCTTGACGCGACCCGACCACACTCACCCACACCGGTGCTGCCGGAGGCCGCCTGCCGGCCATGTAAAGCAGCGGGGGAGCGTCGGCGATCTCACGAAGACGTGCCGGATAGTACCTTGAGCCGATCGTCACCACTTCGGCCCTCCGGGCCCTGGCCCGATCTAGCTCACGGCGACCTGCCTCAACCGGATCGCCCTGCTTCCGTACCCACGTCCACAGCGGCGTCGGCAACCAGTGCGGTTTGTCGACTCCCGACTGCAGTCGCCTGGCGAAGCCGACGGTGCTCCGCTCCTGCTGCAGCATGTAAAGGAAGCGGCGCGATCCCATTCCGGGAGCCATGTTCCAGAATACCCAGCCTGCCAACTCATCACCTTCTGGTGGTGCGACCTCCGACCATCCAATAGTAATGCCCAGCTTGCGACTCAACGCTCCACACCCCCGAAGCGGCAGGCCCGATAGCCCAAAGCTTCGAGTACGTGCTCCTCTCCGATGTCGGCTTGCCCATCGAGATCGGCAACGGTGCGCGCAACTTTGATGACGCTGTGGAACCCCCTGGCCGACAGGTGAAACCTGTCGGCAGCGGCCCTGGCCACGGCTGCTGCCTTCGAAGATCTGCGGAGCAGCTGCGGAAGTGCATCGGCCGTCGCGTGGGAGTTGGTGCTTCCCGGTCGCCCATACCTCTCAGCCTGCCGGGCCCGGGCTGCCGCGATGCGCTTGCGTAGCTCCGAAGTAGACGCCCCATGTTCGAACCCTGACACGGCCGCAGCTTCTCGCCTCGGAACATCGACCCAGATATCGATGCGGTCGGCCGTGGGGCCGCTCAACCGTCGGCGATGTGAAGCTAGGATCGAGGGCGTACAGCTACACTCCTCACTCCGGTGACCTCGCATGCCGCATGCGCACGGGTTCGTGGAGGCCACCAGGATGAAATCGGCCGGAAAGCTCACCGGTGAGCCGCCCCTGATCAGCCTGACGTTGCGCTTTTCCATGGGTTCAGATAGGGCGCTGATCACGCCCGGTGCGAACTGGGCGAACTCGTCGAGGAAGAGTAGGCCCTTGTGGGCGAGGGTCACTTCGCCGGGCACCGGAGGCGATCCGCCCCCCAGCATTCCCGCCAGGGTTGTGGTGCGGTTGGGTTGCCTGAAGGGCCTCACCCTCGAAACAGCCTCGCTCAACCCATCCCCCGATAGGCTGCGAATGGACGCCGCCTCGACCCATTCATCATCCGACAGCGGAGGCAACGCCGACGGAGCGCACATGGCAAGCATCGTCTTTCCTGTGCCCGGAGGCCCGATCAGCACGATGTGGTGCCCTCCGGCGAGCGCTACCTCCATGGCCCTAACGGCCGCCTGCTGCCCGAGCACGTGTACGAAGTCGAGCCCGGATCCGGCAGTGGCCGACATCTCGCATGCACCTGATCCTGAAACCCCGGGTGCGCCATGCGGGCCGGGGGGCCCGTGCGGCTCCGGTGGAATCTCACCTGATTCGAGGAACCGCGCTGCCTGCCTCAAGTCACCCACCGGCACCACAGTCAGGCCGGGCACCAGGCGCGCCTCTCCGTAGTTGCCGTTCGGAACCACTACGCTCTTGAGCCCCTGTGACGCAACGGCGATGCAGCCTGGCAAGACGCCCCTCACGGGAAGCACCCTTCCATCGAGGGCGAGCTCACCCATGAGCGCCGACCTTTCGGTGCACGCCTCAGGCAATTGCCCTGAGGCCATGAGCACCGAGATGGCCATGGGCAGATCAAGACCGACTCCGAGCTTGTGCTCCCACGCAGGAGCGAGGTTGATCGTCAGCCTCGCCATGGGAAACTCGAATCCCATGTTCCGCAGGGCAGGTCGGACCCTGCTGCCTGCCTCCTTCACCCCTGCATCGGGTAGCCCAACAATGTCTATGCAGGGAAGACCACGATGGTGGTCGCACTCAACTGCGACGGTGAGCCCGGACACGCCCTTCACCGCGCAGCCCCAGGCACGCCCGAGCAATGGAACCCCCTCCCTAGCCGCTGACGTTGAGAACGTGTGTGAGCTCCACTCCATGCAGCATGCCGCCGGTCATGGCCTTCGCGGTCACCCCGATTACGTCTATCCGCGTGTTCGCCCCAGCCCATGCCGCAGCTGCTGCCCTGGCTGCCCTGATCAGCCTCAGCATCTTTGCCTGGCTGATCTGTTCGATCGGGTGGCCGAAGGCAGCCGACAGCCTAGTTTTGACCTCCACTACGACAACGGTGTCACCCTGGCGAGCAAGGATGTCGACTTCGCAGCCTGACAGTCTGAGGTTCCTGCCAAGAATCGTGTAGCCTGAGGCGGAGAGGTGCTTGGCCGCCAGAGCCTCTCCCAGCTCGCCTGCGCGCTTTGTGCACTGCCCGCTCCGCGCCACCGCCAGGCTGGGCAGGTGCGCATTGCCATCAGCCACCATGTGATCATCATCTCACCCAGTGTATGTGCATGCCAGTATCGCCAAGATTCGCCTTGTGTGACGCGTATTCCTCCCTACAATGAAAGAATCGCCCTTTCGGGCGATGTCACACAACTCCTTTGAAGGTCATTCGGTGAATCTCTGATGGCCCAAGCCTGGCGATGGCCTCAAGATGCTGTTTGGTGGGATAGCCCTTGTGGGTGCGGAAACCGTAGCCTGGATAGAGGGTGTCCATCTCGATCATCAGTTCATCTCGCGCTACTTTCGCAAGGATAGATGCGGCTGCCACAGACTGGCTCCGTCCGTCGCCGCCTATCAGGGGCACACACCTGGTGTCAGTCTCGAGGGCGTCACAGCCGTCTACCAGTATGAGCTGCGGACGTATCGTCAGCCCACTCACAGCTCGGGCCATCGCGAGCAGTGAGGCGCGACGGATGTTGAGAACCTCGATCTCACGAGGCGACGCCAGTCCCAGGGCATACGAGAGGGCGCACTCCTTGATGACAGTCGCTGCCCGCGCCCTCGCTTTCGGGGTAAGACGTTTGCTGTCGTTGACGCCCGGAAGGTCGATGCCACAGGGCAAGATCACCGCGGCCGCCACTACCGGCCCCGCGAGCGGTCCGCGTCCGGCCTCGTCGACGCCTGCGATGTTCCAGTCTCTATCCTCCCGCGCGTTTGCGTCGAAAACGGCTCTCTCGTTCATCCTTCGCGCACGGGGCGTTCGAGACTGATGCGCCCCAGTCTCCCAGCTCTGAGATCACGAAGGAAAGCATCGGCGGCCCTCGGGATGTCGAGGGTACCGCCGGGTAGGATGAAGCCTCGTGTTTGCGCGACGGCCTCGATGACGGTCAGTGGATCCTCGACGTCTTCGGGCACACCGTATCTGGTGGCTATGCCGCCGCGACCGCCCATGGCTGTGATGGGCGCCAACACGGCGCGGCACACCTCTTCCGCATCGAACAGGTTGTCGTCGACGCAGCCGAGGGCACACAGCAGTGTCCACGTGAGGGGCTCGTCAACGCGGGTGGGCATTATCCCCGGCGTGTCCAACAGCTCGAGCTCGGGCGAAGCGACGATCCACTGGTTCGCCCTGGTGACACCGGGCTTGTCGCCGACTTTGGCGCCGCCGCGACGTGACACTCTGTTGATGAAGGACGACTTGCCAACGTTCGGGATGCCCACTACTGCTGAACGGAACCTCCGGCGCGCGCCCCGGCTTACGCCTCCACCTCGGCCTGAGCGTCGGGCAGACTCCACCGCAGCGTCAATGACCGCGGCAATCCCTGCCCCGGTCTGGCTATTGGCTGTCACGGCCGCGCAGCCTAACCTGCGAAGGCTCGACTTCCACGCATCAGTGGTCTTGGGGTCGGCGAGATCCACCTTGTTCAACACCACGACCCGGGGAACTCTCCCGGCCACTGCGGCCAGTGTGGGATTGGACGTCGCGGCCGGCGCCCGGCTGTCGACAACCTCGATGACCACGTCTATCAGCTTGAGCGATGCCGCCAGCTCTGTCGTGGCCTTCGCCATGTGCCCTGGATACCATGACTGGGCCAAATCAAGCTCTCCCTTCGGGTAACGGGTACGTGACACCACCGGTGACGAGCGATGGCTCACCACCGGAGGAGTCGCAAATCGTGTTCATGCCGGCATGACACCGGAACTACATGTTGTCGCGCTTGCGCTCGCGGATTCTGGCGCGCTTGCCGACGCGGCCGCGGAGGTAGTAGAGCTTAGCGCGACGCACTGCGCCTTCCCTGGCCACCTCTATCTTCTCGATCTTCGGCGAGTGCATCGGGAAGGTGCGTTCGACACCAATGCCGTTCGATATCTTGCGCACGGTGAAGGACTCGTTGGCGCCGCTGCCCTTGCGGCCGATGACAGTGCCCTCGAAAACCTGAACGCGCTCGCGGCTGCCTTCAACGACCTTCACGTGAACCTTCACGGTGTCGCCAGGGCCGAACTGAGGCAGGTCCCGGCGGATCTGCTCGTTCTCAATTATGTCGATGATGTTCATAGTCTCCCACTCCTCACACGTAGTGCTATTCACTGGTTCAGAAGCGATCTCAGAATCTGTCTGTCTTCATCGGTCAGCGCTGCGGTCTCGAGCAAGTCGGGCCTGCGCATGAGTGTGCGCTTGAGCGCTTCTGTGCGCCTCCACACTCGGATCTTCTCATGGTCGCCTGACACGAGCACTTCCGGAACATCCATGCCCCGCCACTGGCGTGGTCTCGTGTAATGAGGATAATCCAGAATGCCATCGTAGAACGAGTCGCCCTTCGCGCTCTCGGAATCGCCCAGCACGCCGGGGATCAACCGCGCGGTGGCGTCTACTATCACCATTGACGCCAGTTCACCGCCTGTCAGCACGAAGTCTCCAATCGACACCTCGTCGGTGAAGACGTCGCTCACGCGTTCATCGATGCCCTCGTAATGACCGCACACTATCACAAGGTGCTCCTCTGAGGCGAACTCCTTCGCCATCTCCTGAGTGAACTGCTTGCCGGCCGGAGTCGTCAGGATCACCCTGGGAGGCCGCGAGCCGTAGGGCGCTGATGTCACGCTCTGAACAGCTGCCCATATCGGTTCGGCCTGCATTACCATGCCGGGCCCCCCGCCGAAGGGATAGTCGTCGACGCTATTATGCTTATCCTGCGAGAAGTTGCGAATGTCGTGGATGCTTATCTCAAGGAGGCCCTGCTCCTGAGCTCTGCCGAGAATGCTCTCCGATATCGCTCCGTAGAACATGCCCGGAAAGATGGTTAAGATGTCAACATGCACGCGGTTACACCTCGGCTTCACCTAAGACCTGGCCTGTTTCGGACTGTGAGCCGACGGGCGCCGATGTCGACCTTTACCACGTAATCCTCCACTGCCGGAATGAGATACTCACAGCCTCCGTCGGCTGCTTCGACGACGATGACGTCGTTGGCAGGCCTGTCGAGTACTTCTGATACCTTGCCAAGCAGCCTTCCGTCTTCATCGACGCAGTCCATACCCACCAGCATGAAGCTGTAGTACTCGCCCTCCTCCAGTGGTGGAAGGTCGTCCTCCGCGAGGAATAGCTCTTCGCCGCGAAGCCTCTCTGCCGCCTCGGCATCGTCGATGCCGGCAAGCTTCAGAACGGCGTGGCCTTTGCCAGCCTGTGCCCGCTGTGACTCGATGGCCAGCTCCTCAAAGGCAGAATCNNTGCCTCTTGGGCCCGGGCTGCCGCCGGCCTCGCGCGCCGTGCCCTTTGCTCTTGCGCTTGCGTCCGCACTGATGAGCACCGATTCCAGGTGCCTGAACCTATGCGGATCACCATTGGCAGGCGCCACCTTCACCTCGCCTTTGAGGCCGTGAACACCTACAACAGTGCCCACTACCACAACGCGACGCACGGAGGTCACTCCACTATCTCGACCATGGCCCTCTTGCCCTGCCGCACTGCGATGGCTTTGGTGACGGTTCTCAGGGCCCTGGCCACGCGACCGTGCCTTCCGATGACCTTCCCCATGTCATCCGGGGCAACTCTGATCTCAAGGATCACAGAGTCGTCGGCCTCGATCTGCTTCACATTGACCAGTTCAGGCTGGTCCACAAGATGGGACGCCATATATGACACCAGTGAGCTGAGTTCGACACGGTTGCGACGGCCGTTACTTGCCATCTGCACCACCAGCCGGGTCCTTCTTGGCGGCAGGGATGACGCCAGCGCGGATCAGGAGAGCCTTCGCGGTGTCAGAGGGCTGTGCTCCCTTGCGAACCCACTCAGCGGCCTTCTCTACGTTCACCACGAGCTCTACCGGCTCGGTTCTGGGGTTGTAGTGCCCGAGGATCTCGATGAACCTGCCATCCCTGGGCGAACGTGAATCCGCCACCACCAGACGGTAGTGAGGTTGCTTGGCTGCGCCTGTCCTGGTCAATCTGATACGAACGGCCATGTTGTTGTGTGCACCTCCGAATTGATGTTTATGGCATGAAAGGCATCTTGCCTAGGGGCCCTTTGTGTTTGGACACTTCGCCCAGCTGCTTCAGCATCTTACGTGTCTGCTCAAACTGCTTGAGCAGCGCATTGACATCCTGGACCTTGGTTCCGCTGCCGACGGCGATGCGCCTTTTTCGTGATCCGTCTATGATGCTTGGGTTCCTGCGCTCGCCGGGCGTCATCGATCTGATTATGGCCTCGACCTTACCGATGTCCTTCTCGTCCACCTTGAGGTCCTTCAGAGCCTTCGACCTGCCCAGCCCGGGGATCATGCCAAGGATCTGATCGAGCGGCCCCATCTTCCTGACGTCCTGCATCTGCTTGAGGAAGTCGTCAAGCGTCAGCTCCTGCTTACGTATCTTCTCCTGCACCTGCCGAGCCTGTTCCTCATCGAACACTTCCTGGGCCCGCTCTATAATGGTAAGCACATCGCCCATGCCGAGTATGCGCGATGACATCCTATCGGGATGGAATGGCTCGAGGGCGTCTAGCTTCTCACCTGTGGCCACGAACTTGATGGGCTTGCCCGTAACCGCCCTGACTGATAGCGCGGCACCTCCTCTGGCGTCGCCGTCAAGCTTGGTGAGGACCACTCCATCAATGCCCATGCGCTCATTGAACGTGGTTGCGACATTCACGGCGTCCTGCCCGGTCATGGCGTCCACCACCAGCAGTACCTCGTGCGGAGACACCCTGGCCCTGATGCGCTCCAGCTCCACCATCATCTCTTCATCAATGTGAAGGCGGCCTGCTGTGTCGAGTAGGACGGTGTCATAGCCGAAAGAGCGTGCGCGCTCGACTGCGCCTGCCGCGATGTCAGCGGGGTCGGCCTTATCGCCCAGGGTGAACACTTCGATGTTGAGCTGCGATCCGAGCACCTGGAGCTGCTTGATGGCGGCGGGCCTATACACGTCGGCGGCGGCCATCATCGGCCGTTTTCCCTGTTTCCGCAGTAGACTGGCTAGCTTCGCACACGTAGTTGTCTTTCCTGAACCCTGGAGACCGACTAGCATGACCAACGTCGGTGGCTTGTTGGCGAAAGCTATCTTAGCGGACTGACCTCCCATCAGGGCGGTCAACTCTTCAAACACGATCTTAATGACCTGTTGTGCCGGGGTAAGGCTCTCCAGCACCGCGCTGCCGATGGCCCTTGCCTTCACTGAGGCCACGAAATCCTTGGTGACCTTGAAGTTCACGTCGGCCTCGAGCAGTGCCATACGCACCTCTTTCAGCGCGAGATCGACGTCCTTCTCGGTGAGTCTCCCACGGTTCCTCAGGTTCTTGAACACGTCCTGTAGCTTGGCGGAAAGGTTCTCAAACACCGGCGCTAACCCGCCTTTCGTCAGTGTTGGTGTTCATCTGCGGCCCAACGGGCTGCACATCCTCCTGCGCGCCCGGAGCTGAGTCAGTGAGCAGGTCGCCCAGAATCCTCTCGGCAGCCTCAACAGCTGCGTCGGCCGACTTGACATCGCCCTTGGCGATGAACTCCCTGGCCTCAACCAGCTGAGCGCGGAGGGAGGTAAGACTCGCCAGCTGTTCAGCCTGCTTTGCCATCAATCCGAAATGGGCCTCATAGCCCTCCATGGCGCGCTGAGCCCTGAGCAGAGTATCATGCACTGCCTGCCGAGTCACGCCGTGAGTCTCGGCTATCTCGCCGAGCGAAAGGTCGTTCAAGTAGTATTCGACGCACATCTCTCGCTGCTTCTCGGTGAGAAGCACGCCGTAAACGTCTAGCAGATCACTCATGCGCAGCATCTTCTGGAGCATCCTGAAGACACCTCCGCCGACCCGTCAACGGTGTTAAGGGGTAGGCCTTTACAGTCACAACTGTGAGTATAGCCATGGCGAGACTGGGTGTCAAGGGGTGATGCCGCGGGTGGATGCCACACAAACGTCGTGCATGTCGCAGCACATACCTGTAGAATAGAACGTGCAGTGCCCGGTTCACGGAGGAAGCCGTTATGAGCGAACGCACCCGCGCTGTGTTGTGGTGGAGCCTGGTCATACTGTACCAGGCGGTGATCATCACCGCCTGGGCTCGGCCTGAGTTCAGCGCAGAATATGCCATACGCTGGCTCTCACGAGTGCTGCCCGGGGCGTCGACCTCACAGATAAGGCTGATCGTGGCCGGTGGACGCAAGGTCGCGCACTTCGTCGGTTACTTCGCGTTCACCATCGTGCTGGCGAATGCGCTCGTGTCTACGTCGCCTGCCCCGGCATCACGCGGCGCCACGCAAGCCCGCATCGCCCTGGCAGCCCTCGGCGCCATAGGCCTCGCCACTCTGGATGAGGTCAGGCAGTCCATATCGCCCTTCCGCACAGGGGCGAGCGCCGACATAGCTGTTGACACGGCTGGCATCGCCCTGGCCGTGGTGCTCCTGATCTGCGTCTGCGGCCGCCTACGTCGCCGCTAGCCCCGTCGCCTCGTCGGCACCTATCTCGCCGATACCAGGCTGGCCGCGAACTCCCTGGGATCGAACGGTCTCAGATCGTCCACTCCTTCGCCAACACCAACGTACCTCACGGGCACACCAAACTCGCTGCATATCGCCACCACGATTCCGCCACGAGCTGTGCCGTCTAGCTTGGTGAGTACAACCCCGGTCAAGCCGACAGCCTCGTTGAACACCCTTGCCTGGGCGATGGCGTTCTGGCCGGTAGTGGCGTCTACCACAAGAAGGGTCTCATGTGGCGCGCCTGTGCCAGCCCGACCCAGCACGCGCTTGACTTTCTTCAGCTCCTCCATGAGATTGCTCTTCGTGTGCAAACGCCCGGCGGTATCGACTATGACGTAGTCGATTCCCCTGGCCCTGCCGGCCTCGAAGGCGTCGAATGCCACTGCCGCAGGGTCAGACGACTCCTGATGCTTGATCACGGTAGCACCGCTTCGCCTTCCCCACACCTCGAGCTGCTCGATGGCGGCGGCTCTGAAGGTGTCAGCTGCCGCCAACACCACGCTCTTGCCGGAGGCGCATAGCATGGAAGCGATCTTCCCGGTAGACGTGGTCTTGCCCGTTCCGTTCACTCCCACCATCATGATCACCGTGGGGCCGCTCTCAGCCCTGGCCATCGTCGGAGGTTTCTCGCCCAGAATGCGCACTATCTCCTCCTGGATCAGGGAGATGGCAGTCGACGAATCAACGGGCTTGCCCCTCTCCGACTGCTCGCGCAGCGTGGCAATGATGGATTGGGTGGCCTTGATGCCGAGGTCAGCCTGGATCAGAACAGCCTCCAGCTCCTCAAGCATGTCTTCGTCAACCTGGGCCTTGCCCGTGAACACCTGCTCTATCTTGCCTACCAGCGCGTCCCTGGTCTTGGCCAGGCCTGCGCGGATAGCTGAGAACAACGATGGCGACATGTAACTACCTCCATGAGCCGTCAGAATGATGCACTAGATGCGGCGGGCGATGACACTCCGACGCCCGTCAGCGACTGTATGAAGGCGCGGCAAGGCTCAGCACCTTTGACACACCCTGTTCCTCCATGGTTACGCCGAACAAGGTGTCGGCACATTCCATAGTTCTCTTCCTATGAGTAACGATGATCACCTGCACTGTGTCTGCCACAGACTTCAGCATCTCCACGAATCGAGCCACATTGGCCTCATCGAGAGCTGCATCGATCTCGTCGAGCACACATACTGGACTGGGCTTGACCCTCATGATCGCAAACAGCAGCGCTATCGCCACCAGCGACTTCTCGCCGCCCGAGAGAAGCGACATGCTCGCGAGTTTCTTGCCCGGCGGCTGACACACGATGTCTATCCCACATTCCAGCGGCGCCGACGGGTCATCCAGCACTAGGTCGGCGGTGCCCCCGCCGAAGATCTCCGTGAACACGTCGCTGAACTCCACGCGAAGCTGCTCGAAGGCTGTAGTGAACTGCTCTGCGCAGACTCTGTCGCACTCACGCACGACTTCGATGAGCGAGTTCTGAGCTTCCTCCAAGTCGTTGAGCTGCTCTGACAGGAAGGAGAAGCGCTCATCCAGGGCAACTGCCTCTTCAGGGGCAGCGTGGTTCACCGGCCCTAGCTCCTCCATCTGCTGGCGCAACGCGTCGATCTGCGAGCAGATGTCGTCCCTGCTCAGCACAGGCGTCGGCCTGTCCAGCGCCTCGTCAGGTTCGATAGCATAGGTGTCAGTGAGCCTATCGCGGGCGGCCTCATACTCAGCGGCGCTCCGCGCCTCCTCCACGCTGGCCTCCCTTAGCTTCTCGGCCAACACCGTCTCTGCCCTGCGCGCCGCCCTCGCTGCCCGCTCCGCCGCCGCCGCCAGCTGACTAGCTTCCGACCTGGTGGCGATGGCAGCGTCTAGCTCTGCCCTGACCTTCGCATGCGTCGCCGCAGCTTGTGCCGCCGTCTCTTCGGCCGATGCGAGTTCGGCCTCAAGGACCACAATCGATGCGGCTGCAGCCTGAAGGTCCTCGCCCAGCCGTGTCGCCGCAGCCTTCAGCTCACCTACATCCCCCATGGCCCTCTCGAGCCGGGCTCTGCTAGCCGTCGATCGCTCTCTGGCCGACGCGAACCTGCCTGCCACGTCAGCTCCGTTGCGGCCGCACTCAGCCTCATCCTGCCGTGCGCGGGCAGCGGCCTCCGACATGGCGGCCACCACCGACTCCAGCTCCCTACGCTGCTCCTCTGCGGCGGCAAGAGCCTTGTCGTCATCTGCCGCTCCATCCGCAGTCGACGATGCCTCGTCGGCAAGCTGCGCCAGTTGTGCTTGAAGACTGTTAATGGTGTCCTGGCAAGACCGAGCCTTCAGGGCGAGATACTGTGAACGTTGTTCGGCGTCGGACTGGGCGCCTCTCGCCTCAGCCAGAGCCGCCTCTGCAGCCACCAGCCCGGCTGCGGCTCTACCGGCTGCCGCCTGCGCCTCCTCGCGCGCCCTCGTGAGCCCGGCAGCACGCTCTCGCACTCGGGCCAGCCTCTCTCCGAGCTCTTCGAGGCGCCTTACCCCAGCCATCAGCCCCGACTGCCTGTCGTTTCGCTCTCCCCCGGTGATGGCGCCCGACCCGGAGATCAAATCGCCGTCTAGCGTCGCTATGCGCAGCCGACATCCTGCCCTGGCCAGGGCGGTGCCGGATTCAAGGTTGTCCACCACGAGCACCCTGCCAAGCAGGTAATCCACAACTACCCTGTGCGCCGGATCGGCTGTAACCAGCTCCGACGCCAGCCCGATCACGCCCCTGGCTTTGCGCGGCACATCTGACCCGGCTGCAGGCTGGGCGCGGAGGATATCGAGGGGCAGGAACGTGGCCCGGCCGGCTTTGAGGCGCTTCAACTCGTACACCGCCTGCGTCGCCACGTCGGCCGTGGTAGCCACTATGTTTTGCAGCGCTCCACCCAACGCCGCCTCGATAGCAGCCTCGTACTCTGCCGGCGCCTTGATCAACTCAGCAACGGCGCCGATGAGCCCCAACTGTCGCCACCTGGCGTTTGAGAGCAGAGCACGCACCGCTCTGCCGTAGCCCTCATAATCCCGCTGTAGCCCAGCCAGACTGTTGTAGGCCGCCTCAAGTGAAGCCAGCTCGGCATTGCACCGGGCGACGTCCTCCGCCGCGCTCCTGACCGCCGCTTCGGCCCGCTTGACTTCTCCCTGGCAGGCTTCGTGCTCCCTCGAGGCGGCGTCGGCAGCGGCTCTGGCGCGTTCAAGGGCTTCCAGCGCCGCCGCGGCCTCAGCCTCAAGCCCTGCCAGCTCGGCCTGCCTGGCATCGATCTCGCCAGTCAGACGTTCGCTCCTCGCGCGCCCCATCCTCGCCTCGGTCTCGCGCGCTGCACGCGCCGATCGAAGTTCAGCGCAGCGTGACAAAGCGTCAAACAGCTTGGCCTTGGCCTCATCGAGGCCTGCGTCGGCCGCCTCCCTTGTCTGCTTCACCTTGAGGGCCATTGCCCTGGCATGCTCCATCTCAGCCGCCGCCGCCGCGTATTCCGCAGTTGCCGCCTGGGCATCAGCCTCCGCCTGCCGGGCTCTCCCCTCCGCCTCGGCGAGGCGCGCAACTGCGCCCTTCAGCTCATCTTCGATGGTCTGCCGCCGCGCCCTGGCCGCTGCCAGGCGCTCGCGCGCTAGCTCGTGCCGGCCTGCCTCGCGCTCTGCCGCTCCCCTCGCCTCACTAAGGGCCGAATGGAGCGAATCGGCGCCCTGTTCTGCCTTGAGCACGGCAAGGCGCGCGGTCTCAGCCTCTGCCTCAGCCCGGGCACTGGCAGCCGCTGCCGACTCGGTCTGCGCAGTCAGCGCCGCAATCTGGCGCGTCGCGCGTTCACGGGCGACGCTGGCCAGTCTCATATCCTGGCTCAGCAAGTCCAGCTCAAGCTCTCGCAGGGCCGCGGAAAGCTCACGCCAGGCCCTCGCCTGATCGGCCTGGGCGTGCACTGTTGGTAGCTGGCGTGACAGTTCGGCCGCAACATCGCCCACGCGTAGCTGGTTCGCCCTAACCTCAACGAGCCGACGTTCGGCGTCTCGCTTGCGCAGCCGGTACTTCATTATCCCCGCTGCCTCGTCAAACACCGCCCGCCGCTCCTCGGGTCGCGCGGAGAGCACAGCATCTATCTTCCCCTGCTCCACCACGGAGTAGGCCTCGCGCCCCAGGCCGGTTCCGGAGAACAGGTCTTGCACGTCGCGCAGGCGGCATTGAACGCCGTTGAGCATGTACTCTGACTCGCCTGACTTGTAGACCTTGCGCGTGACTGTGACTTCGTCAAAGTCGACATTCAGGTAATGGTCGGAATTGTCGAACACGAGACTGACCTCGGCATAGCCCAGTCCGCGCCGGCCCGCAGCTCCCGAGAAGATGACGTCCTGCATTCGCGAGCCCCTCAGAATGCGAGGGCTCTGTTCGCCCATGGCCCACCTGATGGCATCGGATAGATTGCTCTTGCCCACTCCATTGGGACCCACTACGCCGGATATCCCTCGCGACAGGTCGAGTTCGACTCGGCCGGCGAAGGATTTGAACCCGTATAGTGAGACTCTCTTGAGGTACAACGCGTGACCTCCCAAAAAGCCGGGCCGGAACGAGCCGGCCCGGCAACAACGCTGGGTGTTCCAGATGGTTCTCTACTCGCGCACCAGTGCCTCGAGGGCAGCCCTGGCAGCGTCCTGCTCAGCCTGGCGCCTGCTGGGCCCTACCCCCTGGGAGACAGGCCGTCCGCTGACTAGAGCCTGTACCGTGAACCTGGGAGCGTGGGCGGGC
The DNA here is from genome assembly GCA_002305255.1 of Firmicutes bacterium UBA1393. GTDB lineage: Bacteria > Bacillota > DTU025 > DTU025 > DTU025 > UBA1393. The sequence goes on along the minus strand of DBQN01000014.1, from coordinate 36,240 downwards.
CCTTCCTTCGAGAGGGTCGTGTAGGATACCCGTCCGCGACCGTCCGACTGCACCCGTTCCTGGAGTGCAGTCTTGTAGTCGGCCGCAGGCTCCTCAATGGCGCGGCGAATCTCGCAGTCGAGGGAGCGCATGATGAACTGCCGCGCATCGTCGAACCCACCGTCGAGATAGATGGCTCCGATCACTGCCTCCATGGCGCCGGCAAGGTTTCTCACCTTGCTCCTGCCGCCGCTGAGGTGTTCCCCGCGGCTCAAACGGAGCCTCTCCGCCAGGCCAAGCCTCTTCGCGGCGCGCGCCAGCGTGCCTCCGCTTAGCACCTGGGCGCTGACCTTAGACATTCTGCCTTCGTCAGCGTCGGGCATGAGGCGCATAAGAGCCTCGGCGGCAACGGCCTTGAGGATCGCATCGCCGAGGTACTCGAGCCTCTCGTTGGACGCCTGCCGCCCGAGACCATGTTCTGCACAGTACGAACTATGGGTCAGAGCCGTTTCCAGCAGCGCGGGAGTGCGAAACTCGTAGCTGATGCCGTCAGCGCACACGCTCTGCTATGTACGACACGGCCTGCCCCACAGTGCGCAGCTGGTCGAAATCGTCCTCCGAGACCCTGATCGAGAACGCCTCTTCGAGCTCGTACACGATCTCGGTGAGATACAGCGAATCTGCCCCCAGATCATCTACGAAGCTGGAGTCCGGCTCTACATCTTCCTCTGGAATACCAAGCTTATCGGCCACTATCTCGCGGACCTTTGCGAGGATGTCTGCTTCAGTCATGACTGGCACCTCCGTGTGCGTCGTTCAGAGTCAGTGTAACGCAATGCAGCAGGGGCGTTCAAGTGGTACTGCACTCCCTACCGGGCCGTTCACGCCGCTGCGTGATTGCTCAGTTCGCCGTCGCAGAGCCGCCGAGCGCCTGCGCCGCGCGCTCCATGTTTGCCACCACTCCCGCCTGGGTGAGTCGCGCAGTTACGGCGATGGCACTCGCGAAGGCCCTGGCCTTCGAGCTTCCATGAGCCTTGACTACCAGCCCTGCCAGGCCCAGTAACGGAGCTCCCCCGTATTCCGAATAGTCGAGCCTCGCCTTGACTTTCTTCAGGGCAGGCTTCACCATCACGGCGCCGAGTTTGGTGGCGAAGCCATGGCCTATCTCCTCGCGGATCATCTGGAACATGGCCAGGCCGAGCCCTTCCATGAGCTTGAGAGCAACGTTACCCGTGAACCCGTCGCTCACGATCACATCGACATCTCCCTGCTGAATGTCTCTGCCTTCAAGATTGCCCTTGAAGTTCAGGCCCGACTGGGCCAGCAGCTCGTACGCGCGTCGGTGAACCTCAGTGCCCTTCGTGGGCTCTGTGCCGTTTGACAGCAGTCCCACACTGGGGCGCTCCACCCCGAAGAGCTCGCTGGCGTACGCACTGCCAAGCACGGCGAACTGCAGCAGGTGCTCTGGCTTGCACTCGGGATTGGCCCCGACATCCAGCATCAGGCACGGCCTTCTCAACGTCGGAACGGGTGTTGCGAGGGCCGGCCGGGCTATGCCCCGTATCCTGCCCACCACCAGCGGACCGGCGGCCACAAGTGCGCCCGTGCTGCCCGCGCTGACCATGGCCGACGCGGCGCCCTCACGCACGAGCCTCGCGGCCACAACCAGTGATGAGTCGCGTTTGTGCCTTACGGCCTCGAGGGGATCGTCCTCCATGGTGATCTGCTCGGATGCATGCACAATGCTGATTCTCTGCTCCGCGGACGACGCGGCGCCCGCCTTCGCCAGCTCTGCTCTGATCACGGCCTCGTCGCCCACCAGAACCAACCCGGCATCGCAGCGTTCCAGCGCCTTCAAAGCCCCGGGCACCGATTCCGACGGCCCCCAGTCACCGCCCATGGCATCTACCGCGATTATCATCTTGACTACCCACCCCCTCAAAAAGCTTCGAGCGGACCCGACCGGACATAATCGCGTCCGGAGGAATCCGCTCAGCCGCACAACATGTTGCGGTTACTCTGCCGCTACCGCCACGGCCGCGCGGCCGCGGTAGTAGCCACACTCAGGGCACGCAGTATGAGGAAGCCTGGGCTTCTTGCACTGCGGGCATTCAACCGCCACAGTAGCGACGGCCTTCCAGTTGGCACGGCGCTTGCGCGTGCGCGATTTTCCAAATCTCTGCTTAGGATTACCCATAGTGTCGGTCGTGCCGCCAGGCGTCAGCCCGCCGGTGGACCTCTCCACCCCCCGTTAGTTAGCTCAAGCTTCGTTATTCTACTACTTATGCTCATTCAGAGCAAGAGGTTGGCGCTTTGACAGCAGTTGCCGATGTGATCTACAGGTCTTTGAGGAGGTGGCCCAGGCCCCAGTCGTCCTGTGGCGGACACTCGCACACGCCCTTGTTCAAATTCGCTCCACATCTGGGACACAGCCCGCGACAGCCTTCACTGCACAACAGCTTCATGGGCAACTGAAGCACGAAAGCCTGCTCAATCGGCTCCCGGAGGTCGATGATGTCATCCGCACCGTATCTACGAAGATCCTCGTCATCGGCATCTCTGTCAGTGACCTCATCAACCCTGCAGAACGTTTCGAGCAACTCCGCCGATAGCGGAACCGAATACTCCTCAAGGCATCTGTCGCACGTGAGCAGGGCATCGGCCCTGGCCGTGCCTGACACGACTATGTGCCTTCCCACGTTAGACGCGGTTCCGCTGAACGTCACCGGCCCGGCGAACGCGAGCATGCTTCTCTGAAGGTCTATAGGAGCCAGCTCGCCCTTGAGCTCCAGCTCGGCGGTGTTGCCGCGCTCAACTCTTAGGTCTTCGGCGCTGAAAGACAGACGCATGTCTGCACCACCTTGTTCTATAGCGCTGCCACTCCACTCTCCACGATCTGGACTGTGTCGCGTGCTATCGTGATCTCCTCATTCGTCGGCACGCACAGCACGGCCACGCCCGAGTTCGGAGTGGATATCACCTGCTCCACGCCTCTCATCGCGTTCCTGGCCGGATCCAGTTCGACGCGGAACAGACCCAACCTGTCGCAGATGCGCTGGCGCATCTCGGGCGAGTTCTCGCCGATGCCGGCCGTGAACACTATGGCGTCGAGCGCGCCCATGGCCACGGCGTAAGCACCGATGTATTTGGCCGTTTTGTAGGCGAACACATCCAGGGCGAGCTTGGCCAGATCATTTCCGTCGACGGCAGCCTGTTCTAGGTCGCGGAAGTCGTTAGACAACCCTCCGGATAGCCCGAGCACTCCTGATTTCTTGTTGAGGAAGCCCTGGACCACCTCTGTCGCACTCTTGTCCAACTTCTCGCAGAGGAATGAGACTATGGCCGGATCGAGATCGCCGCTTCTGGTGCCCATGGGCACACCCTCAAGCGGCGTGAAGCCCATGGTGGTGTCGATCGACACGCCGTGCTTGACAGCCGCGAGGCTCGAGCCGTTCCCAAGGTGGCAAGTGACTACGCATACGTCTTGCGGCTTCTTGCCGAGCACGTGCGCGGCCCTGGCCGACACATACCTGTGCGAGGTGCCGTGGAAGCCATAGCGACGGAGGCCGTACTTCGTGTACATCTCGTAAGGAAGGGCATACATGTATGCTTCCCTCGGCATCGTTTGATGAAACGCCGTGTCGAACACGCCGACCATCGGAAGGTCGGGCATTAGCCTCCGGCAGGCCACCACGCCCATGATGTTCGGCGGGTTGTGCAGCGGAGCAAGGTCCTGGCACTCGTTGAGGGCCGCCATTACTTCATCAGTGATCAGCACCGACCCTGCGTACTTCTCGCCCGCATGCACGACCCTGTGTCCGATGGCCGATACCTGGCCCAGATCGGAGATGACGCCGTGCGTCGAGTCGGTCAGGGCTGCGAACACGTGTTTCAGCGCCTGCTCATGGTCTCTCGCCTCTACATTGAACGTGATCTTGTCGCTTCCCTCAGGCCGATGGACTATGAACGCGTCGGGGCTGCCCACCCTCTCCACGTTACCCTTGGCCATACATCTCTCGTCGGCCATGTCGAAGAGTTGGTACTTCAGAGACGAGCTCCCACAGTTGATCACCAGAACCTTCATTACACTACGACCTCCTCGAACTCAAAACAAAGACATGGCTCACGCCACGTCTTGTCAGGCGCACGGTGCGTGTGGCCCGCTTTCGCGCCACGACGCTACATGTTGGCAGCCGCCTGCACCATCTTCTGATGCGTGGCGTCTACAGCGTTGCTGCCATGTGTCTTGCTGTTTAGAAAATGCACGCAGAAATGACCGTCGAAATCGTTTCCTGTGATGGCCTGGCCACCGTGGGGCATGCCGTTGATCGAACCCGCCATGCGCCGCGAGCCGACTACCACGACAACTGCCCGCCTGTCCCAGCTCCACTTGCCGCCATAGATCTTCTTCATAGCGGCCGTGTCGGCGGCGGTCAGAGGTTCGGCGTCGGCGTGGTTGTGGCCGCCCCGCCTCTGAACCTGGAAGGAGATGCCCGTCTTGCAGTCGATGATCGTGGCCCTGTAGGTGAACACCTTGGTCGCCTCCGACCAGCTTATCAGCTCAGCGCCGCCCCTGACAGGCGCTGACCGCGATCCAACTGCTCCTGCCACGGGGATGATCAGTTTCTGACCGGGGAAGATGGCCTCAGGGTTCGAGATCCCCGAGGCTTCGGCGATCTGCTGGACTGTGACGCCGTTGCGCCTGGCGATGTCGTACAGCGTATCACCTGCGACCACCACGTATGTAGTGGTTTTCGCCGCAGCCGCTGCTTGAAGCGCATTCCAGGTGAGGTCGCCCACTACTCCATCGGGTGTAAGCGATGCCGACTTCTGAAACTCTACGACTGCCCTGTGAGTTGCTTCCCCGAATATGCCATCGACTGATCCCAAATACTGTTCACAAATAGTAAGGTATTCCTGGAGCTCGAACACAGCCTCGCCGCGGTCACCCTTCTTCAGAACCGTAGCGGCGCTCGCACCTGAAGACGCGATGGCCAGCAACAGCAGAGTCGCGACTAATGCGGCCGCTAACGTTGCGGGGGCCGCTGTGCGTGGTCTCATGCCGGATGGCTCCTTTCCCCTGATGGAAGCTTATCTGACTTGCTATTCTACTCCCTGTGAGCAATATCCTTCAGCATAGGCTCGACCCAAGTCAAATATAGATCACCCGAAGAGCACAAACACGGAAAGGGCGTGTAAACTGCCGTGTCAGGACGCAAAGAGCCCCGCAGGAGGAGCATATACCTCGTGGCCGCCGTGGCCTCTGCCGTTACCATAGCCGTGATGGCGATGCCGGAGGCGTCGTTCTCCGCATCCATCGATGGGCTGCGGGTTTGGTGGGAAGTAGTATTCCCCGCGCTTCTGCCCTTCTTCATCCTATGCGATGTGCTCATGGGTTTGGGTGTTGTCCACTACATAGGCGCGTTGCTCGAACCTCTGATGCGCCCGCTGTTTGACGTTCCCGGCGTCGGAGCCTTTGCGTTCGCGATGGGCCTCGCGTCAGGATATCCCATCGGCGCGAGGATCACCGCCAGGCTCCGCCGTGAGGGCATGTGCTCCAGGGTAGAGGCAGAGAGACTGGTATCGTTCACGAACACCGCCGATCCCCTGTTCATGGTGGGAGCCGTTGCCGTCGGAATGTTCCGAATGCCTTCCCTCGGCCCGATCCTGGCGGCATCCCACTATGTGTCGGCGATCATCATCGGACTGGGCCTGAAGTACTACGCGTACAGAAGTCGCGAGACGAGGCTGCCCGAGGCGGGCCGCCCTCATGAACCGATTCTGTCAAAGGCCGCGCACGAACTTTACACCGCCCGGCATCAGGACGGACGTTCGCTGGGGCAGGTGTTCGGCGACGCCGTACGGGACTCCGTGTCGACACTGCTCCTCATCGGCGGCTGCATAATGCTGTTCTCGGTTGTCGTGAAGGTACTCGATGTCGCAGGCATAACTCGCCTCGCGTCAGCGCTCACGCAATGGATCATGTCGCCATTGGGTATGCACGAGGCCGTGACTCCGTCACTGATGAACGGCGTGTTCGAGATCACCATGGGATCGGAGATCGCGAGTAAGGCCGCGGCCCCCCTCACGCAGCGAGCCGTTGCCGCAAGCGCCATCATCGCCTGGAGCGGACTGAGCGTTTTCGCCCAGGTGGCCGCGATGCTTCACGGCACTGACGTCAGCATGAAGCCCTACCTATTCGCCAGAATGGCACATGCAGGCCTCGCCGGCCTCGTCACCAAGGGGTTGCTGCTGATGTTCCCATCGGTGTTGAGCGCTGCCGCCGTGGTCGAGGGAGTATTCCCACACCAGCCCGGGTTCTTGTGGAGCGTCGCGCGATCCACGGCGTCGGTGGCGATGACAATGGGCATCTTGGGCATCGCGGCGGCCGTACGTGTCGTGCTGCGCCCCGCAAGCGCTCGTCCGACTCGAACTCAGCCCTGAGTCTTGCCGCGGCGCTTCAGCTCCTCGATGCCCCTCTGGACCACAGCCGAGGTGCGCTCAAGGGTGTCATTGAGCGACTTGAGCGTCGATTCGGCGTATTCACGCGCACCAGCACGTATCTGCTCTGCCTCTGCCTGGGCCTGAGCAAGCAGCTCCGCCGAGCGCTCCTCGAGTTCAATGGACTTCGCGGAGCGCTCGCGCGCGCCATGAGGGGCTCTCCTGCCCGTCTCGCCTGCCTGGGCAGCGGCTGAGTTCGCGGGAACCGCGCGCCCTCCCCGGGCGTCACGGAATTCGTCGGGTAACGCGATTCTGACACGATCGATCAAGTCTAGTATCTCCAGAACATCCACTGCCCGTCGGTTGGTGAACGGGATCCGGGTGCCCGACTCCAGGACCTGCTCAACCCTGTCGAGGCACTCAAGAACAGAATACTGTGTCACCGGATATTCCCCTCCCTACATTTAGCGGCGATGCGATCAGCCAGTTGCGCAGGCACCAGCGACCTGATATCGCCGCCAAGCGTGGCAACTTCCTTCACAATGCTAGAGCTCAGGAACGAGTTCTCCTGAGACGCCATTATGTACATGGTCTCGATACTCGGATCCAGCTTGCGGTTCATCAGCGCCAGGGTCATCTCATACTCGAAGTCTGACACGACCCTCAGACCCCTGACCACCACGTGGGCACCGCGCCGCCTGACGTAGTCTACAAGCAAACCCTCGAAGTGCTCTATCGACACATTGGGCAGATGCCCGCAGGCGATGCGAAGCATCTCCATGCGTTCTTCCGTGCTGAACAGGGCTCGTTTATCGCGATTCACCAAGATAGATACTATCACAGCGTCGAAGATCGTCGAAGCCCTGGCGATGACGTCCATGTGCCCGTTTGTGACAGGGTCGAACGTGCCGGGGCATATAGCTACTGCCAAGATCATCACCCCTAAGAGAACTCATAAAAGCTGAGACCGGTATCGCCGTACGTGCTCTGCCTGACTAGTTTGATGCCGTCAGGGGCGGAAGGCGTCGGAGTGCGAGACGAGTGCTCCACTACGATCAAAGCGTCGCGCGACAGAACAGGAGAGCGCGCTAAAGCTGCCAGAATGTCGGGCCAGGCTCCGATGGCGTACGGAGGATCGGCAAACACCAGGTCGTATGGCCCGCCCTCTGCAACTAACCGATGGGCACCTGCCAGGGCCGCCAGGGCGGGCTGGCATACCACCGCGGCGACGTCGGAGAAGCCCAGCTCCTCAAGGTTCTCCTGTATCACGCGACAAGCGGCACGGTGAGTGTCAACGAACACACACCGCGCCGCTCCTCTGGAAAGACATTCGATTCCCAGCGTGCCAGCGCCGGCATAAAGGTCAAGCACTGCTGCCCCATGAGGTATGTGCCCGAGAATCGAGAAGAGCGATTCTCGTACTCTATCCGAAGTAGGCCTCGCCGAGGCGCCGGGCACGCTCCTGAGGCGCCGGCCACCGGCTGACCCCGCTATGACCCTGATGGCGATCACTCCTCATTCAAGCGAAATCAGGTAGTAGTAGAGGGGTTGCCCGCCGTATCGAACTTCAAACTCCATGTCAGGGTATTTCTGCTCCAGCCCGGCCACGATGGCTTCGGCCTCTTCGGCGGATACGCCGGCGCCGTAGAACACTGTGGCCACCTCATCGGACTCGGCGTACATGGCAGCGACCAGCTCGTCGACGACTTGCTCCCGGCTGCTTCCCACCGCCTTCAGCTCGCCGTCGAACAACCCGATGATATCGTTCTCCTTGATCACCAGGCCGTTGTAGGCGGAGTCGCGAACAGCGTATGTGACCTCGCCTGTTTTCACTCTGCCGGATACCTCTGTCATGTGGGCGATGTTCTCGCGCATGGAGGCACCGGGGTTGAGCGCCAGAAGAGCCGCGATGCCCTGGGGCACGGTCTTTGTGGGCACCACACCGATGGCTATGTCGGATACATCGGGCACTTCCGACGCCTTGCCTGCTGTGAGAATCACGTTGCCGTTGTTCGGCAACACGATCACACTATCGGCGTTGGTCGCTCGGGCGGCCTCCGCGATATCCTGAATGCTCGGGTTCATCGTCTGGCCGCCGGTGACAACGACGTCAGCGCCGAGACTCCTCAGCACCATATCTATCCCGTCGCCTGCCGCGACCGCCACGACGCCAAGGTTCTTGCGCGGCTGTGGTGGCGCGGCGGGGCCTGCGGCTGCGGATCCCGGCGAGGGCATCACGCCGGCGTCGGCCGCTCCTGAAGCCGAGGCCGATGCCAGTGTCGACGGCATCGATGCGCCTGCGGCGCCTGCAGTGCCTGTGCCGCCCTCAGCCGCCTCGGCCCTGGCCTCAAACTCCTCGTGCTGGTCTTCCATGTTGTTGATGTCGATCTCGTGGAGTGAACCGTAGCGGATGCAGGTCTCGAGGACCCTGCCAGGGAAGTTGGTGTGAATGTGCACCTTGACGGTGTGCTCATTTCCGACGATCAACGCGGAGTCACCCTGGATCGCCCCGAGAATGGCTGCCTTCATGGCATCAGGATCGAGGCGCTCGCCCTTGACAATGAGCTCCGTACAATACTTGAACTCGATGTGTTCCCTCGCCTGCCTGGCCTCGGCTGTGGTAGACACGCCGGTTTGCCCTTTGTCGGCACCGGCGGCGGGGGTCGCCGCCAGAGTGGGCGCGGAAGCCGATGCTGGAGCTGAGGACACGGCTTGTGTTCGCACCGGCTGCTGGGCATGGGGCTGGGCTCCGGTCGCATCGTGTGGCCGGCCGCCTGCGACTCCGGCGCTCACCGCCGACACAGGCTCGCCCTTGACAGCGCTGAGAAACCCCTCAAAGAAGATGAGAAATCCTTTGCCACCTGCGTCGACCACTCCTGCCTCCTTGAGCGTGGGGAGCATCTCGGGAGTGCGGGCGAGTGTGATCTCACCCTGCTTGATGGCTTCTTCAAGGATGCCGATGATGTCGGCTCCATCGCGGCTGGCATGAACCGCGCCTCGTGCACTCATCCTCGACACAGTCAAGATGGTGCCCTCCACCGGCTTGATGACTGCCTTGTAGGCCATGTTGGACGCTTCAACGAGGGCAGCTGCAATGTCTGCCCCGCTGGCAGCCTTGACGCCGTGGAGCCGCTTGGCAAATCCCCTCATGAGCTGCGAAAAGATAACCCCGGAGTTGCCCCTGGCTCCCATGAGCGCCCCTAAGGATATGGCGTCGGCGATGACCCCGATATCCGATGAGGCTGACTTCTGCGCTTCCTTGAGAGCCGAAGATACGGTAAGAAACATGTTAGTACCAGTATCTCCGTCAGGCACCGGGAATACGTTTAGCGAATCAACTATGCCCTTATTATCGCCCAGCCACGCTGCCCCTGAAGCGAACGCGATCCGCAGAGCAGACCCGTCCATGGTGTCAATTCGGGCACGTTGACTGCGTTCATGTCCCGCCATCAACTGCGTCGTTCCTTTCCTTGCGCACCGACTCGGACGCCCTGAACGGTTACGTTGACCTCTGCGACCTTGAGCCCTGTGGACTTCTCCACGACGTACTGGACCTTGTCCATCACATTGTGCGCCACTTCAGTTATTCTCGTTCCGTATTCGACGATGATATAGAGACGGATCTTGAGCTCGTCTCCGGATGAATCGATCTCAACACCTCGAGCGACGTTATCATAGCCGAGCAGCTCGGCGATTCCGTCGGTAAGAGTCCGAGAAGCCATGCCTACCAGGCCGTATGATTCAGTAGCCGCTATCCCCGCTATGGAGGCCAGCACTTCGTCTGACATCGTAATTCGTCCAAGCTGAGTCAGAATGGACTTGCCCATTTCCAGACCCCCATGTATGTAACGCTAAGCAGTTTTCTTGTATTCTATATCTGCGTTAGGTATTCCTTCTTGTGGTTCCCTTGCGTAGTCTGTCCGCGTATGATAGTATTTACGTTGTGCGTGTTCAGGCGCTTTGAGGAGGGATTCAGATGCCCAAGATGTGTGCGATATGTGGCAAGGCCCCGACATCGGGCAACAATGTGAGCCACTCTGAGGTCAAAACCAGGCGCAGATGGCTCCCGAACCTCCAGAAGGTCAGGGCCATCGTAGATGGGACCCCCAGAAGGGTTACCGTCTGCACCAGGTGCCTCCGCTCCGGCAAAGTCAATCGCGCAGTGTAGGTGCATAGAGTGGTTCGCCCCCGGAATGGCCGGGGGCGCTTCACTATCTATCACGCCGTCTCAGCGTCAACGCTGCCCAATCTCGCTCGCTCACTTGCGGGCGCAACCTAGAGGCCCGCTCTCGCGCCCGCTGCCAGCTTGCCCAGCTCATCGATGACCTCAACATCAACGGTAGACGTGCCAAGCACCACGCCTGACCTGCTGCCCGGCCCGTGGCAGTCGGACCCGCCTGTGACCACTAACCCATGCTCCCTCGCGATCCTCACATAACGCTCCTTCTGATCGCCGGTGTGATCGGGATAGACCGCTTCTATACCCATTAGCCCCGCCGCGATGAGCGACGGTATCAGGTGATCCTGATTTGACAGGCCGGGATGGGCCAGCACCGGCACGCCGCCTGCAGCGGCGATCTCTCTCACGGCCTCCTGTGGCGTCAGCTTCGACCTGGGCACATACGCCGGAGCCTGCCTGCCGATGTATCTGCTGAATGCCTCATCCCACGAGTTGACGTGGCCGGCCCGGATCATCGCGGCCGCCACATGCGGTCGTCCGATCGACGCCCCCTCTTCTGCCGAAGCCAGCACATCAGAGATCTCAACGTGAACACCAAGCCTGTCGAGCTTGGCGAGCATGGTGTGCACTCGGAGCATGCGGCTTTCGCGTTGATGCCTCAGTACTTCAAGGAAACTCGGGCGCCGCACATCCACATAGTAGCCGAGCACGTGCACCTCGCCGCTCTCGACATCGGTGGAGATCTCGACGCCGGGCACCACGGTCACGCCGTTGTCGGCACCGGCGGCAACGGCTTCGTCTATCCCTTCGATAGAATCATGATCTGTCACGGCGATGGCAGCTAGGCCCCTGGCTCGCGCCTCCTCAACGAGTGCTCGAGGGGTGAACGTGCCGTCGGACGCCGTTGTGTGGCAGTGCAGATCAGCGCGACCTGGCAAGACCGATCACCACCTTCTCGTCGTTCACATCCCACTCCTTGACGTACTCACCAGATGCCTTGCCGTAATCGATGCCGAGACTGAGGGTCTCAGCCATGATGCGCTCTCTAAAGATCTCGGCTGCGCGCAGGGCTTCGCCCTCGCCCTCAAGAACCGTGCGTATCCTGTCGGACACCTCGAACCCGGCTTCCTTGCGCGAGGTCTGTATCTTGCTGATCAGCTCTCGAGCAAAGCCCTCCATGCGAAGACCCTCGTCTACCTCAGTATCAAGGGCTACCGCAACGCCGCCCTCAGATTGGACGCAGAAGCCCTCGGCTGCTACCGTGTCGACCAGCACCTCGCCGGGCCCTAGCGACACTACGGTGCCGTCATCCAGCTTGAGCTCGCAGTTGGCCCCTGCCAGTATCCTGCGAGCGACAGTGGCAGCGTCGGCAGCCGCGAGTGCCGAGGCGATGCCCTTCATCAAACGCCCATACTTGGGCCCCAGCACGTCGAATTTGGGCTTGACCTTGTATGATACGAACTCACCCATGTCGTCGGCGAACTGCACTGTTTTGACGTTGAGCTCATCGGTAATCACGTCGCTCAAGGAGTTGACGGCCTCACGATCAGGGCCGGCAACGGCTACGACGATCTTGTGCAGCGGTTGGCGGTTCTTGATGTTCACTGCGTTCCTCGCGGCACGACCCAGGTAGACCACCTGCCGTGCCAGATCCATGGCGCGCTCGAGCCCGAGATCAACAGCCGAGGGGTCACCCTCAGGATAATCGAGGAGATGCACGCTGCCCTGAGCGGGCTCGAGATTCGAGAATATCTCCTCGGCGATGAAAGGTGTGAACGGGGCCGCTAGCTTTGCCACGGTGACCAGGGCCTCATGCAGAGTGAGGTAAGCGGCCTCCTTGTCGACCGACATCTCGCTGCCCCAGTAACGCCTGCGATTGCGCCTCACATACCAGTTGGACAACTCGTCGACGAACTGCTCGATCTTGCGAGCGGCAGCCGTTATGTCGTAGGCATCCATGCTCTCGTTCACACCTCGCGCCAGGCTTGAGAGGCGCGAGAGCAGCCACCTGTCTATCAGCGGCCGATCGGCGGGAGCGACCTGGTGCTCAGCCGGGTCGAAGCCATCGAGGTTGGCATAGAGCACGTAGAAGGCGTATACGTTCCACAGCGTGCCCATGAACCGCCTGATGGCATCGGTCACTCCCTCTTCGTAGAAGCGCTTCGGGCTCCACGGGGCATTCACCGTGTACAGGTACCAGCGAACAGCATCGGCACCTTGCTTGTCGAACAAGGACCATACGTCGATGACATTGCCCTTGCTCTTGCTCATCTTCAGCCCATTCTCATCCACCACCAGGCCCATGACAACACAGTTCCTGAATGGCGCCTGCCCGAACAGAAGCGTTGATATGGCCAGCAGGGTGTAGAACCACCCGCGCGTCTGATCTACGGCCTCGGTGATGAAGTCGGCAGGGAACGACGAGCTGAACACATCCTGGTTCTCGAAGGGATAGTGCCATTGAGCGAAGGGCATCGAGCCGGAGTCGAACCAGCAGTCCATGACCTCCGACACCCTGCGCATGTCACCTCCGCATTCAGGACAGGCCAGCACGGCCTGATCGATGTAGGGCCTGTGCAGCTCGAAATGCTCCGGCAGCGTGCGCGCCATGGAGCGCAACTCAGCGATGCTCCCCACTGCGTGCTGATGTTTGCACTCAGTGCAGATCCAAATCGGCAGAGGAGTTCCCCAGTAGCGCTCTCGGCTTACGGCCCAGTCGACGACGCTGTCGAGGAAGTTGCCGAATCGGCCGTCACGGATGTACTCCGGGTACCAGTTGATGGTGGCGTTGTTTGCCAACAGCTGCTCCCTGAGGCTCGACATCCTGATAAACCACGAGCTGCGGGCGTAGTAAAGGAGGGGCGTGTCACACCTCCAACAGAACGGGTACGAGTGCTCGTATTGCATCTCCTTGAAGAGTAGCCCACGGCTAGTGAGATCATCGACGATGAGCGGGTCGGCGTCCTTGACGAACATGCCTTCCCACTGCGGCGCCCGGGCATCGAACTTGCCTTCCGCATTGACCAGCTGGATGATGGGCAAGCCATTCTCAGTGGCCACCCTCATGTCGTCCTCGCCGAAGGCCGGGGCGATGTGAACGATACCTGAACCGTCGGCCAGAGTCACGAAGTCGCCCGCGATCACGCGCCATGCGGGTTCTTCAGGCTCCTCGAACGCGTAGAGTGGTTCGTACTCCATGCCCACCAGGTCAGCTCCGCGCACCACCTGCTCGACAGTGTACGGCTCAGCCACTACCGCAGGCACCAAATCCTTGGCCATGATCAGTGTCTCGTTGCCCGTTCGCACGAACGCGTACTCACTCTCGGCCGATACGGCCAGGCCCACATTGGACGGAAGCGTCCACGGCGTAGTCGTCCAGGCCAGTAGGAACACGTTCTGCCTGCCCTTCACCGCGAAGCGCACGAAGATGGATGTCTCGGTGACGTCCTTGTATCCCTGTGCGACCTCGTGGCTCGACAGAGCAGTGCCGCAGCGTGGACAGTAAGGGACTACCTTGTGACCGCGGTAGATCAGGCCCTTATCGTATATGGTCTTCACGGCCCACCACACCGACTCGATGTAGCTGTCGTGGTAGGTGACGTAGGGATCGTCCATGTCAAGCCAGAAGCCGAGACGCTCGGTCATGCGGCGCCACTCCTGCTCGTACTTGAACACCGACTCTTTGCAGCGCTGAACGAACGCCTCTACGCCGAACTGCTCTATTTGCGGCTTGCCGCTGATGCCGAGCTGCTTCTCGACCTCGAGCTCAACGGGCAGGCCATGGGTATCCCAACCGGCCTTGCGCGGCACGTAGAAGCCTTTCATCGTCTTGTAGCGCAGCACCACGTCTTTGATGGCCCTTGTCTCCACGTGGCCCGGATGCGGCATACCATTCGCAGTAGGCGGGCCTTCGAAGTACACGAACTTCGGAGCGCCCTCGCGTTTTGCGAGGCTCTCCTCGAACACCCTGTCGGCTTTCCACCGAGCCAGGATCTCCTTCTCCATTCCCGCGAAGTCCATTGCCGGGTCGACCTTCCTGAACATCGGAGCAGACTCCTCCTTGCCTCTATGAACGCAGTAGCCCCTCATCCACAAGGGACGAGGGGCAAACTCGTGGTACCACCCTTTTGGTGCCGCACAACGTGACGCAGCACCCACTCAAGCACACCCGCTAACGCCGGGCACGCGGCCGGGCTTAGTCGTTACCTTTCAGCCCGCAGCTCAGGGGCGATCTTCAGTCAGGAGCCTGCGCGGAGGTTCCACCTCTCCCCCGCTCTCTCTTGCCTCACGCCTGCCTACTCTTCCCCGTCATCGCATTTCCCCGTTTATGGCTACGCCCAATCTAACACAGGCGATGCAGGCAGTCAACTCCGGTGCGCAGTGATGCTCTGCGGCACGCGGCTCCGAGGCGTGAGGTTCTTCGGGGCTCGATGCCGCTCAGCGCCGCCAGGCGCGTGCGCACCGACCGAGAAATGATGGCGCTAGGCCATGCCATGGTGCCAGTGTGCCGCCTGGCCTGGATGCCACCGGCACGCAGCCGCATCCAGCGAGCTAACTGTGCGGGCACATGACATCGAGTACACTGCCCACGGTCGCAGGCGACCGACAACTCGTCGATTACCTACCCTTCCGCGACTTCGCCGACGACCGTCTGTGGGCCACGCCCGACCCTGCAGCGGTGCGGCTCATCAAGTACGCGACCACCACTGCCGAGATGATGAGCTCGGGAACGACGAACCATGCGTTGTAGGTGATGGAGTGAATCCACGGCGACACTCCCTCAGGAGCGTACTCTGCGAAGAAGACTACGCCCGATGCGACGTAGCATCCAAGCTGAAGTAGGAAGCCGCCAAGCGTGCCGGTGATGACCCTCAGCGTGCCCCTACCTACGGCGAAGATCGGTGCCAATCCCACCACTGCAGAACCCAGCGGGTAGTCAAGGACTGCTTGAATGGGATGAACGACATAGCCGCCGAACACCAGCTTGAGGATACCGGTGACGAGGCCGGCGGCGGTTCCCTGCCGCGCGCCGCGCGCGAATGCGAGGTACAGTATTGGAAGCACTTCCAGAGAGACTGATCCTCCCTGTGGCATCTGCCAGAGCTTCAGACGGCTCAGGATGAAGGACAGGGCAGCCGCCACGCCCACTTCGGCCAGGAACACCGTCGTTCCCGACCCCGCGCTGGATCTCTTGCCTTGGCTCATGTGTTGTGTTGCCTCCTCGCGCCGGACCGCTTGACGGGCCAATAAGGAAGAGCTGCCGACCATGCATCGATGATCCGCAGCCCTTAAGGCTTGACCGCTTCCCTACGCTGGCATTACCCAGGGCGGGCCTGTGGCCCGCACAATCAGGTGTTAGGGTATCGGGTGGGCGTATCCCCCCGCTCTCAGCCCAGAAGGCTCCCCTAGCGGATCGGCACCATATTCCCATTTGATCACTGGCCCAATTGTAGCAGCACCTGTCGATGTTGTCTAGCCGATTGCGGCCACAAACCAGGGCATAGAAGCTGCCCAGCTACACAGCTATACTGAGAAAGCTACATCCAGAGTGTTGCCGGATCGGCCCACCATCACATCGCGGATCAAGTGTTCGGGGATGACTGATCCAACGGCGTTCCTAACGGCTGACACCACGTCGCGTTCACTCATCTCGCTGAGGGCCCGTAGCTCGCCCTCGTCCACTACGACGGTCGCAACGAGCACTCCCCTGATCTGCGTGACCTGCATCTAGGAACCTCCCCCGCTGCAGCTGCAACTGGGAAGGGATTTCGCCGAGCCGACGCGGCGTCCTGCCCTGACAGGCTCGAGGGATTCCACGTGATGTATTGCTTCTCACGCGTTCTACGTCGGCTCTTGCCGTTCTTACCCTGATATATCTGGTGAACCTCGAGTTGTGGTGAACTTCCCGTATACTTGCCGTGTTTATTCGATGACCGCTTACTGCCCGAGCTGCTTTGCGAGGAACCCAGCCGCAGTCTCGGCCATCTTGACTTCCATGTCTCCCATGGGTGTCATGTCTCGCGCAAGGATCACAACGGCGCCGGCTATGTCGCCCTCAACGATGATCGGCGCCACCACCTGACTCGTAAACTCCAGACCCTCCACCGGAGGCCTATCGTTCGGGGAGTTCGAGAGGAGAGTCTTGCGGTTCCTCATCACCTCCTCGACATGCTCCGTGATGGCGGTCTCAGTCAGACGCCTGTTCTGCAAACCGGCAACTGCCACGACCTCATCCTGGTCTGTAATGAGCACTATGTGCCCCGTTCCCTCAGTGAGCGATTCGGCATACTCCTGCGCAAACTTGCCGAGATCGGCCACTGGGGAGTACTTCTTCAGGATGACTTCACCCTCTCGGTCAGTAAAGATCTCCAGCGGGTCTCCCTCACGAATGCGAAGGTTCCTGCGTATCTCTTTCGGGATGACTACTCGACCTAGGTCGTCGATTCTTCTCACGATGCCCGTTGCCTTCACCGATATCCCTCCCCTGCGATTAGTCTGCCTAGCCTGGACGCCGTTATGCTATGCAGGGTGACCGGCGGGTTCGCGGCCCAGAGGACAAAGGAAAGCGAGGTCTGCGACGACCTTCGCTCCGGCTGCCGCACCCCGTTACGTGACCATCCAACACCTCTACTTGAGGCACTGAAAGGCCATTACACGGAGTACAACAACCTTCACTCGACCGACGCCCGAATTTAGGCATCATGCTGCAATCTCTCGACTGCAACACCATGCGGTCACTCGTGCACCGATCTAGCCTCGACCACCGCAGATAGGTTTCCCTGCCTCGACGGCCCTTCAGCCGCCGCAACAAGTTGGCCCACCTACTGTGATCTACTCATACACAGGCAGACAAATCACTTCGACACTGCCTGCATCGGCTCAACCGTCGCTGACCTCGATACGTATGATTGCCCGCATTCGGGCTCATATGCGTGTGGCATGATGGCAAAGCGTGCCACTGGAACCAATCGCGTCGTTTACTCGACTATCCCCACTTGCCCTTGTTCATGTGCCCGCGGATCTCGGCCTTGCAGGACTGGGCTATGATGGTAGCCTTCTCCTTAGCGTTCTTGAACAACGCGATGCAGGGCGGATCAAGAGCATCGTCGATACCGGCTTCTGCCAGGCTGATCACTTCGCCCATGAGTGCTATCAGCCTGCAATGCAGATCGTTGGTGTATCTCGACCTCTCAATGAGCTTTGCTTCAGCCTCGTCGATGGGGCTGAACTTCTCCTTTGCGGCCCCGCACTTCGGGCACTGGTCGGGTGCGTCATCGCCTTCGTGAACGTAGCCGCACACGCCGCATCTGAAGAACTTCATCTCAGGACCTCCTCACGATAGACAATCCCGGGTGTGGCCTGCGATCTATGTACTAGTAGTTCCTCACATTGAGCTCAAAGAAGGACTGGCCGAACCCGCATGCAGGGCAGTTTTTGGGGGCATCGGTGCCCTCGTGGACATAGCCGCAGTTGCGGCACTTCCACTGCACAGGCTCGTCCTTCTTGAACACTTTGCACTGCTCGACATTGGCCTTGAGTGCCTTGTAGCGGGCCTCGTGATGCTCCTCCACCTCGGCGATCTCGCGGAAGATGACGGCGATATCATCAAAGCCTTCCTCTTTCGCGATGCGCTCGAACTCAGGATACATGCTGGTCCACTCGTAGTTCTCGCCTTCCGCCGCATGGCCGAGGTTCGTCGCGGTATCCTGAACCACTCCGATGAGGCTCAGCAGGCGTCGGGCGTGGGCCTTCTCGTTGTCGGCGGTCTCCTCAAACAAAGCCGCGATCTGCTCGTAACCCTCGCGCTTCGCCATCTCGGCGAAGAACGTGTACTTGTTGCGAGCCATCGACTCGCCGCCAAACGCCGCCATGATGTTGTCGTACGTCTTGGTACCTTTCAGGTCTTTCCTCATGATCCTACACTCCCATCAGGACTTGTGTCGCACAGCATTACAGCACTACAACACTACATCTGATCGAAATTCTCTTTGCCGACGCCGCACTCAGGGCACACCCAATCGTCAGGGATATCCTCAAATGCGGTGCCTGGCTCGACGCCATTGTCAGGATCGCCCACTGCAGGGTCGTAGATGTAGCCGCACACGTTGCAGATCCACTTGGCCATCCTTGTTCTCCTCCTGTCGGTTGGCTGAACAGCCTAGGCAGCCTTGGTCACGAGCCTACTAGTACCCTATAACATGTTGCCGAGTGCGATGTCAACTCACACCGTTGACATGCCTTGGAATTCCCGCATGTCGCACACGCTGCGCGACGCGGTACGCGCGGCGCTCCCAGACGCCTGCGACCGTGCCAGGGAATGAAAAACCGGCTGCTCTAATGCAGCCGGTCACATCTGCGGACACAAGCAAGCCTGTAAGCCGAGTTCTGTCGAGAGTGATCATCTATCTAGGGCGCACGTTGCCGCGCACCTCAAGCGACCTAACCCGAGAGAAGGGCGGGCCGCCCTGTATCTCTCCTATTTGGTCTTGCTCCGAGTGGGGTTTGCCTAGCCGCACAGTCACCTGCGCGCTGGTGCGCTCTTGCCGCACCGTTTCACCCTTACCCGCAAAGCGGGCGGTTTGATTTCTGTGGCACTTTCCTTGGAGTCGCCTCCACTGGGCGTTACCCAGCACCCTGCCCTTCGGAGCTCGGACTTTCCTCAGACAGCCATGGGCTGCCTGCGATCACTCAGCCTACTTGCGTCCATGCAGCCTGTATCGTAACATGGCGGCATCGCCGCGTCAACTTCTCACAGCTCCCAGCAGATCCTTGTAGGTATCCGGATCCATGCCCACATCGGCGCGCTTAGCACAGAAGTCGGTTCCATTCGCCCTGGCACACTCAATGCACCGCCGGGTATCGGGAAGCGCCTCAAGCCGCTCTCTGGGAATCGCCTTTCCGCAGATCTCGCATCTCCGTTTCACCGTGCGTTTCGCCTCCAGTGCGTAGACGGAATACTGACGTACTGTTTTACCTATTCTGCACTCGTCCCGGATTTCCTGTATTGCAGAACGGGGGTTACTGGATGAAAAGCAAAAAGCGGACAACCGTCCGCCGCATGAGTTCAATTTGGTGGGCCCACCAGGATTCGAACCTGGGACCAATCGGTTATGAGCCGACCGCTCTACCGCTGAGCTATAGGCCCGTTGGCTCCCCGAGCAGGATTCGAACCTGCGACCCACCGGTTAACAGCCGGTTGCTCTACCGCTGAGCTATCGAGGAATCCACTTGCATCAGTGATTATACTACACGCCTATGGAGCTGGTCAACATGTAGGCGCCGCGGCCGGCATGGGCCGCACCGTCGGCCCGCCGGCGCTGCTTGTCATGCGAGCCGCCTCCGTGATCACGGTCACCGCAGCTAGAGCCCTACGCACTGCCCCCGCCCATCGCGACCAATAGGTCACCGTCGTCTGGGCTCCACAGACACGACTCTAGATGGCGGGATTCCGGGCGCTCGCGCCGCGAGCTGCCTAGTATTCACCGTTTCGGCCCCTGGACTGCAAAGATACCGGCTTTCCGCCATCCGGCCGCACCCCGACCACCGGGTTGGTCGCGCACCACGTCCTGCGGCCCACCACGACAAGCACGGTCACCCCAGCCAGTGCCGTTTGACGACCGCATTGGCCTACTTGCCTGGCACCGAACCACCGCTCGACAGAGGAACTCGCACCGACGGCATGCCCAGGGCGCGACGTACGGGTAGGCCACTCATCGGCCAAGGGGCCGCCCCACGCAGGCAGGCCCCTTGGTCAGCGCTTATCCAGCATCTATATGCGTCTTCCTCGCGTTCGGTTCCGAATACGAGGCCTCAGGTGTCATCCTACGCGTCCTCTTGGCCCTGTTTCGGCGGGAACAGCTCGAACACAAGGTTGAGCACTATTCCGAACACTGCAGCAGTCGCTATCGCAGGCAGGTTCGCTCCGCCAATCTGGATCATGCCGTTAGGGAACGCGAAGCTGCCGCCGATACCGATCACCAGCACAGTTGCTGCAACCGCGAGGTTCCTAGCGGAGAACAGATCTACCTTTTCTGAGATCATCAGAGCTACACCCTGCACGCCGATGACGCCGAACAGGTACACCGATACTCCCCCGATGACCGCCGACGGCACTGAGTTGACGATGCCCGCGACCTTGCCGAGGAATGACAGAGCGATCGATATCACCGCAGCCAAAACCAGCACAGGCACTGAGAAGTTGCGGGTGATTGCCATCACGCTGTTGTTCTCACCATAGTTGGTGCCCGCCGGTCCGCCCAGCACGCCGGCGATCATGTCGCCGAGTCCGTCTCCGATGAGGTTCAGGCCCAGCAGGTCAGCGATGCGGTACTGCTTGTTCCGGCCAAGCTTCTTCGAGAGATTGTTGACGTAGAGGTCTATCTGATAGAGATGGGCAGTGGACTCGGGGATTGTGGCCACCGCCACAGGCATGATTGCGAGTATGGCCGCAGGGCTCCATGTAGGAAGCGTGATGTGAGGTGCGCTGAACACTGCGGCATTGGTTATCGTGCTGAAGTCCACCACACCCAGCACTGCGCTGGTCAGATATCCCACACCGACGCCAAGCAGTACGGGCAGCTGTCCAAGGGTGCCACGGAGGTAGACAGAGAAGATGATCGTCGCGAGCAAGCTCACGATTCCCACAGTCCAGTTGCCGGCGGCCTGCCCCATGGCCGAGCCGGCCAGGGCGATGCCGATGACCATCGCGACGCTGCCTGTGACTACGGGTGGAAGCACCCTTTCGATCTGCTTGCGGCCGAACCTGTTTATGACCAGACCCGCTATGATCGACATCAGGCCCGAGGCGATGATACCGCATTGTGCCTGCGATATCGCGAAGTCAGGAGCGATTTCGCCGAAAGCCTTCACGCCAGTCACTGCTGTGACTGCAGCGATATACGAAAAGCTCGACCCGTAATAGAGCGGGATGCGCCCTTTGGTGATGAAGATGAACCCGAGAGTAGCAACGCCAGAGGCCATGATCGTCGTGGACACGTGAAACCCGGTAAGGAGCGCTACCATGACGGTGGCAGGGAACATCACCACGACTTGCTGAAGGGCAAAAAACAGGAGTTTCCAGAATGGAGGGGTATCATCAGGTAAGTAGCCCACTAGTTCGCGATTCTTGACATCTGCCAATTTCGGTTCCCCCTTCGCATCCGGTTACTCTGGCCTGAGGCGCACGAAAAAACACTTCTGCCCACCGGACAGAAGTGTACACATGCTCGCCTCTGACACTCTTTCCGGCCTCACAGGACCGCGATTAAAGAGTAACCTCTCATTGGAATCTACTCTAGCCTCTCGACGCCACTCTGTCAAGCACAGATCAGCGGCACAGATCAGCGGCCGACCAAATCCCTGGCGACCTCAATCGCCCGCTCCAGCACCTCGTCGCGCTGGGCCCGAACTCCCTCAACAGTCGGCATCACAACGACGTCGGCGGGTATCCCGCCGCCCTCAATCAGCTCGCCGGTCGTACGGTACTCGCGCCACCTCGAGATCTGATAGCGAAAGCCTCCTGCCTGCCGCTGCACCGGGTTGCCGCTGGAGCCCGCCGTGTTGGCACCAACCGTGACTGCTCTGCCGGAGTCGTGCAGTCCTGCCACGAAGTGTTCTGCCGAGCTGAACACGAACTCGTCAATCAGCAGCACTACGGGTCCCCTGTACTGCCACAACCCGCGCGGCACTACGTTCCGCCTCATCAACGGGGTGAACCAGGCCTTCCCGAATGTAACGACGCGCATCTGATAGCCTGGGAACTCGGTAGCCGAGCTCACCAGACGTCTGGCACACGCGCCCGCCAGTCTATCATCGCCGCCACCGTTGCCTCGCACGTCTATGATCAGCACCTCGCTGCCCCTCACAGCCTCGAGAGCGCAGTCGAAGGCCTCTTTGAACTCCGATGCCGAGCCCAATCCCAGATTGCCTGGCGAGAAGGACGACAGTCTGATGTAGCCCACGCCTCCGGGCAGCAGCCGCCCCTCGATGGGCTCCACAGAGCGCGAGCTCTGCTCTCGCGCCAACTCAACCACTATGCTGCGCCCGTCGCCATCTACCAGCTTGACTTCAACAGTCTGACTCAAGGCACCGTTGAGCAGGGCTTTTGCGGCAGCCGCCCTCGCGTACCAGGGCGTCGAGGCCGTCACCGCCGACTGCAGCCGCTCTAGCAACACTTGCGCCGGCACACCGCCCACCTCAGCAATCTCCATTCCCAGCTCCACCCCGAGGGTTTCGGCATCTGATCCCGGCCTGACAGCAACCACCGTAGGCCGGTCGTCCACGATAGCCACGCTCAGCGCTGTCGTGCCACGCGCCTCACCTGCCAAGGGTCCCGGATAACCGTACACATAAGAATGGCCGTCGTGAAGTTGTCGCACCATCTCTACGACGGCAGAGTAAAACTCTCTGTCAGAGCCGGCAGTCTCTGCCAGGGAGATGTACTTCTGGCCGATGCCGTCCCAGTCGAGGTCCTTGTCTTCGAAGTAACTATACCTAAGCTTGATGTCTTCCCACACCTTAGTTGCCATTGAGCGCCTCTGTTCAGGCGAATAGCTGGCCTCAGGTGACTGCTGCTCCATCCCGCCCGCGGCGATCGCCGGCCCAGCGACCATTCCTATTGCCAGCATGATGGCGACTACTGTTGCGATGCCGGTCATGACCGCTCCTCGGTTAGCGACTCTGTTCATGCCAGGCCACCTCCGAGGACTCTAGATTCTCCTTCGCCCAGCACTATCCTTCCGGCTGGCGCACGCGCGGTATCACAACAATCAACGTGGTGTCGGGTTCTGCCCCCGCGCCGTGCAGGTTGAACCGCCCAACCAGCACGCCTTCGCCGTTGCGGGCTATCACCGTGGTCGACGCGCGGTGCCTCCGCGCATCAGGCGTCGGAGTCATCGAGCCGCCGTCGCGCGTCGACTCATACACGTCCACGGCTACCTTCAGCAAGATCTCTCTCTCCCGCGTCAGTCGGGGCGTGACCTGAAACGACGCCGTCGCAGTGCCCATGCCCGCTTCCCACGTCATGGTCACCTCGCCCGTATCGCCTTCGACCGTCGTAAGCTGCACTGAGGTTCGTGCGTCCGCGGCACCCGACGCCGCGAGCCTCGCCAACACGTCAGACGAAAATAGTCCCGCCTCGACGATGCTCTCGCCGCCGGCAAGCTGGAGGACCATAACATCCACGATGACCCGGGCAGGAGGAGTATCGATCACCTCGAGCATCTGCCGCACCTGATCGATCACTGCGCGCGTGCCCGTGATCACCACTGCGTTGGCCGCAACACTTGCCTTCACGTTGGGAGCGAAGAAGTCTGAAAGGAGTCTCACTGCAGCATCTGCCTTCACGTATCCCAGCTTCACCACCTCGGTGTCGACGAGCGCAGCGTAGGCCGGATTCTTCGTGTCAGGCGTGCCCACCAGATAGTAGCCGTCTCGCTTGACCCATGCGTAGCCCAGGGGTTCCGTGATCATGTCGAGGGCCATGTCGAGCGGCACGTCCTTCAGCACGAGGCTGATCCAGCCCTGCACTGATTGCTCGGCCAGAATACTGCACCCAGTCTGTGCCGACATGTAGCGCAACACGTTACGGATATCTTCATCTTCAAACACATTAGTGACCAGCGGTTCTGCCGCTGCCCCTGACCCTGACACCATCAGCACCAGCATCAGCGCCGTCGCGATCACCGCAAGCATCACCGGCCGGGTATACCTAATCAACCATATCGCCTCGCTCTTCTCTGACTTTTCGGACATTCGGTGCCACGTCGCGAGGAGTCGCCTCCTGTGGTTCAACGGAAAACTCGCGCACAGCCGACAACGGCTCGCCGCCGTCGCCGACGTCGACTCGGAACTCCACCCTGTATGTGCCTGGCTCAAGGGGTTTCATCATAGACACCAGGACTTCCCGCACCTCCCCCGGCAGCACCGGCTGCTGCTCCTCGCCCTGGTCGACTGAGTGAAGCACAGTCCACTCACCGAGACTGCCGGCCGAAAGCTGCATTACCGCGTGCGGCCGCACGTGAACCGACCCAGTGTTGGCAAACGCAACTCCAATAATGCTTCCCACGGTGGGGCCTCCGGCCTCGATGAACACCGGGCTCAGAGCGCCTGACACCACCTGATCTCTGCCTACGGTTAGGTGGATGCGCGTGGTGCTCTCCGACGACCAGTCTGCGCCCACAGGATCGGCAGCAAACACAAGCTCTGCGTACCTGCCACCCCACACTCCACCAGGGATGGCTAGGAGCATTTGCACTGTCTGCCTGGCCCCCGGCTGCAAGACGAAGGCCTCAGGCCAAAGCTTGATCCATCCCCTACAGCTCGGAGCCACCCTCCCGTTCCCCACGTCAACGTCAGTCGTGGAGCAGGTCACGCTAACCTGCTGACCCGACCGGTTCTCCACGGTAACCGCCCTCGTCACCGTCGCGCCGGCGCTGTAGCTCAGCTCCAACTCTGCGGGCAACACTGACAGCGGAGCGATGGCCGTCACTGACGGCGGGCGCGCCCCGTCGTCATCGCCCTGCCCAACAACGAACGGCACCCTGGCCGTCACCGGCCGCGAGCCGTCGAAAGACACCGCGAGGTCAGCCACGTAGCTGCCTGGAGCCAGGCCATCAGGCAGCACCGCCTCCAGCGCCACCGTTGCACCTGGAAGCACGATCCCCCTCCCGCCCCCTATGGGCGTCTCAAGCAGACGCCGCCCTTCTGCGCTCCGCAACACCATGCTGCCCCTGGCGAAAACGTGTATGTCGCCTGAGTTGCGTACCTCGGCCCCAAGCACCACGACGTCGCGACCGTAGCGCATGGCATAGGCGGGCTTGTCCTCTGCAGTGGAGACGGCGAAGCCCACGATATCAAGGCGCTTGCTCGTCGGCCTTCCTGTGATCGTTACCTCCACAGCCGACATAAAGCGCTGTACGACTGCGGTGGATGCGGCAGCACCGGGTTCCCTGGGGTCAGGATCGACCTCGAACACCACTGCCCCATATCGGCCACCCATCTCGCCCCACGGCACCGTAACGGTGGCGGTGACCGCGAACGAGCCTCCCGGCTCTACGCTGGCCCTGTTGGCTGACAGTCTCATCATGCTGGCCAGCGAGTGACTGGCGCTCCCCGCGGGCTGCAAGCCGTATTGCCCGTCAGGGCGCTGCATGATATCAGCAGCGTATATGGAGCATTCCAGCCTATCGGTGGGGCTATCGTTTCTCAGCACCACGGTGAACTGGGCGGAAGAGCCTGACGCCACCTCCAGCTGCGTAAGGAGCGGAGTGAAGCTCACCGATGTCGGGGCGTCAGCGTGCGCCGTCGCCGACAGCAGTAGCGCAAGTAGAAGTAGTGTGAGAGCGATCGCTAGAACCGCCATGCGCAGTCGGTGCACCCATTCCTCCTCCTTTCAGGCAGAGAGAAGGCAGCCACAGGCGCGGCTGCCCCCGGACTCTCATTCCATCTCATGATCTAGGTGACCGGGCTTACGGCGTGACCCAACTGCCCGCCGCCGTCACCCAGGGCTGCTGGTTGACGAGACTGAGTGTGACCACGGCCGTGTCCTCGTACTCACCTGCGCTGTTCCACACGTCCACAACTATCCTGTTTAGCAGCTTCACGGTGGAGCCAGCGTGAAGCGCTGCCGTGTCAGGGATGGTCAGATCGAGGGTGTTCAGGTCAGCCGCCCGAGTCCACCCATTTGCCGCAGCAGTGTTGATCGAGTCGCCATAGCCGTAGTAGGTGTCTATGGTCTGTTTCACGCCGCCCGGCGTGATGCGCGTCAGATCGCCGAAGCCCTCGAAGTCGATGGCAACGGCTTCATTGCTCTGAAGCCAGAACCCTATGCAATCGGCTGCATACTCACCCGGCTTGAGCACGCGCCAATCCCAGCGATTGCCCGTGATGCTCCAGCTAGACCACTGAGCTACCGCCGCATGGTTTGTGAAGTCCGCGGTCCATACCGCCCTGTTGCAGCTGCCAATCGCTCCGCCGCTCCTGAAAGCACGAGCCAGAGAGTCGAGACTGCCGTCAGGGAAGTGTACCCAGTTGCCTTCTCTGAACTCCCAGTGCTCTACCTCGACCGCACCCTCAGGAAGCGGACTGCCCGGCAGCTGCGCGCCCACTGCTGCCGGCACCAGCAGCAGGGCCATGACGCATATCAGTACAGCAAGTCTCTTCATCGGATTCTTAACCCCCCAATCATCCACTCATCGCGAGAAGCCGGAACACGGCTCGGAACTGCGGGGCAATGCACAGAAAACCACGCCCTCGCAACGAACACGATCACCTCCTTCAACCTCTCGGCGCGAATCCTCGAATGGCCCCTCTAGCACAGATACCTGACCGATCCTCACGGACCGCGTCAGGTATCTGCAAAGTGGGTAGTGCTCCGATATCACTCTATTACCGCGCCACAGCTTGTATCACCTGCTGAGAGATTCCGTTACGATCCGCTCCGGCGTCAGAACGAACCCCCCACGCCGATACAGTGAGTGACCGGGTTGCCTCCGCCACCGGCAATGGCGTAGCCGAAAGTGACGCCGGCGCCGTTGATCCCGAAGCCAGCAGTATACGAGGCCTGCAAGTCACCGGGCTCACCTTTCAGGATCACTCCTCCCCTGAGCGCGACCTTGTCGCCCAACCACAACTCGGCCCCGCCCGAGTACCACGTGCTGGTTTCTCCACTTGAAGACAGCAGATCGTGCGCGTCGGCGGCGATTGTGAGACCGCCGGCAGTCTGGATGGCCACCCCGACCGACATAGACGGGGTTATTGCCGTATCGATATCATCCTCTCCGAAACGCGTCGCGGTGATATCCGAGACCAAGGCCCCCACGCGGAAAGCCCCTAGCTTCACGATGGCCCCAGCCTCGGTTGTCAGTAGCGGATCAGCATCGTCTGACCGCACTAAGCCGACACCCAACCCGAGCGACAACCAATCGTTAGTCGCCTTCCCGACCTGGTAAACTCCCTTCATGCTGGTCCCCGAGGGCTCCTCCTCCATCGTTCGCCGATAGCTGAAGCTGAACCCTCCGGCACCGAGGCCGTGGTCCACATCGCTCATCGCGACGAAGCCGGCCACCTCCTTCATGTCAGGGACGAAAGCTGCTCCCGCCACTACCGACACCTGAGTCACCTCAAAGCCATAGGATGCAGGATTCGTGCAAGTCGGACTGGGCGCGCCTAGTACACCGACGTGTGCCAGGCCCATTCCGGCCACTCGAGGGTCGAGGAACTCCGGCTGCCACGCGAGTGTTGCCGAACTCGAGACTGCAATCAGTAACAGCACCGTCGCCGCGGCCGCTACAACCGGCAGCGCACGGCTGCACAAGGACTTGCGCCTCATAGTGTACCCGCCTCCCGCCTACACGCCAGATCCCAGCTCGACGATCCTCGGTGTGATCAGCACAACGGTCTCAGTCTCGACTGAGGCCTTCTTGTTGCTGCTGAACAGGAGACCGAGCACGGGCAGGTCTCCCAGAACCGGCACCTTGCTGCTGCTGTCATACTCCGACTTCAGCTTAAGACCGCCGATTACCAGCGTCTCACCGTCGCGGAGCATCACAGTGGTCGAGACTGTGCGCCTGTTGACTATGGGGAACCCGCCGGTTACCTCCACGGCATCCGACACCTCGGGTTCGATCTTCATGATGATTTCGCCCGAGTCAGTGATCCTCGGCGTGAACCGAAGGGTGATGCCGGTCTTTATCGACTCTAGCCTGCTCTGCGTCATTGTCTCCGTGGTAGTAGTCGATACAGTTATGTACTTCTCCCGGCCCAGGAATATCTCGGCGGTCTCACCGTCGAGGGCCATCAGCTTCGGCGTGGCATTGATCTCAGCCTGCCCCGAGTCTACCATGACTTCAATTGACGCCAACAGCTGAGTCAGGCCACCCTGCATACTCAACTTGCCACTCCATATCCCTGAGACGAAGTCCACGAAACCAGATAGAGGCATGACCGGGTCAGACGCACCTACGCTCGCCTGCACCCGCCAGTCGGCCCTGTTGTCTTTGCCCGAGTCAGTGGTCATTTCCATAACCACAGCCTCTAGGATCACCTGCCGCGCAGGTTTGTCTACAAGGGCGATATCGGCCTTGATCCTGTCGATGATGGAGCGGATTCCCGTGACCATGATAACGTTCGCCACAGGATCCACTTTGACATTGGGCTTAAAGAAGTCAGATAGCAGCTCCGCCACTGCCTCGGCCTTGGCGTAGCGCAGCCTGATCACCTCGGTGCTCGTAAACATGTGGTAGGCAGGGTTCTGCGCGTCAGCTGACCCAACGATGTAGTAGTTGCCCTGCCTCACCCACGTGTAGCCAAGCGGGCCGACGATCATGTCTAGAGCGTCCTCCAACGGCACATCGAGGAGCTCCATGGTGATCCAGCCCTGTACCGATGGTTCGGCAAGGATGTTCACACCTGTCTGGGCAGAAATATCGCGTAACACACTGATAATGTCGGTACTATCGAAAATGTTCGTTACAAGTACTTGTTCAGGAGTCTGGATTTCCTGCGCCCAGAGATGAGCCGAACCGGCTACAGACAGGGCGGCCAACAGTGATAGGACGATGAGCGTGCGCCGCGCACCCGCGGCTGAGAGTCCACGCGCGATGACCATGACTACTCCTCCAGTCTCAGACTTACTCTGCCGCAACAGGCCCGCCCCGGCGGGCGCTACCTACTTCAAAGAGAACTCATGTACCTGGTAGAGAGGCGTCTCGCCCCCGTAATTGACCAGAAACTCCACAACGTAATCGCCAGGCTCCAGATCACCTGACATCGCCACGAAGAGTTCACGCGTGCCTCCAGGGAGCACGGGACTCAGCTCCTCACCGAGGTTCAACTGAGCGACGTTCTCGAGGGATCCCCGACCGATGTACTCGATCCCTGGGATCGGCTCCGGCATGATCCTCCGCTTTATGGTCACGGAAGTGCTGGGCTTCACGTGGATGGTGCCCGTGTTGGTGAACACCGTTCCGAACACACGGCCCACCGACGGGCCGCCGTCCTCCACGGTAATGGAAGACAACTCTCCGGAGGTGATGAACTCTTTGCCTACTCGCAACGTGATGGTAGTGCCGGTCTCACCCGCCCATGCATCGCCTTCCACTCCATCCACAGGCGTTGCCGTGAACACCAGGTTCGCGTACTTCCCACCGGCTTCGCCCTTGGGGATGACGATGGTCATCCTGACTACCTGTTTGGCACCTGGTTTGATGTCTACCGCCTCAGGGTTCAGCTTGATCCACTGTGCACAGCTCGAAGGGGAGTCCACCTGGTCCAGGACGATTTGACCTTCGGAGTCGTAGCTGAGCGCGCTTGCCCTCCCTGTCACGCGGATGGTCTGATCCGATCTGTTGTGGATGACCACTGAGCGCGCGGCCGTGGCGCCTGCCGGGTATGTCAGATCGAACTCGTCCGGGTCAGCTGAGAAGGGGGCTATCACCGCTGTGATCTCTGCCTTCGAAGCACTTGCGGTCCCCTCATCTACTGTGAAAGGGATCTTCGCAGTCGCCGGTCTTACCCCGCCATAGTAAACCATTACATCGGCCGTGTAGTCCCCTGCGGCCAGTCCCGCCGGTAGGACCGAGGTCATGGAGACAGTACTTGCCGGCAGTACAATGCCCCGCCCTGAGCCCAGAGGTATTTCGCGCAGCCTCTTCCCAGCTGCGTCGCGGAGAATCATCCTCGCGTCGGCAAACACATGCACGGTTCCGGGGTTGCTGACCTGCAGAGTCAGGATGAGCGCACTGGTCCCGTACTTGCTTACGTACGCAGGTTTGTCAGCGGCAGACGATGCCGTGAACCCCGTGATGTCCAGTCTCCTCTGTAGTGTCCGCGTAGGCACGGTGAGCTCCACAACCGAGACAAATCTCTGGACAACCGCCGTGGATCCGAGTGCGCCGGTGTCTCTCTTTGGCTCTGGTGCCATCTCAAGCACGATCGCGGCGTATCTGCCGCCGGAGGCGCTCCGGGGCACTGAGACTGTACAGGCAACGGCGCCTGTTGAGCCTGGCCCGACCTTCAGGCTCTGAGTGGAGAGCTTGATCCAGCTTGCGCACGAGTATTGCGACTTCCCAGCAGGCAGCACCTCGTACTCGCCGTTCGGCTTCTGAGTTATGTCGGCTGCGTACACCGAGAACTCGGCAGGGGCCACTTTGCCGGTGTTGGTCACAACGACCTCGAAATTGCTCACCGAGCCGGGCATCAGTGTCAGCTGCGTCAACAAGGGTGTGAAGCTGACCTGGGTCTGCGCCTCAACAGCGGCAGGTCTTGCTGCAAGAGCGAATACCAGAATGACTATGGCTAGAGACAACGTCCGCCAGCAGCGCATGGTGCACTCTCTCCTTCCGCGTTGGAGGGAGGCGGCGCCGCGGAGCGTGCCGCCTCCATAGGGCCAGTCACTCGCTATCGTGGGGTTCCCACTAGCAACGGACAGCAGTATCCTCCCTACACCTGGGGAGATACCCAGCCGCCCTCGTCATCTACCCAATCCTGCTGGTTCAGAAGGGACAGGGTGATGGTAGCAGTGTCTTCGTACTCGCCGGAGCTGTTGCAGTCGGCAACTATTATCCTGTTGAAGAGCTTGGTGGATAGTCCGGCGTGCAGAGCTGCGCTATCCGGGATCGTATCATCGTCATCGTTCAGCTCTTCCGCGCGCACCCATCCGTTGTTCACCGCTGATGTGATGCTCTCGCCGAAGCTATAGTAGGTCTCTATGTACTGGAGCACGCCCGCGCCAAACTCCTCGACGTTCTCGGGTGTATTCAGGCGCTCCAGATCCGCGAATCCTTCGTAGTCGATCAAGATCGAGTTATTGCTCTTCAGCGTGAACTCGATACAGTCGGCAGCATACTCGCCAGGCTTGAGTACGCGCCAATCCCAACGAGTCCCTCCGATAGTCCATTCCGCCCACTGAGCTACCGATGCATGGTTCGTGAAATCGATGATCCACTCCGCCCGGTTGCAGAAACCGGAGTCAGGCCCGCTTCTCCACGCACGTGCCAGTGCGCTCGTATCGCCGTCAGCGAAGTACTTCCAGTAGCCTGCTTGGCCGGCAGATCCGGGAACCCACTCCCAGTGCTCAACTTCGACAGCCCCGCTTGGCAGTGGATCAGCGCTGGCTACTGCTGATACCAGGAGCAGCGCCATGATGGCAAAAAGGATCGCAAGTCTCTTCATTGTGTGGCAGCCTCCTTAATGTGTGGTGATGAACGGGTTCGGTGCGTACGAGTCTACAGTGATGGCTGGTTGTTCCCCAGTATGAAAGTGATCACCCCCTCGTCGCCGTATTCAGCGGACGAAACCTCGTCGCCCACACTTATCTTTGACCACATCGTCACCGGCGTCGGATTCGACAGGTCAATCGACCGCGACGTGTTGTTCAGGTCCGATGCCCTGACCCAGCCGCCGGTATCTGCTGCGGCCATGTCGGGTCCGAAGCCATACCAGACCGGTATGCTCCCGGGTGCGGCATCCAGTGTCACGAGATCATCGAACCCGCTAAACTGGATCAGCAGGGTTCCTGCACCTATCGCAGATACCTGCGTGGCCACGGTGGCATACACACCCGGCTTGCGAACCCTCCAGTCGAGGCGCGTCGCACTGACCGTGATGTCGGCACGTCCCCCGATGCGCTTGATGTATATGTCATGCATTCGCACATCGTGGAAGAACGCGTCTCCTACCGGGTTGTATTTCATTAGGATGTCCTCTGCGAACACCAGGTCCTCCGATCCCGCCTCCAGCCCTTCGGTGCTGAGACGAAGTCTGATGTAGGCGGTGGACTCCGGAAGGAATCTGTTGGCAGCGTGCTGCTGCCAGTCCCACAGGACGCGCACTACTGTGACCCCCGGTTCCGGGTATGTCGTCGCAATCGTGAGAACGCCCGTGTTTGAGACAGACGTACTCTCAATGATCACGTACCTCTCAGCCTCGGTCGCCTCCAGGTGTCGACCGATCGTCAGAGAGACTTCCCATCCGTTCCATCCCCTGGGGTCAGTGCCGCCCGGGTTAAGGACCCACATCTCCACATCCCACTCGGCGTGTTCTCCGGCTGGAACGACGAACTTGTCACTCTCCACCGAGACGTTGGGAGTAAGGCCCGTAGCCAGCAGCCGGAACCTGCCCTGCTCCTGAGGGTAGGTCGGCGATGACGGATCCGGGAGACGTTCTATCTGAGGTAGAATCGCTCGGCTCGTCGCCGATCCGAAATAGGCTGGCGTGGCGATAGGACGCATCGCACCGGGGCCCGCCGCGCCATCCGCCTCATCGGGGTCATCCTGGTCCCCCGTTTCGGATGAGCTGACGAGTTCGACAGTGTCAGGTCTGAATGACGCCGGATCATTCCGCGCAATGACCGAATGCGAACCCGTAGACCTTACCTGCGTCTGCCCAAGCACGCTGTAGGTCAACCTGAACCCCGAATGGATCGAGTACACTCCCTCTGCGCTGAAGCCCGAACCTCCACGAGACGACTGTGGCCTTACCGTCAGTTCTGCTTTGGCCGCTTCGCCGGGGCCCAGGTATTCGATGCTCCATGAGAACGTGGATGCGACTGGTAGGAGGCCTCTGCCATCGTCTCGTACCACTCTGGCCCTCTTGTCGGAACTGCCATCCACGGTGACGATGAACGCCGAACCGAACTCAGAGGATACAACGACGTCTGTCATGGCCACATCGCCCGGGTTGCGGACGATCACGGTAGCCTTCCATTTCAGGGGCCTATGGAGAGGCACCACAAACAGATCAGGGCCGCTCTGCAGCATCGCCCCCGCATCCGGAAGGAAGTCCACACTGATCTGCGCAGAGCCGGTGTCGGGCACTATGGTGGCGCGTCCCCTAACCACCGCCGTTGAGCCTTCCCATGCAGTGCCATCCCAGAGATCCGATAGGGTGAAGTCCGCGTAGGGGTTCACCGATTGAAGTGGCACCCAGCCGCTCATGGGATCGAACCTGAAGGGGGTGTCCTCTCCACCTATGACGCGTCCCGGCGTTGCTACTGCGATGGCAAACACCGTGATACACGCGAGCGCCGCTAGGCGCAACCCCATTCGATTCTGCATCGGAACCCCTCCCATACCCTTGGTGAAGACCGATTATCCTCGAATACCCCTCTTACCAGTGATACCTGGCAGGCTCTGCGGAGCCCACCAGGTATCATGTCCAACGTATGTGTATCTGGTTGTGCTATTACTACGAGTCGCCCATGCATTCCTCCCTGAATTTTCCGATACAGTCCCACCTCCTTCTGAGCCTTTTCGAAACCACTCGTGCGGAAGCAATAGGCCTCTGGAAGGACTCGGGAATCATCTCAATAATGGGCGAACCAACGGGATAACACGACACCTCAAATTCTGTGGCTTGGCCACAAAAACCCATGACATCCTGCGCCCCAGATCCTCAGGACGTCTAGTCTCAGACCATCTGACGAGGCAGGCCCCCGGTACTCCCTGCATCGTGAGCTCGTTCTCCCTGTTCCGCCGGTTCGTCGTGCAAGCCGAACATTAAGCCAATACAGCACTTCCAGCCGTCTATCCTCCTGAGACTTACCATCAATAAGCTGTGCGAATCGCTGTTGAGAACGACGACTTGATCCCGTCTCAGAGCGTTCCACCCATACAAATGGAAAAGGCGCCCTTTCAGCAATGGCGCCGTCATAGTCTCACAGGTGCTGTATGCAGTTGTGACCCGATGAGTCTCCCCGACTACTCCAAGAAGTCCTTCAGCTTCTTACTCCGGTTTGGATGCCGAAGCTTCCTCAAGGCCTTCGCCTCTATCTGCCGTATCCGCTCCCTGGTCACGCCAAACTCCTGCCCCACCTCTTCGAGGGTGCGGGCGCGGCCGTCGTCGATGCCGAAGCGCAGGCGGAGTACCTTAGCCTCCCTGTCGGCCAGGGTCTCCAGCACCTCCTGGAGCTGCTCCTTCAGCAGTGTGAAGGAGGCGGCGTCCGGCGGAGCAAGGGCGTCCTCGTCCTCGATGAAGTCTCCGAGATGCGAATCCTCTTCCTCGCCGATGGGGGTCTCCAGCGACACGGGTTCCTGGGCGACCTTCATGATCTCCCTGACGCGCTCCACCGGCTGGCCCATTGCCTCGGCGATCTCCTCGGCGCTGGGCTCGCGGCCGAGTTCCTGAAGGAGCTGACGCTGCACGCGAACGAGCTTGTTGATGGTCTCGACCATATGCACNNGGCGTAGGTGCTGAACTTGAACCCCTTGACATAGTCAAACTTCTCGACGGCTTTGAGCAAGCCAAGGTTGCCCTCCTGGATCAAGTCCAGAAGCAGCATGCCTCGGCCGACGTATCTCTTGGCGATGCTCACTACCAGCCTGAGGTTGGCTTCGGTGAGGCGCCGCTTGGCCTCTTCGTCACCGCGCTCGATGCCCTTGGCGAGCTCGATCTCCTCTTCAGCCGTGAGGAGCGGCACTCT
>DBQN01000014.1:260-1205 GCA_002305255.1 Firmicutes bacterium UBA1393 | reverse complement strand
TCGATCTCCACTTCGTGGTGCTCGTGAGCATCATCCTCGCGCTCAAGGGGCGACACGGGACCTTCGGCATCGGGCGAGTCCACGATGTCTACGCCTGACTCGCCGAGAGTGTCGAACATCTCATCGATCTGATCCGGCGTGAGTTCAACGTTCTGCAACGCGTCCATGATCTCACCATTAGTGAGACTCCCTCGCTTGCTGCCTTTTGCCACGAGGTCTTTCAACTCGGGCGCGCTCAATTCCTTGGGCATGAATTCCTCACCTTCCGAATCGCCGACTGACGGCTCTCACCTGGCGCTGCCGCCTGGTGCTAGTAGAGTGCGATGTCGCGGCCGAGCGCCTGCCTTAGCTCGACCTGTTCCTCCATCAGTGCTCTGACCCTCTCAGCTGCACCGGTCGATTCTGCCTGTTTGATCTCTGTATCTATCTCGACAAGGCGCTGCTGCGCAAGTCGGCGCCGCCATAGCTCGATGGCCCTGTCCACCGCGNNGACCTTGCCGCGTCAATCAGAGCAGCGGCATCCATATGCTTGCCCTCTGCGTGCGCCTGCAACACCATTTCCATCAGCTCGGCATTGGGTGACGTCGCGAAGCTCTCTCCCCGGCCGCGGGCCATCTCCGCCGCGATGGTATCGACTGCTCCTGGCTGCGTCAGCGCGAGCAACAACAGCCACCTCTCGACTTCGAAGAANNGCCCTCATCTGGGCGCCTGAGGTTCCCACGTCCCTGAACGCTTCGGGCTTGACCTGCCTCAACGGCGCCGGCGCCTGCTGGTTCCTTGCCGCTGCAGCAGCTCTCCTCACTGCCGCACCCAGTACCTGCGCGTCTACACCCAACCTCTCGCTGGCCTCACGCAGGTATTCTGCTCTCTCCACGTCGCTGGATACTGCCGCCAGCGTAGCTGCTACTTCCTCGGCCGCCCTAACCCGGTCTTCGAGCCTCGATA
>DBQN01000014.1:0-164 GCA_002305255.1 Firmicutes bacterium UBA1393 | reverse complement strand
GCGGCTGAACCGGCCGCATCTCCGTCGTAGAAGAGCACGAGCTCACTGGCGAATCTGGATATGAGCCTCGCCTGCTCCAGTGTCAATGCTGTTCCCAGCGTGGCGACGACGTTCGGAACGCCGGCCATGACCAGGGAGATCACGTCGATGTAGCCTTCCACCAG
>DBQN01000052.1 GCA_002305255.1 Firmicutes bacterium UBA1393 | reverse complement strand
CCATCGTCAGCAGGCGTGGCCGTGGGGAGCCGGAGCGGCGCCACCAACCTATCACGTCGTTGTGTCGCTGTTACCTCTGTACACTCGCGTCGAAGTCGAACGCCCCGATGCCGTATTGCTCCATGCTGTCGACGGCAGCAGTGGCTTCGTCGGCGCTGATGCTCCGATGCACCATGCGTGATATCCCTACTGCGACCCCCAGTGGGTCGAAGGGCCCGGGATACAGCACATTCCTGCCGATGAGCGCGCCGCGCACGTTGGTGCCTGCGTCGAGCGCATGCCTGAAGTCGGCCATTAGCCTTCGGGGATCGCCCGACGACTCTCCACCAAGAAGCAGCATGGGCAGTGTCGTTGCGCGGCACACCTGCTCGAAATCGGCTACGATGGGCACCTTGAGCCACGTCAGTGCGCTCGACACACCGAGGGCCGAGGCCACGCCGATCACGCGCATGAGGTCGTGGGGGTTCTTGCTCACCTTGAAGCCTGAGTCGACGCGCTCCACCGGCAGCGGCTCTAGGAAAGACGGGATCCCCGCTCTCGCGAGCTCGCTGATGGCCTTTGCGCAGTACTCTATGGTCGCGAGGGAGTCGGGATTGTCGAGGCAGAGCCTGAACATGAGTTTGGCGCAGTCAAGCCCGCCTGTTCGAATGGAGTCGGCATCATAGCAGGTCATCCTGTCGTCCATCTCGAAAGCTGCGCCCGACAGCCCGCCCCGGTTCATGCAGCCCATGAGCACCTTTCCATCGAGGAACGACTGCCCAGTGGCCTTGCGCTGGANNTGCGACAGCACCCTCAGGATGCGGGCCAGGTAGTCGCGGCGGTCGGCCATGGCCACCGGATTGCCCAGGGCCTGTGTAACGAACCTTGCGGGGTGGTCACACGCGAGCACACAGAGCCGACCGTCAGGGGCGAGCTCCGGTCTCTTGCGACGTGCCGCAGCCTCAGCGGCTATAACCTGCGGCGATTTGACCCTCGTCTCAGTGATCACATCGAAGAGCTTTTCAGGCACATACCTTGCGCATTCGAACACGCCTACACCTCCTGTCTCCCATGCCCAAGTGCCGCACCGCTGTATTGCAGGGATCCTACAGCAGTGACGCGGCGTCGGCGTCTACGAACATGATCGCCCCGGGCGTGCGCCTGAGGATCGATGCGGGCACGGCTTCGTTGATAGGCGCGTTCACGGTATTGGCAACGGCCT
Source organism: Firmicutes bacterium UBA1393 (assembly GCA_002305255.1). Lineage (GTDB taxonomy): Bacteria > Bacillota > DTU025 > DTU025 > DTU025 > UBA1393. The sequence continues at coordinate 4,000 of DBQN01000052.1, read as the reverse complement.
TTGCCTTCAGTTTTGTGGGCACGACAGCGCTGACGAAGCCTGCCGCGACGATTGGAGGTATGGTCAGGGTTATCGCCGTCTGCGGAACGTCGCCGATGGACGGGAACGCGCCGTCATGCACCTGCTGGTTCCGGCACACTTCGTCCATGGTCACTTCCTTTATTACTGCGGGGTCGTTGAAGTCGGCCACGGGCGGGTCGTTGAATGCGATATGCCCGTTCTCACCTATGCCGATGCAGGAGATATCGAGCGGATGCTCTGCGAGGAGCTTTGCGTAGCGCGCCGCGATCTGCTCCACGCTCATCCCCGGTTCAGGCGCCATCCTGAAGAATTGGGCCGGTTTCACTTTGTTGATGATCTTCTTTTCGAGCCAAACGTCGAAACGCTGTGGTGCGCCAACGGGCAGTGTGTGGTAGTCGTCCATGTGGAAGCAGTAGACTCTACTCCAGTCTATCGACTCGTCTGCGGCCAATGCCGCGAGAAAGTCGTTCTGCGACGGCGCCGCCGCCAGAAGGATGCTCACGCTTCCCTTCTCCGCGATGGCCGCGCGCATCCTGCGCGACACTTCTGCCGCCGAAGCCTCTCCCATCTCGCGTCGAGTGGCGTAAACCTTGACTGTCAACTCTCCCGCTGTGAACTGCCTAATCATCTTGATCGCTGCCCCTTTCATTGGTCTGACTGACTGTTCGTACCGAACCTCGCTCAACAAGCGTACACGGCAATACCGTGTGTACTACCTGCGGCGGCCTGCCCCTAAGCATCTGGATGAGGATCTCCATCGCCATCTTGCCCATGTCAGCATCGGGTAGATCAACGCAGGTGAATGCCGGATGCATCATCTGCGCCCACGTGGGGTTGCCGTACACCACTACCGACAGATCATCGGGCCAGCGTATCCCCGCCCGGGCCAGCTCCATAACGGCACCCTCACCCAGATGATGATGGCCCAGGAGAAGCGCAGTGATGCCGCCATGCTCCTTGCCTGCTTCCAGGCACTCCCTCACGAGCCGGGCGCCTGACTCACGCGTTAGCTCCCCCGTTAGGATGGGGCAATCCTCGTCAGGTAACCTCAGCGCCCGCGTGGCTTCGCGGAACCCCTCGGCTCTGGCGCCCACGGCGGGAGAGTTCCATCCGATGAACCCGATGCGCCGATGGCCGCGGCGTGCAAGGTAGTTCACAACCGTGCCGGCGGCACCTGCCATGTCATAGGTTACAGATGGATGGTTGAAGGGATTCCTGAGTGGTCTGTCTAATACTACACACGGAATTCCACTCGCAACGACGGCCCCAAGAGAGTCAGGATCAGAGCTCACGGGCGTCAGCAGGCAACCGTCTACTTGTTGCGCTACTATGCCCTCGATGTACTCCTCCTGGCGGCGGGCGTCACCTTCGGTGCTGCATATCAGAGGCAAGTAGCCATTCTGAGCAGCAACGCGCTCGGCTCCCGTCACTATGCGGGTGAACACGGGGTTCCAGAACTCGGGAACGAGTATCGCCACGAGATTGCGGCTCTTGCCCTTCATCGATCTGGCCACCAGGTTGGGCCGATACCCTAGGGCGCTGGCGGCCTCTTTCACCCGTTCGGTAAGGCTGTCACTGACGAACTTGTCACGACCGCTGAGAACGTTTGAGGCCGTAGCCACAGATGTGTGTGCAAGCGCTGCAACATCCTTGAGCGTAGGGCGGGTTGTGTGGTGACCCTCGTTAGCTGGATTGGCTAGGTGCATTTTGCGTGCCCCCGTATCTCGATCCCGGCAGCAGGCTTTGGCAAGCCCTGTGTTAAACGTTTATCTAAGCAGACCTTACCATCGGCACCGCGGCGGTGTCAACAATTCTCAGTAGTAGGCAGGTGATGGGATTGCCCCTCGGTTTCGCAGTCGTCGGCCTCGGCGCCATATCCAGAATGCATCTTGAATCCATCACTACGATACCTGAAGCCCGGCTTGTCGCCGCAGTCGACTCCAGGCAGTCGCAGGTAGATGCAGTCGTCAGCGAGTTCGGAGGCATAGGCTACACCGACTACATTGAAGCTCTGGCCAACCCGGATGTCGATGTCGTATGCATCCTCACCCCTTCGGGGGCACGCCGCGACATAGCGGTTGCAGCCGCTGAAGCCGGCAAACACGTGATAGTCGAAAAGCCCGTCGAGATCACTGTAGAGCGCATCGATGACATGATACAGGCCTGTCGGCGAAACGGTGTGATCCTGGCCGGCATCTTCCAGTTCAGGTTCAAGCCCGCTTGGCAGTTCGTAAAGCAGGCTGTCGCCAGCGGCCGCCTCGGCAAGCTTGTCATGGGCGATGCCTACAACAAGTGGTGGCGCAGTCAGGAATACTACGATGGCTCAGGATGGCGGGGCACCTGGGCGCTCGACGGCGGCGGCGCCCTGATGAATCAGGGCATACACGCCATCGACCTCTTGCAGTGGATAATGGGGCCGGTAGCCGAGGTATCGGCGTACACAGGCACTCTGGCCCATGAGAGGATCGAGGTCGAGGACACGGCTGTTGCGGCCATCAAGTTCGCTTCAGGGGCCCTGGGCGTGATTGAGGGCACTACGTCGGTATACCCCGGCTACACGATGCGTCTGGAGTTGCACGGCACTGAGGGAAGCGTCGTCATTCAGGGCGACTACATCACAGAATGGTCAGTGCGCAACACTTCGGAGGCTGAGATGGCGCAAGTCCGCAAGTACTACGCGCCGGAGTCAAAGCAGTCTACTGCGTCGGACCCTGCTCAAACCGACTGCACCTGGCATCGCCTGCAGATCGCCGATGTGGTTCAGTCTATCCTTGAAGGCCGCGAACCCCTGGTATCCGGGGAGGAAGGGCGCAAGAGCGTAGAGATCATCCGTTCCATCTACGAATCCGCGCGCACGGGCGCACCGGTAAAACTATCTCTCGGTCAGTAGCCGGCTCCATCGCCGGCTTTGCGCTGCCGCGGCCGAGTGTCGCGACAGATTGACACCAACAAATCACAGAATCTGAAAGGAGCCCGTAATCATGAGAAAGCACGTATTCCGCGTCGGGTTGGCACTCGCCCTGTGCATGGTGGTACTCTCCATGGGCGCGCTGGCAGCCTGGAAGCCCAACCGTCCCATTAACCTCATCGTGCCATGGGGTCCGGGTGGAGCATCCGACCTCACTGCGAGAATTGTTGCATCTGAGATGGAGAAGCCCCTCGGCCAGCGTATCAGCGTTACCAACACCCCGGGCGGTTCAGGCGCCATCGGAACCAAGGCGATGTTCGACGCGAAGCACGACGGATACACCTGGAGCGGCAACGCCAACGGCAGCATCGTAACCTATCAGGTGCTGGACTTCCTCAACATCAGCCACAGGGATTATGCCAACTTCTTCGCGATGTTTACACCCAACGTGATCTGCGTACCCGCCAACTCGCCCTACAAGACCCTGGCAGATCTGATCTCTGCCATGAAGACCGGGCGTATCACCGTTGCCTCGGCAGGAACCGGCTCCGGCGGCCATCAGGCTGCTGAGTTCTTCAAGGCCTACGCCGGTGTCAACTACGTGCACGTGCCCTACCAGGGCGGCGTGTATGCCGTGACCGCGGCCGTGTCGGGCGAGGTCAATGTAGTCATGCAGCTGTCAATGGAGGTCGTGGAGATGCTCCGCGCCAAGCAGCTCAGGGCTCTGGCGGTCATGGACACAGTGCCCCTCGACGTAGAGGGCGTGGGCAGCATCCCTCCCGTCACCAACTGGGTTCCCAACCATCCGTCAGTCGGTTCCTACTTCGGTCTGTTCCTGCCGGGCGACATCCCCGCTGATGCCAACGCGGCCATCACCGAGGCTTTCGAGATCGCCACAAGCAGCGAGGCAGTAAGGAAGTTCGCAGCCGAGAAGGGTTCAAAGGCAGTGTGCATCTACGGCGACGAGGCGAAGAAGATCAACGAAGAGGCCGCCTCACTCATCTGCTGGCTGCTGTATGACGGCGGCAACGCCAAGTTCGAGCCCTCGCAGTTCGGCATCCCCAGGCTGTA
>DBQN01000073.1:7571-12511 GCA_002305255.1 Firmicutes bacterium UBA1393 | reverse complement strand
TTTGGTTTTCAAGGAACATCCGCGACTCTCGCCGCTGCACCGACTATGTTACCACCCATGCGAGCACCCTGTCAATACCCATTGGACTCGACTTTGCCAACCGTCTGACCGGTTTGACTCGCAAGGGGCATTGTATGTCGAAGCTGCAGCTAAGTCAACACCCAATCCTGCCCAGTCTCACAGACACACGCCGTCGCGTGCTCGTCAGTCTTCCAGTTCGTCACCGCTCTTGCCCGACACTCTGGCGATGCCGATGACCTCGTCATCTGCATCGAGCGACATCACCTTCACACCCTGGGCGTACCTGCCCATGCGCGATATGTCGCTGATCTGGAACCTGATGACGTATCCCGCAGATGTCATGAGCATGACTTCGTTCTCGCCGCGCACGAGCTTGACGCCGGCAATCCGGCCCGTTTTGGGAGTGAGGTTCAGCGCTTTGAGGCCTTTACCTCCCCTGTTCTGTGCACGGTATTCCGTCACGGGAGTGCGCTTTCCGTAACCCTGGTTCGTGATGATCAACACGTCGGCCGTGTCGCGGGCGATGTCCATGCCCACCACCTCGTCGCGCGGGTCAAGGCTTATCCCCTTCACGCCGGCTGCGGTGCGGCCCATCGGCCTTACATCATCGTGGCTAAACCTGATGGACATCCCGTCTCTGGTGACGAGGAGCACCTCATCGGCCTGGCCGACCAGCTTCACGCCGATCAGGTTGTCGTCGGGCGCGAGGCTGATGGCGATGATGCCAGTCTTACGGATGTTGGAGAAGGCCGAGAGCTCCGTCTTCTTCACCGTGCCCCTCGCCGTGGCCATCAGCACGTACACATCGTCGGTGAACGTCGACACAGGCATGAGCGCGGTCACTGCCTCGCCCGGCTCTGTTTCGATGAGGTTCACTATGGCCGTTCCGCGCGCCTGGCGCTGTGCCTCGGGCAGCTCGTAGGTCTTGAGGCTGTACACCTTACCCTTGTTCGTGAAGAACAGCAGCGTGTCATGGGTGTTAGTGACGAAGAGGTGCTCTACGAAGTCCTCTTCCCTCGTGGCCATGCCGGTGACGCCCTTGCCGCCCCTGCGCTGCGCCTTGTACGTGGTCTCGGGAAGGCGCTTGATATAGCCTGAGTGGGTCATGGTGACGACCACGTCTTCCTGGGCTATGAGGTCTTCCATCTCCAGCTCGGAGTAGACCTCGGTGATCTCCGTGCGGCGGTCATCACCGAACTTGTCGCGCACCTCGAGCAGCTCTGTTTTGATCACTCCCAGGAGCAACGCCCTGTCGCCGAGGATGGCCGCGAGCTTCTGGATAAGGGCCTTTACCTCGTCATACTCCTGCTCGATCTTCTCGCGCTCGAGGCCTGTAAGGCTTCTGAGGCGCATCTCAAGGATGGCAGCGGCCTGGCGGTCGGTGAGGCCGAAGCGCTGCATCAGGCCGGCCTTGGCCTCGTCGCCGTTGCGCGAGTTGCGGATGAGGTTCACGATCTCGTCTATGTGGTCGAGGGCTATGAGCAGGCCTTCGAGCACGTGGGCCCGCTCCTCGGCCTTGGCGAGGTCGAACCTGGTTCGCCTGGTGACGACCTCTTCCTGGTGCGCGATGTAATACTTCAAGATCTCGCGCAGGTCGAGTACTTTGGGCTCACCATTCACAAGCACCAGCATGTTGGCGCCGAAGGTCTGCTCCATGGGCGTATGCCTGTAGAGCTGGTTCAGGACGACGTTGGCATTGGTGTCGCGCTTCAGCTCGATGACGACGCGCATTCCCTCGCGGTCAGACTCGTCGCGAAGGTCGCTGATGCCTTCTACGTGCCTGTTGCGGGCGAGTTCTGCTATGCGCTCGACCAGTCGCGCCTTGTTCACCTGATACGGAAGCTCCGTCACTACGATGCGCTGACGGTTGCCGTTCATCGGCTCTATCTTGGCGCGAGCCCGCACCTTGATGCTGCCCCTGCCTGTGGTGTAGGCCTCGCGCACACCGCCCGTGCCGAGGATGATGCCGCCTGTGGGGAAGTCAGGTGCCTTGATGAACTGCATCAGATCGTCAACGGTGGCGTCAGGGTTGTCGATCAGATGGATGACGCCATTGATCACTTCGGTCATGTTGTGCGGCGGTATGTTAGTGGCCATGCCCACCGCGATACCCGACGTGCCGTTCACCAGAAGCTGTGGAAAGCGCGCCGGCAGCACCGTGGGTTCCTTCAGGGAGGAATCGAAGTTGGGGGTGAAGTCCACGGTGTCCTTATCGATATCCGACAGCATGTAGGACGCCAGTCTCGCCATGCGTACTTCTGTGTAGCGCATGGCCGCGGCAGGATCGCCGTCGACAGATCCAAAGTTGCCATGCCCGTCTACCATCAGATATCTCATGGAGAAGTCCTGCGCCATCCTGACTGTGGCGTCGTATATGGCTGCGTCGCCGTGCGGATGGTATTTGCCCATCACTTCGCCGACGACGGTGGCGCTCTTCCTGTACGGCTTGTCGGCCGTGAGGTTGATATCGTACATGGCGTAGAGAATGCGCCTGTGAATGGGCTTAAGCCCATCGCGCACGTCGGGCAGGGCCCTGCTCACGATGACACTCATCGAGTAGAGCAGGTATGATTTGCGCATCTCATGTTCTAGGTCGATAGGTACGAGTTTGCCGTCGGTGGGCTCTATCACGCGTTCACACCTCTACTCATCATCAGACGTCGATGTCGGTGGCGTATTTGGCGTGAGTCTCAATGAACTCGCGCCTTGGTTCGACCTTGTCACCCATCAACATCGTAAACAGCTGATCGGCGGCTATGGCATCGTCGAGACTCACCCTGAGCATGGTGCGGGTTTGTGGGTTCATGGTAGTCTCCCACAGCTGTTCAGCATTCATTTCGCCGAGACCTTTGTAGCGCTGAATGGTGTAGTTCGCCTTGCCCAGTCTCTCGATGGCCTCTTGCAGCTCGCGGTCGCTATATGCATACTGTTCCTTCTTGCCCTGCCGCACAGCGTAAAGCGGAGGCTGTGCGATGCATACATTGCCATTCTCGATGAGCGGCCTCATGTATCTGAAGAAGAACGTGAGCAGCAGTGTTCTGATATGCGCGCCGTCGACGTCGGCATCTGTCATGATCACGACTTTGCCGTATCTCAGCTTGGAAATGTCGAAGTCCTCGCCGATGCCTGTGCCGAAGGCGGTGACCATCGCCCTGATCTCCTCGTTGGCGAGGATCTTGTCGAGCCGCGCCTTCTCCACGTTGAGGATCTTTCCCCTGATGGGCATGATGGCCTGGAACCGGCGATCGCGCCCCTGCTTCGCCGAACCTCCTGCCGAATCGCCCTCGACGATGTATATCTCACACAGTTCAGGCTCGCGCAGGGTGCAGTCGGCAAGTTTTCCGGGGAGACTGGATACCTCCAGGGCCGACTTGCGCCTGGTCAGCTCTTTTGCTTTACGTGCTGCTTCTCTGGCCCGGGCTGCCGAGACACACTTGTCGACGATCTTCTTGGCTGTCGCGGGGTTCTCCTCGAAGTAAATACCCAGTCGCTCCGTGACGACGCTGTCGACGATTCCGCGCATCTCGCTGTTGCCGAGCTTGGTTTTGGTTTGACCCTCAAACTGTGGATCCTCCAGCTTGACGCTGAGAACGCCTGTGAGGCCTTCCCGCACATCGTCACCGCTGAGGTTCTCATCGCTCTCTTTGAGCATGTTCGCCTTGCGCGCGTAGTCGTTTATGGTTCTGGTAAGCGCCGACCTGAAGCCCGAAAGGTGAGTGCCGCCATCGGTGGTGTTCACGTAGTTGGCGAAACTGAGCATGTTCTCGCTGTAGCCATCGTTATACTGAATGGCCGCTTCCACCGATACGTTATCGACTTCCCTGGCGACATAGATCACCTCGGGGTGCACCAGGTCTTTCGCCTTGTTCATGAACTGCACGAAGGAGGTGATACCCCCGTCGAACTGGAACACGGCATGCTTGTCCTCGCGCTCGTCGGTGACCTCTATCTTTATGCCTGCGCTGAGGAAGGCGAACTCCCTGAGCCTGAAGGCAAGGGTGTCATAGGAGAACTCAGTGGTTTCGAATATGTCGGGGTCGGGCCTGAACTTTACCACCGTTCCGGTGTCATCGGCCACACCCACTACCTTCAGTGGGTGCTGCGGCACGCCGCGGCGGTACAGCTGGTAGTGCACGTGGCCGTCGCGTTTGACCCAAACCTCCATCGTTTCAGAGAGGGCGTTCACAACCGACAGACCCACTCCGTGCAGGCCTCCCGACACTCGGTAGCCTCCGCCGCCGAACTTGCCGCCGGCGTGGAGCATGGTCATGACGACCTCGAGGGCGGGCTTGCCTTCTCGAGGGTGAATGTCGATGGGGATGCCTCGGCCGTTATCCTCAACCGATACAGACCCATCCAGGCCTATGGTCACGATGATGCGGTCGCACACGCCGGCGAGGGCCTCGTCGATGCTGTTGTCTACCACCTCGTATACAAGGTGATGCAGACCGCGCGCATCTGTGCTCCCGATGTACATTGCCGGCCGCTTGCGCACACCCTCGAGACCTTCGAGCACCTGGATCTGGTCGGCGTTATACATCGCTGCGCCGTTTCCGTTGCCGTTTGCGTTTCGGTTTCCGTTTGCGTTAGTGCGGCCAACCGGGATATCCAAGCCCATTCCTCCAGTCTGCTGAGGCCCACAAAATCGCCGTGGCCCACTGAGGCGCCACGGCGCTCTAAAGACATTATACACTAATTAGCTGCATGTCAGGTAATCAGAACGCGCTAGCCCCCGGGGACGATTAGGCGCCGGGGCTCTCGGGAGCATCGGTACGCGGCCCTTCGGAGCCTCCGGGACCTCCGGGACCTCCGCGACCGGCGGGGACGGCGGCTCCGCGTGCGCGCCTCAAATAGTCGAGATAATCCGGCCCCGCATAGCGCAACACCAGTTCGTCGGTGACGTCGCCCGGATGGCAGCG
>DBQN01000073.1:0-7519 GCA_002305255.1 Firmicutes bacterium UBA1393 | reverse complement strand
GTCGCAGCGGCAAGCGCAGCTGACCCGCGACGCCCTGCCCGGCCAAACGCCCTCACCTCGTCATCGTCGAGCCAGGGCTCCCGGCGCAGCACTTCCGCTGCAGCGCCGGATCCGGGCGACAAGTTGGCGCGCTGCCACTGCTGCCAGCGACCGTCAGTGACGAGCAGCCGCTCAAAGCGACTTCTGATCTCGTCGTCGGCGATGCTGTCGGCTACCTTTCTGATCAGGCTGTCGCGGCGGCGGGTGACCCCTTCGCTGCCGCGCAGAGCGGTGAGATCGGAAGATCCGAGCGCGTCAGGGCGCGCGCCCTCTGCATACAGCTCCGCATTGGCCTTCTCCTCAGCGGCCTTCCATGCCATGCCCGGCCTGACCTGGCCGGTGCGGAACCTGATCCTGTCGAGCACAGGGGCGCCAATCGCTTCGTTGATGCGGCATGCCAGGTCGTGGCTGACCATGGAGAGCTGCTGCGCCCATACAGAGTCTTCAACTGTCACGTACAGCGTCTTTCCCCGTACCATCGTCGCGCCCGAGCGAACCTTCAGGCTCGGCCCGATCTCCGTGTTCCACACGTGGATCGCCATCGAGTCCCTCAGCCGCGTTGTGTAGCCCAGCTTCGATATTGTTCCCCTCAGTGCATCGCCTACCCTGCGGGCCATCCTCACTCACCTCCCCCGCCGAGATGGTGAACATCTTTGCGCCGGCCGGCATCAGACCGGCACATCCAGGCTCCACGCTGGTGATGAGGGCCTGACACCCCATCTCCACCAGCTCCATCAACCTCAGGCGTCGACCGGCATCCAGCTCTGACAGCACATCATCCAGCAGCAGGACGGGCTTCTGGCCTACGCGGTAAGTAATGAAACCTACCTCTGCCAGCTTTAGGGCGAGAACCACCGATCGCTGCTGGCCCTGGGATCCGAACGCCGCCACATCGACGCCATCCAGCTCGAACCTGATGTCGTCGCGGTGTGGGCCTACGAGGGTCACTCCTCGCGCTGCCTCTGCGACGGCCAGCTCAGAGAGGCGCCGGCGGAAGGCGTTTGCAGTTTCGTCGAGGCTCGCGCCGCACTCCACTGAAGGGCTGTAGATCAGCGACAGCTTCTGATCGTCGCCTGCAATCCCTCGATGCGCCTCATCGGCCCTGCCACTGAGATCCGCCACAACTCGCGCACGCCTCATGGTGATGCGCGCGCCGGCTCCTACGAGCTGCTCATCCCAGGCATGCAGCAGGCGGGCGTCGCCGCCTATCTGCTTCAGAAGCGCGTTGCGCTGCGCAAGGGCCCTGTTGTATGTGTCGAGCCAGTCACGGTAGGCGGGGCTGACCTGGCTGATCTCTCTGTCGAGAAAGCGCCGTCTCTCCGACGGCGCGCCTTTCACCAGGTTAAGGTCATCCGGGGTGAACATCACGACGTTGAGATAGTCTCCAAGTTCTGAAGGACGCACTTTCTGCGTTCCATTGACGCGAGCAAAGCGCCTGCCAGCCGCTGATACGCTGAACTCGATTCTCACCTGGGCGGGTTCGCGTTCCACCTCAAGATCGATGCGGAAGAACTCCTGGCCCCACCTGATCATGTCACCATCGCGGGCGGCCCTGTATGTGCCGCCGGCCGATGCAGCGTATATCGACTCGAGCAAGTTCGTCTTGCCCTGGGCATTGAGGCCGAGGAACAGGTTGAGCCCCTTATCGAGGCTCAGCTGTGCCCTCTTGAAGTTGCGAAAGTCCGTCAGCTCAATCCGCCTGACCCACACTGTGAACCATCACCTGCTCGCCGCTGAACTCAAAGGTGTCGCCCGGCCGAAGTTTGCGGCCGCGCCGCGTTTCGACCTCGCCATTGACCTTCACATCGCCGTCGACGATGAAGTGCTTGGCCTCTCCCCCGGCGCCCACGAACCCGGCAAGCTTCATAGCCGCCGCGAGCTGGATGTATTCGGTATGGATCTCAATGTGTTTCACGGGCACGACCATCTCCAAGCCCTTTAGCTTCAGCGCATCTACGCAGGCGAGGTAACTGGCATGAGCAGATAGGTGTATTCAGGATCAGACGGATCCTTGACTTCGATTGGGTGCTTGAAGCTGGTGTAGCCGAGGGTGACTTCCTCGCCGTCGAGCACGCGCAGCACATCTCGCAGGTAGCGCGCGCGCATAGCCACTTGCACATTCGCATGCCCCTGCAGCGATACAGGAATATCCTCCACTGCCTCGCCTGCATCGGGAGTGACTGCGCTTATGGTCAGGTAGCCTGAGGCCATGCCCTCGTCGCCGGAGTAAGTCATCCTGATGGCGCTGAGCTCGTCTTTGCACATGATGGACACGCGCTCGATGGAGTCGAGTAGCTGCAGCCTGTCACAGGTGATCTTCACCGGGATGTTCTGAGGGAATACCTGCTTGACGCTGGGGAACTGCCCCTCCAGCAACCTCGTGATGTAGGTCGTGGGCCCCACCTGTACCATGGCATAGCTCTCGGTGATGGCGAGCGACGCCATCCTGTCGCCGTCGGCCGCCAGGTTCTTCTCCACCTCGCTCATGGCCTTCACAGGGATCACGGCTGTAACCTCGTTATCGATGCCGCCTTCTATGGGCATCGTTCTGTAGGCAAGACGGAAGGAGTCAGTCGCCAGCATCGACACGGAGTCGCGTTGCAGGCAGGTACGTATGCCTGTGAGGACCGCGCGCGAATCATCTGCGGCCGCAGCTGGAATGGTGCGCCTTATCATTGTTTTCAAGCCCGTTTCAGGAATGACCCAGGTGTGGGACGCAGCGATTTCGGGCAGCGACGGAAAGTCGCGTGCAGGCATGGTCTTCACTGTGAACGAAGCACGGTCAGAGGTTATCTCGGCCGCATGCATGTCTTCCCGATAGGTGATGCATACCTCTGAGTGAGGTAGACGCCTTGTTATGTCGGCCATGTAACGCGCGGGTATCACCATCTGGCCGTCCTGCTCGATAGTCACTGGAATGAACGTCTCGATCCCGAGGTCGAGGTCATAGGCCACCAGGCGCAACCCCTTTGAACATGTCTCCATCAGGATCCCTGACAGCACCGGCATGGCCGGCTTAGCCGACACAGCTCGATATACTGCGTGTATCCCATTGACTAGAGCAGCTTTGGAACATGCGATCCTCACGATTCAATACCTCCCCGGCACGCACTTCTCAGGCATACGTGACTCCTATGAGTAATACCTATAATACGAATGTACAGTAGCCGTCGTAGTAGTAGAGCATGTGGATATCTTGATAAGATCCATCACCACAGCTAGACTTGGTTACTCGTCGTGGAAAGTCATGTGGACAAGTACTCTCATTTCGCCGTCGTTCACATGACATATCCACAGGCGGATCAGGATCATCAGGTTTTCAACACCATTTCAACAGACGTACCACAGTATCTCCACAGAAGTATCTCCACAGAAGGGCGACTCGTCTCATTCCACACCCGGTCAAGTCATCTCTTCTGAAGGCGAGAGATTATGTCCTTCACATCGGCGTCAAGCGACACATCTGTTTTCAAGTCTTGCTGAATCTTCTCACAGGCATGTATCACCGTGGTGTGGTCGCGGCCGCCGAATTCTTCGCCGATCTTAGGTAGGGACAAGTCAGTCAGCTCGCGGCAGAGGTACATAGCTATTTGCCTGGGCGTCGACACCATCCTGACTCTTGTTTTCGCCCTCATCTCAGCGACCTCTATGTGGTAGTAATCAGCTACTACCTTCTGAATCACATCCGCGGTGAGCTGACGTGGGCGAGCCGACGGAAGGATATCCCGCATCGCCTCGGCCGCCACCTCCGCACTCAGGGGCTTGTTGTTCAGGGACGCGAACGCGGTGACGCGAATGAGGGCGCCCTCAAGCTCTCGGATGTTGGAGTGGACATGCTGTGCGATATACTGGAACACGTCTTGAGGCACGTCGATGTTCTCAGCCGCCGCCTTCTTGTTGAGAATGGCCATCTTGGTCTCAAAGTCGGGGGCCTGGATGTCAGTGATCAGTCCCCACTCGAACCTCGACCGCAGCCGGTTCTCTAGGGTCGCGATGTCTTTCGGAGGGCGGTCGGACGATATGACGATCTGCTTGCCCGCCTCATACAGGGTGTTGAAGGTATGGAAGAACTCCTCCTGAGTGCGCTCTTTGCCGGCAAGAAACTGAATATCGTCGATCATGAGCAGGTCGACATTGCGGTATCGCTCACGGAATGAATCGGTATTCTCAAAGCGTATGGCGTTAATCAGCTCGTTGGTGAACTGCTCGCACGGCACATACACTACCCGGGCAGCCGGACTCAGCACAGCCGTTTGATGGCCTATGGCCTGCATGAGGTGGGTTTTGCCCAGCCCCACGCCTCCATATATGAACAGAGGGTTGTAGGTCTTTCCGGGTACCTCCGACACAGCCATTGCCGCCGCATGGGCGAACCTGTTGGACAGGCCCACCACGAAGGTGTCAAAGGTGTACTTCGGGTTCAACGCAGCCCCTGCCGGAGGATCATCGGTTGCCGGCGAACCGCCATGAGCCGGTCGTTGCCCGTGAGCAGACCCTATGGCGGCCGATGCGCCGGTGGCGGCAGACGAAGTGTCAGATGACACCGACGATGCCGCATTGCGTGTGGGCTGGAGAGAGTCTCTCTGATCGTTCCCCCGTGCAGGCTGCTCAGTGCGTCCGGCACCAGAGGTGGCGGCAGCGAGCTGTGCCGCTGGTTGCGGCGGGCCGTCAGAGGCTCCCGGCTCCTTTGCGATGAACCGCACGCTGTAGGCATGGCCCGACAGCGAACGCAGAGTAGACGAGATCAGAGATGAGTATCGTGTTTCCAGCCAGTCGCGGGCGAAATCGTGCGGAACTTGCACGATTATAGTGTCATCTGACCATGCCAGAGGGACGCTGCTCCTAAGCCAGGCATCGAAGCTTGGCTTGGATAGCTCTCCCTCCAGCACGCGGAGGACGTCAGTCCAAAGCGCGAAGATCTCTTGGGACACTTAGTTACCCCTCACACAACTCAAATACATAGGTCAAGTTCAATCAGTCTACCTTCAATTCGTCTACCTGAAGATATGCCCCAGGAAGTCAATGCCCCTGCGAGTAAGCTTCCTCTTTCCTCCATCTAGACTGACCACCAGGTTCAGCTCCTCAAGGGTGACCAGATCCCTGTAGGCAGTGCTGAGACTGATATCCAACTCCTTCGTCACCACCGATGGGCCTATCTCCCCCATCTCTGCTATGAGAAGGAACACCTTCTTCTGCCGAGACGACAACGCGTTATCGATGGCTTCGTCACTCATTTGCGAAACATCGGGCGAATCCGATTTCGACTGAGCGGCTCCGACTTCCTGCTTCTCGACACTCAGCATATCCTGAGAAGGCCTGCTCAATTCAGCCGAGACGGAGGCTTCTGAAGATTCCGCCGGGGCGCCGCCGTGACGTTGGGCAGAACCGGCAGCGGTGACCACAGGGCCGGTGCCATAGCGGTAACCTGGAGAGGCTGACTCATCGCCCGCGCCCGAATCCGATCCCCCTGTGGTGGCCGCCGCAGCAGGGATCTCGCCTGCGCGTGCCGGCGATGGGGGCCCGCCCGCCGCGGACGGAACGTGTTGCCTCTCCTCAAAGGGTGAAGCTGAGGTGATGGTGACGACGCAGCCTCGCCCCAGGTTGTCTTCTAGGATCACCATGCCTCCCATGAGCTCCATGGACTCGCGCATTATGGGCAGCCCTGAACCTACGCCTTTTATGTACTGCCTCGACCTCTCGGATGCCGTTGTGAAGCCGGGCAAGAAAGCCCTTTGCTTATCGCAGATGCCCGGACCGTGATCGGAGATGCGCACTGTATTGCCGTCGGGAAGCACCGTGACGACTGCGTCACAGAAATCGGCGTGTATCAAGTTCTCAAGAGCCTCGCGGAGTACTATATATGGAACATTGCCGCCCTTCTCACGGCAGAGGGAATACACTTTCGAGCACGCGTCCTCCACGATTAGGGAGAAATCGGAGCTGCTCAGGTCGAATGTGCGCGGCAGCGAAGTGAGAGAATCATACGACGCTATGCGTACGTTGTATGAAGGAGTATGCATGTCGGCAGATGCCTGAACCGCGGCAACAGCCGCGTCGAGCTGGGCAGGAGACTTATCCACCTTACCAAACCACAGCTTGAAGATGTTCATGGTTCTCGGCCCTCCGACCTTTCGGGAACGTTTCACGGGGCAATTCTTCAACAGGCAATCCACAGCGAATTGTGGATAAAAGGCCCGCCAGCTAGAGATGTTCGAAATAGCTCGACTATTGTGCTGCTTTACCCGAAAGCAGCTAGACGCCGTCGATTCAGCCCCTGTGATCCAGGCGGGGCCCTTCTGGTTATCCACAGCGTTTTCCACAGCTGTTGAAAACTCTTGGTCGAGTACTCGCGCAAGGGACTTTGGCCACAGGTCTTACACAAGTATTCCACACCCATCTGTGGATATCCTACCTGCTGCAAACGAATGGGGAACAAGCGTTTCCGAGCGTAGAGCCCAAGCTCAAGATGGCTTTCACATTTCCCACAATGCTTTTCCGAAAGGCAAGCGCCCATTATCGGGCTTTCGTGAGAAACCAACGGATTTCGCACACATTGTCCACAGAACAATCCACAGACTGTGCATAAACCGCCCCGTGGCAGGCAATAATCACGTATGCAACTTCGCAGTGGTGAAAGATTCATTCGTTTGCGATTTCCATAATATCAGAGCCACAGCTAGAACGGCAATCACCGACGGAGTTAGCCTTCAGGATGGTTTTCACGCACCCGGCGGTTGATGCATCGACGCAACCAATGTAGACTCGGATATGCACAGCGGCCACGCGATCACCTAGCAGAGGCCGAGAGCAGCTGTGTGGAGACGAGGCGGTGTTGTGAACACTCGAAGCATGACTCGAGTCGGCATAATGGCGGGTGTCACGGCTGTGCTCGCCTGGGTCGCCGTACCCCTTCCGTTCTCCCCCGTTCCGCTGACGGGCCAGACCATCGGCGTGATGCTGAGCGGACTGCTGCTCGCACCGAGAGAGGCTGCCGCCAGCCAGACAGTGTATCTGCTGTGCGGGGCGCTGGGCCTTCCCGTGTTCTCAGGAGGTAGGTCGGGCCTGGGGATTCTGATGGGCCCCACCGGCGGATACCTCCTCGGCTTCATTCCCGGAGCGCTCGTGTGTTCTGCGATTACGGGATCGGCACAGAGAGGTGCTGGGCGAGAAAGCCTCTCGCCGCTATATGCCGCCGTTCTGGGAGTGGTCGTCGGCGGAGTGGTTGTTGTGGACTTGCTCGGAGTGGTCAGGCTGGCGCAGGTGGCCCAGATCAGCATCGGCAAGGCTCTGGCCGTGGGAGTGGTGCCTTACCTAGTGGGAGACGCCATCAAGTGCATCGTCACCGTGGCGGCCTGGGCCAAGCTGCGGCACTTGCGGCAGTGATTTTTCCGTGATCCTGCCGGCGGCGGCGGGCCGGCCACTCGTTGCGTCAAGGGCATTCGCTCAGTCATCGTAGCAGGTGCGGGGGTTTTCTTGACAG
>DBQN01000085.1:37333-53080 GCA_002305255.1 Firmicutes bacterium UBA1393 | reverse complement strand
GAAGACAGGCAGGGCATCGGTGTGCTCACCAGCTTTGGCCTTGCGGAGAACACGACGCTGGTATCGCTCAAAGACTACTGCCGGCTGCTCATCGACTTCCGCAAAGAGCGTGAGCGGGCCGGGTTCTACATGAACCGCTTCAGCATCAAAGCCCCGTCGATAGACGCGCGACTGGAGTTCCTGAGCGGTGGGAACCAGCAGAAGGTATCGCTCGCGAAGTGCCTCGACCCGGGGCCGGAGATATTCATACTAGACGAGCCCACTCGGGGCATTGATGTGTATGCCAAACGCGAGATATATGACTTCATCCACGAACTCGTGGCGTCGGGCATATCGTGTATCCTCATCTCCTCTGAGCTCGAGGAGATCATCGGCATGTCGAATCGAGTTGCCGTGATGCGAGACGGCCGCATCTCGGGGGTGGTAGAGGGCGGGCACATCAACGAGGAAGAGATCATGTATTACGCCACTGGCGTGAAGGGGCGAGCGTCGTGACTACTGCGAGTGCACAGACAAGATTGAGAAAGTTCCTGAAGCTCGACTGGGAGAAGAACGGCGCGCTTTACGCCCTCGCGCTTCTGTTCGTCATATCGTCGGTTGCGAGTCCGTACTTTCTGCAACTTCAGAACATCCTGAACATCCTGCGGCAGGTGTCATACACAGGCATCATCGCACTTGGGATGACGTTCGTCATCATCTCAGGCGGTATCGACCTGTCGGTGGGGTCTATGACGGCGCTGGTGGGCGGAGTCGCCATCTTGACCCTCAATAAGCTGGGCGGGGGGTTCTGGGCCATAGTCGGAGCCACCATTGTGGCGGCAGTTCTGGGCATTGTGATCGGGGCCCTGAACGGGTTGATCGTCACCAAGGGCAAGGTAGCCCCTTTCATCGTGACTCTGGGCACGCTGGCAGTGTACCGCTCTCTCACTCTATACATAAGCAATGCAGGCGAGTTCAGGTCGTCGAGCTCGCTCTACCCCAAGCTAGGCATGGGGCAGTTTCTGCGGGTGCCTATACCCGTGTGGGTGATGATTGGCCTGGCGGTGTTGTTGCATCTGGTGTTGACTCGCACCCGCTACGGCAGGTACGTGTGCGCCGTGGGATCCAACGAGAAGGTCGCAAAATACGCCGCGATCGACGTAGACAGAGTGAGGTTTGTCTCGTACGTGATAACCGGTCTCACCGTGGCAATATCGGCCGTACTCCTGTCTTCCAGACTCAACTCCATCAGTTCCTCGAACGCAGGTGTCAACTACGAGCTCGATTCGGTGGCGGCCGTGATAATCGGGGGCACGCCGATGACGGGCGGCAGTGGCACTGTGTTCGGCACTGTGTATGGGGCGGCGACTCTCGGCATCATCAACAACATGCTCAACATGCTTGGAGTGTCACCATACCTTCAAGGCACGGTGAAGGGACTTGTCATCATCGGTGCTGTGCTGATTCAGCGTAAGCGCAAGTAGGAGTGCAGGTGAGGAGGTGGGCATTGCTCTCTTGCCTGCTTAGCCTAACCCATAATCAATTTGGAGGGATGCAAGAATGACGCGCATCAACAGAGTCATCGGGTTTACCCTGCTCATGGCCATGCTCGCATGCTGCAGCCTCGCCGATGCCGCCGCGCCGGCCCAGATCAGGATCGGAGTGTCGATCCCCACGGCCGACCACG
Source organism: Firmicutes bacterium UBA1393 (assembly GCA_002305255.1). Taxonomy (GTDB): domain Bacteria; phylum Bacillota; class DTU025; order DTU025; family DTU025; genus UBA1393. Next base: position 51,414 of record DBQN01000085.1, on the reverse strand, counting down.
GCTGGACAGGCGGAGTAGTCTGGTACGCCAAGCTTGCCATTGCAGACTGGCAGAAGATCGACAAGAACGTGACCTTCCATCTCGTGACTGCCGATTCCGCTTCGCAGCAGGTTGGACAGATCGAAGACCTGATGGTGAAGGGGATTGACGCCCTCGTGGTGCTGGCGCATGACTCCGCGCCGCTCACTCCTGTGGTGGAGGAGGCCAGCAAGAAGGGGATTTACATAGTGTCAGTCGATCGCGGCCTCACCAAGCCAGTGGAGGATGTGTATGTCGCAGGCGACAACCCCGGCCTCGGGAGAGTCAGCGCACAGTGGCTTGCCAGGGAACTGGGCGGCAAGGGCAAGATCGTTGTGCTCGAGGGTATCCCATGTGTCATCAACACCGAGCGCGTCGAAGCCTTCAAGGAAGTGATGAAGGATTACCCGGGGATCGAGATCCTCGACTCGCAGCCTGCGCACTGGTCCACGCAGAAGGGCTTAGAGATCATGGAGAACTACCTGCAGAAGTATAAGCAGATCGACGCCGTGTGGGCGCAGGATGACGATGTGTTGAAAGGCGTGCTGCAGGCATACAAGGAGTCGGGGCGCAAAGACATCAAGATCCTGCTCGGCGGTGCCGGCTCCAAGGACATCATCAAGATGATCATCGATGGTGACCCGCTCGTGCGCGCCGATGTGACCTATCCGCCTTCGATGATTGCCACCGGCATAAGCATGGCCGTCAAGGCGATGCGCGGTGAGAAGCTCGACGGCTTCTATCAGGCGCAGATCCCATCGAAGATCATCCTTGCGGCGGAGCTCATCACCAGGGAGAACGCAAAGGAGTACTACACGCCTGAGTCGGTGTTCTAGTCAGGCAGAGCTCAGGAGAGGCAGGCCAGGACCTCTGAGGATCATCTGGCGAGCCAACAAGGCGTGAGAGTCAGACAGCCCCCACCTGCGTGGGGGCTGTATAGCGTTTCAATGGTCAGCGGATATCATGCAATATGAACATGTTCATAAATTATGTACCGGTTCATAATACGTTCCTCGCCTCGCAGGTTGCTTGCTGTTGAAGGGAGCGAACGTTCAGGCAAGTGCCTAGGGTTCGCCGTTGAGGCCCCCCAATCGGCGAAGCATGCTGAATGTATCAATGTACTCTACTGCAAAGGCTGCACATGCATTTGGAATCTTCACTTTGCTGCGAACATTCTTGTCGTAACTTTCGTGTGTGACGATGATGCAACCCTTAGCCACGGCGTACGCAACGAGCCAGGCATCTGCTCCCGCGGCGAACTCTGCCTTGGCCGCATCTGTGAACTGATTCTGTGCTTGAGCCCAGCCCATGATCCTCTTGTAGGTCTGTATCACATCAACATCGTCCGTAGACGCGAACGCGTCATGCAGGTTGTCGCGTATCCATACCCATAGTTCATCGTGCCCTTTCTCCAGCTCCGATCGGACACGGTCGACGCTCACAATGCGCCTCTTGGCAGCAAACCTTGCTAGACATTGCCAGAACGCCGGGACAAGGTCAAACGCATAGTATCTGCGTGAGGCTTCGATGAAGACGTTGGCGTCAAGAGCATAGACCTCAGGGCTCATGGCCGTGCTTCACCTTCTGTGACAAGGTCGACATATCGATGGAATGTCTGACCGTACAGTCCGGTTAGCTCGTAGGCTTCGCTATAGAGAATGCGTCCCTCAGAGGCTGCGCCGGCCAACTCCAGGGCGAACTGCTTCCCGACGCGCATGTTCTGTGTGGCGAAGAAGTCGCCACGGCCATCTCGCTCAGCCGCCTTTCTACGCTTCTCATCTAGTAGGTACGATTCATGCAGCTGGAAGAACACATCCCTAGTGAGAAGCTTCAGATCGAGAGCCCGACGTGCGGCAACAATCGAGCTGACCTTGAAGGCCCTCGCGATCAGTTCAACCGGTTCGTCGCCGTCCTTCACACGGGGCCACAGCTCTCGGAGCTCGGCCTCAGGTACAAGAAACTCAGCCGCCGCCTGATTGCATGCTATCTCTACTGGATCCTGAGCCGGCTGCATCTCACGCAGATCGAAGGCAGCACTGCTTCCGAAGAAGACATGTGCTAGCTCGTGGGCAAGCGTGAACATCTGTGCTGCCTTGCCGTCTTTGCCGTTCACGAACAGAAGGGGAGCATAGTCATCGACTAGAACGAAACCACGGAACTCCTCTGGTCGGAGCCCCCGGTGGGTGTTGTTCCCGACCACCCCATTGACAACGACTGTCAGGTCAGCGTTCTCCAGTGCTTCGCGCAACACTCGCAAGGCGTCGGACCAGGTTGTGCACCGGGAGGCCCAGTCTCGCGCGAGGTTCAGTACGCGACGCATGGCCTCCGAAACCTTCTTGGGGTTGTCGTTGACTTGGAGCGCCCCTACGAATGGCAGTCTCTCGAAGCCTCTTTCTATCCGGGATTCGCGTAGCCAGGCCTGCCGACGCTGCATGGCATAGACGGAGTCGAGGAGATCGGGACTGGGCTCACTGGGGAGCCCGTCATCCAGCGTACGGAAGTGTGGTATCGGCAAGGTCTCTGCTGGCGGATCATCAAGGAACAAGTAACCCAGGGGCGTTCTGGTGATGCGTGCAAACTTCTCAAGTTGTTTGAGAGTAGGTTGCTCCGTATGCGAGAGCCATCCCGTGACCTTGGGAAGCTTAGCCGCAAGCTGCGCTTCTCCCAGGCCAGCTCTCTTCATTGCCCAACGAAGCACATTGTCGCTGATTGCGACCTTACTCATGCGTCTGCCCCTTTCTCATGGGATGGTGCCCAGTGGAGCATTGGCCTGCGCCGAATCTTCCAGCGAACTTAGCCCCACGCGCAGGCGCGTTCCAGGACTTCCACGATGGCCTCGAGGCCCGCCTGGTCTTCGTCGTCGAACCGCGACGGAACAGGGCTGTCGATATCCAGCACGCCGACGATTCTCTCACCGTCATGGATGGGGATTACGATCTCGGAGTTGGACGCGGCGTCGCAGGCGATGTGCCCTGGGAACTTGTGTACGTCGTCTACGAGCACGGTTCGATTCTCCTTGACGGCAGTGCCGCACACGCCTTTGCCCACCGCGATGTACACGCAGGCGGGCCTACCCTGGAAAGGTCCCAGGAGCAGCTGCCCGTCTTGCATGAGGTAGAACCCGGCCCAGTTGATATCGGGCAGGCTCTGCCATAGCAGCGCTGAGGCGTTAGCGAGGTTCGGTATCGGCTGACTCACCCCGTCTACCAGGGCGAGCAATGCCTCCTTGAGAAGGCGGTATAGCTGAGGCTTGTCGCCAGGGTCAGCCTGAGCGTCAGTAAGCCATTGATTCAAGTCCTTCATGCGACATGTCTCCGTTCCGCTTTATTGCCTGGGGTTGCGGCGGGGGGGCAAGACAACATCCCACTTCGTGGGAATTAGGCATCGGACGCCAGGTTCCTTCTGGTGAAGGATACGCGACCGGCTGGCCTACAGCTCCTGATACTTCTTGGCGTTTCCCTTCGCTTTCTCCACCGGGTAGTGTTCGGCGTTGAGGTTCATCTTCTTCTCGCCCGCGGCGTCGAGGTCGATCCCTAGGGAATGCGCCAACAACAGCAAGTATATGTACACGTCAGCCATCTCGTGTTCGATCTCCTCGCGTTTCTCAGTGCATCTCGCGTCCATCTCGGAATCACGGGTCCACTGGAAGAGCGCGAGCAGTTCACTGGCCTCGACGACTAACGCGGCAGCGAGGTTCTTGGGCGTGTGGAACTGGCTCCAATCCCGCTCATCGCGGAAGGCAAGGATCTGCTCCACCAGCCTGGAGCGGGGTGTGGTCGCTGTAGGTTCGTGCGTCACTTGGCCAATGCCTCCTCAAAATGCCGGCGCGTAGCGCCATCGAGAAAGTAAACATACGTGCCCTTCATCCCGCGCGACATGAGCACCCTGTAGGTATGCTGCATCAGCCGGGTGAAGTCGTGTGAGCGCTTCACCACAGTGTCGTGGCTGTTGGAGTTGATGCCTCTCCACGCGGAGATGGTTTCGTCCCATACTAGATCGTTCCCGAATATGACGCCGCAGTAATCGAATTCGAACCCCTGGGCGGAGTAGATGCAGCCCACCTGGTCGAGGCCTTCTGGCCTGGTTGCCCAGATGGTGTACGGGTCGTACTTCGGAGCCGGGGAGCCCACGCGCTTGCGATTCCACGGCCGTGCCCAGTCGCCGATGGTCACATCCGCCACGAGCGAGCCGTCGGATAGGGGGTCTGACCACGGCCAGCAGAACCCGGCTACCAGGCGGGCGGTGTTGCCCTGAGCCGCTCGGGCCAAGATCGCCTGCTCCAGCTCGTCCGGGGAGGAGACTATCTTGAACCCGTAATCCTTCTCGGTGAACCACGATGTGTCGTTACGTCCCCCAAGGCCGAAGACGTGGTCGAGCCAGTCTATGTAGGCGTCAGAGCCTGAACACCGGAACTGCGCATTGAGGTTGAACTTCATGGCCTTGATCCCGCGCCTGAGGGCCGCCTCCTCGATGAGGGCGGGCGTGCCGATTTCGGCAGGGCGCACGACCTGATTGTCGTCCAACAGGAAGACGCTGACCCGGGCGGCGTCGATGAGCTCTTCCACCTGGGGCTTGTTGCTCCGTTCAGACTTGCGCGTGTACCTGTCGTTGCTGGTGGATCGGATGCGGTGAGCCTCATCGGCGATGAGCACGTCGATGTCGTTGTAGCCGGTGTCGCGGAATGAGTTGAAATACTTGAACAGCGCAGACGACCGTCCTCCAACCTGGGCCCGCAGGTTTGTGGTGAACGCCGCCGAACCGGTGCAGTGCACTACATTGGTGTTCTCTGAGGCCAGAGCCGCCAGCAGGCGAACTGCGATGACACTCTTCCCGGTTCCCGGTCCGCCGGTGATGACCACAACGGACTTGTCGGTCGTATTCTTCAGCTGCTTTACTTTGGAGACCACGACGTTGAACACGAGCTGCTGTTCGTCTAGGAGAGTGAAGACAGGGTTGCCCTGTATTATCCGTGCCGTGTTCTCGAGCAGTTTTTTGCTTGGGCGGTACCTGCTCTTCAGCACCTTGCCGAGGAGCTGGTCGCCGTTGCCTCCTGAGAGATGCTCGAGCAGGAACCTGTCAAGTTCGTCACGCTTATCGCCTGTGAAGAGTGGGTATTCCGCCAAGGTGTCGGAGTACTGTGAAAGTAACAACTCCCCGACCATCTCCTGCCTGGCGTTGTGCAGGAAACTGCAGGCATACAGGTCAATAGGGCGGGGGTTGTCAGACGAGGCATAGAAGGCAGTATGGCAGTCTCTAAGATATTGTGCGTAGTTGCCGGCCTGGCGCGAAGGATGTAGGTGATATGCAGGCCCCACCGCCACTGTGTCCTCGATGTCGGTGGCTCGTACAGTCTCCCATTGCTTCAGCTCGATGATCACTGCATTGTCAGTGCCGGCGTGATCCTCAGCCATGAGCATCACGTCAAGGCGCCGACTGGTTTGAGGCAGCCGGAACTCGACAATGGTGCCGACATCGCGCAGTCCGGTGTCGACCAGCGTGTTCGCCATCTCGCGAAGCGAGTGCTTCCACGATCTGACCTCAGAGGGCGATGGGGCGTATCCCATCTGCTGTTTGAAGCCTGATTCGAGAACGTACTCGACTCGGTTCTCCTTCACAAGGTCTATGAACTGACTGCTCATGCCCTGATAAAGCTGCATTCAGGGTTTCACCTCTCGTATCAGGGGGTTGGCGCAGGATGCGCCGCCGGTCGGATCCTCTACAAGGTCGTTGAGAGTCGCCTACCTGGCCCACCGTGGGGATTCGACAAGATCTTTCCAATGCCTGCTGGGCCTGGGATCCCTGGCCCTGTGTGAGTCAGGTGCCCGGGAGTGCAGATGTGGCGCTCGTGCTGTCGCCGGGGTGGGAGGCATAGGTTCTCTGAGAACGAGTCCGTTGCTCGCCCACATGTAATCATGCCAACGCACTCTCCGCGCGGGCAGTATTGGGGGCTTTGCAGGGGGAACGCGGCGGCAAGTCAATGGCCGCCAACTTTCTATGATGCTGGAAGGAATCAGCACTGTCGCGTCGAATGAAATATCTATGTCCGGACATACAAGAGAAATACCTACATAAAGTCCGGTCATATGAAAGGAGCTGACGCGCGCATGTACCTACATGGGTTCTCGACAAGAGTGTCAAGGGCTGTGATGATGTCTGTCGTGGTAGTTCTTATGTCGCTGCTTCTGGGGCCGATGTCATACGTTGTGGTCGGTGCTCCCGCCAGGGCGAATGAGGTTGTGATAGCCCAGGGGGCTGACGCAACTACTCTGGATCCGCAGAAACAATCCGACACTGACACGGGAAATGTATGCATGAGCATATTCGACACCATGCTCTTGCGCGACAAGAACATGGAGATCCAGCCTGCTCTCGCCACTGACTACAAGCGCATCAGCGCGACGGAATGGGAGCTCAACCTGCGTCGCGACGTCACGTTCCATAACGGTGAACCTTTCAACGCCGACGCTGTGAAGTTCACATTCGATCGCGTGAAGGATCCGGCCACCAAGGCTCTTGCCGCCTCATACTTCTCGACAATCTCCGAGTGCACTGTTGTGGGTCCTTACACTGTCAGGTTCACTACTAATGCGCCTGATCCCATTTTCCTCGCTCGCATGACAAACATGTTCATCGTCCCGCCCAAGTATATCAAGGAGAAGGGCGACGACTACTTCAGCAGAAACCCTGTGGGTACAGGTCCTTTCCGCTTCGTGCAGTGGATCCGCGATGACAGAGTGGTCGTAGAGGCCAACGAGAACTACTTCCGCGGTAAGCCGGCAGTGAGTCGGTTGGTATGGAAGGCAGTTCCGGAGATGGCTACCAGAATCGCCGGCCTGCAGAGCGGCGAGATCGACCTAGTGCAGTCAATCCCTGCCGACCAGGTAGGAGTGCTCAAGGCTTCTCGCGATGTCACTCTCTTGACCACCCCCAGCGCACAGCTGCAGATGGTCAACTTCAACATCTCTGTGGCACCCGGCGACAACAAGAACTTCCGTCTTGCAGTCGCACACGCTATAGACCCTCGCCCGATCGTCGCAGGGCTGCTTGACGGGTATGCAGCTGTGATCGATGCTCCCATCTCGAATGTGATTCCGAACGCGCCTACTACCGTCAAGCGACTGGCGTATGACCCTGTCAAGGCCAAAGAATACCTCGCCAAGGCCGGCTATCCGTCTGGCATATCCATAGATATGGTCTGCCAGAACGGCAAGTACCCGATGGACAAGGAGATCGCCCAGGTCATAGCTCAGCAGCTGGCACAGGTCGGCATCAAAGTAAACCTCAAGCCCACTGAGTACGGGCAGTTCCAGACGATACTGAAGAACAAGACGATTTCGCCGGTGTACGTCAGCGGCGGCAATAACGTGTGGTTCGACACCGACCCGCAGATCACTGCATTTTACGGCACAGGCGGGGCCCTTTCCACCTACTCCAACCCGGCCCTTGATGAACTCATCGAGAAGGGCAGAACGAGCATGGATGCTAAGGAGAGAGTGTCGACGTACGAGAAGACATACGCCCTCGTGCGAGACGAAGCCGCCGGTATCGGCCTGTTCCAGTACACTGTGGTGTCGGCAACAAGCAGCCGGCTGAACTGGTCCGCGCGTCCTGATGCACGCATCTGGGCGTATGATATCAGCTTCAAGTAGCGCAACACTCTCAACGCGATAGAGGGGGTCGTCGGGTGTTCAAGTATGTAATCAGGCGCCTGCTGTATGCAATGCTTACGGTTCTTGGCGTTGTGACAATAGTGTTCATACTGCAACGGACAACCGGCGATCCCATCGCCGTCCTGCTTCCGGCGGATGTTCCCCTCGAGGAACAGGCCAGATTCAGGGCGATCCTCGGGCTCGATCAGCCGCTTCACATTCAGTACGTCAAGTTCCTGATGGGCATGGTCAGGGGCGACCTCGGCTATTCATATCGGCAGGGCGCCCCTGCCCTGACCCTGGTGCTTGAGCGTGTTCCGCCTACTCTCAAGCTCGCGGCTGCGGGCATGGCTATTGCCATCGCCATCGGGCTGCCGGCAGGGGTGCTAGCAGCGGTGAACCGCGGAACGGCCCTTGATCGCCTTGTGATGTCATCGGCCCTGGTCGGGCAGGCGATGCCGGTGTACTGGACCGGAATCTTGCTTATCTTGCTGCTCTCTGTGAGGCTGCGGTGGCTGCCTGCTATAGGCTACGGGGGAGTCAAGTCATTGATAATGCCTGCTCTGGCTGTGGGGAGCTATTCTGCAGCCAGGATTGCCAGGATGACACGCTCGAGCATGCTTGATGTACTTCGAATGGACTATGTGAGGACTGCCCGCAGCAAAGGACTGAACAACCGCAGCGTAGTAGTGGGGCACGCCCTCCGAAACGCACTCATTCCCATCGTCACAGTGCTCGGCATGGAGTTCGGAAGCCTCATGGGTGGCTCGGTGATAGTAGAGACCGTATTCGCATGGCCGGGAGTCGGCCGCCTGGCGGTGAACGCGATCATGGGCCGCGACTATCCGGTGGTTCAGGCAGTGGTCATTGTGGTGTCAGCCATATTCGTGCTGATAAACCTGGGAGTTGATCTGACTTATGGCCTCTTGGATCCGCGCATTAGCATCGCGAACAGCAGAAAGCGCTAGCGGCGAAACAGCGCCCCGTCTGGATCTCAGCGGCGCAGTGGGCGTGCTGATGATTGCGGTGGTGATCATCGCCGCAATCCTGGCTCCCATCGCCGCGCCGCACGATCCCAACGCGCAAGACCTGATGGGCCGGCTAAAGCCCCCGGGCTGGCAGTCGCCTTTCGGAGGGGGCCGGTTCCTGCTGGGAACAGATCAACTCGGGCGTGACGTGCTCAGCCGCATTATCTACGGTTCGAGGATATCGTTGTTCGTGGGCATAGTCAGCGTCGCCATCACGGCTGCCATAGGCACCATGCTGGGCCTTGTGGCCGGATACTACCGCGGCGTGGCGGAGTCGATAGTGATGAGGTGCGTCGACCTGGTGATGAGCCTGCCCTTCATGCTGCTGGCGCTGGCGGTGATAGGCATCACCGGCCCTGGTATTCGCAATCTCGTTCTGGTGGTGGTGCTCACAAGATGGGCTCGGTATACGCGGGTGATCTACGGCCAAACCCTGAGCTACTCTGAGCGGGAGTTCGTGGAGGCGGCACGCGTCATCGGCAGCTCCAGCCCGCGTATTCTGTTTCAGCACTTGCTCCCGAACCTGCTCCCAAGCACCATCGTCTTGGCCACGCTCGACCTGGGCTTCGTGATAGTACTCGAGTCGGGCCTGAGCTTTCTAGGGCTCGGCGTGCCCCCGACTGTTCCCACATGGGGAACTATGCTGTCGGACGGTCGTGCATATCTCAACACTGCCTGGTGGATGGGTACCTTCCCAGGTATGGCCATCATGATCACAGTGCTGGGCTTCAACTTGTTGGGCGACTGGATACGCGATCGGATGGACCCGACGCTGCGGGTTTGATTTTCACAGGATACGGAGGAATCGCACTTTGGAACGCGGCTCTTTTTCCCCCACGCCACTATCGAGCGAGTCTAAGCTTCCGCTCTATCACCAGCTGGCAGACCAGTTGCGTGAGGCGGTCCGCCAGGGCGCCATACCGCCTGACGAACCCATCCCGCGGGAAGTGGACCTATCGGAGTTGCTGGGGGTCAGCCGCGGTGTGGTGAGACAGGCCATTCTCCAGCTGGTTCAGGAAGGCTACCTGCGACGCGTACCCGGGAAGGGCACATTTGCTCAGCCACCTCCCATCGAGTATGACCTCCTTGGCTTCTACAACTTCAAGAAGGAAGTAGAGAGGCAGAATCAGTCGCTCGGAATCAGGCTTGTAGCATTTGAAAGCATGCCGGTGGATCCGGTAAACGGAGCTCTGTTCGGGGTGGGGCCCGACGACAGGATCGTGGGCATATGGCGCACGCTGCTCGTGGGAGGCAACCCAGTGCTGCTGGAGCGCACCACGGTGCCGGCGTCGAGGGTTCCCGGCCTCACAGAAGAGGACGTCCGCGACGGCGGGTTCCTCGACCTTTTCACAAGCTATGGGCTGCAGCTTGTGCGTGCTCGCCGCTATCTCGAGGCACGGGCGGTGGACGCGTTCGAAAGCCAGGAGCTGGGCCTGAAGGCCAACGCTCCCGTACTGGTTATCGATAGATACACCTACGGGCCAGGCGACGGTCCGGTACTGGTGAGGTGCGTGTGGACTGTCAGAGGCGATCGTTGCAGGCACTTCATAAACGTCGATGCCAGTATCTAGCGCCCGCCCGATAGAGCTAGTCAGAGGAGATGCAGCGATGGCACAATACTATGCTTCTGCCAATGTGAGTGACGCGATGGCGAAGACCAACACCATGGACGCGGCGATCAAGAGCGTTAACCCCGGAAAGAGGGTGACAGGGCGCGCGTACACCGTTGATTGTCACCCTGGGGCAATCATTACCTGCCACAAGGCCCTCGGAGAGGTCAAGCCCGGTGACGTTCTGGTGATCAATGGCCATGGCGATCCGAGCGGCGCCCTGTGGGGAGGACTCATGAGCCTTGAGGCCAAGCAACGGGGCGTTGCGGGTGTGGTCGTCGACGGGGCAGTGAGGGACGTGAACACCATCGTCGAACTGGGGCTGCCTGTTTTTGCGCGCCACGTTACACCATGTGTGGGGTCAAATCGCACGGTGGGCGCCACCGGAACTCCGATTGTGTGCGGCGGCGTGATCGTACGCTCAGGCGACCTCATCGTCGCTGACGATGACGGCGTGGCGGTGATACCTCAGGATCGCGTTGACGAAGTGATCGAACGGGTGAACGCCATCATCGAGAAGGAGCGGCGAATAGCTGAAGCAGTGCGGGCCGGTGCGCACATCGCGGATCTCATCGGCATGAGCGAGGCGATAGCGGCGGCCAGCGCGTCGAAGTAACGAACGGGGGCGGCAACGATGATTCAGGTGGGGCCTGATTTTGAGAGAGTCGATCGGTCATTGGTAGAAGCCTACCGCGGCACAACGCCTGCCACTGTAGGGCACGTTCTGCATCATGGTTTCGCGGATCCCGCCATAAGGCCTGTGTATCGAGGCGCCAGGCTTGTCGGCTCTGCCTTCACGGTGCAGATCGAGTCATCTGACATCGCGGGGATCAGCAAGGCCTATGAGCTTGTTCAACCCGGTGACGTGCTGGTGGTTGCATCAGGGCGCGATCCACGGTTTGCGTGCGCCGGTGAGATGAGCACCTTCAAATCTATCAGGCTAGGCCTGGCCGGCCTGGTGGTGGACGGATCGGTCACCGACGCGTTGGAGATGGAGACCATGAAGTTTCCCTGCTTCGCCAGGTACATCACGCCCATGGTCGGTCGCCGAACCGGAGAGAACGGCTCTGTGCGACTTCCTGTTACCGTAGGCGGAGTGCAGGTGAACCCGGGAGATCTGGTGCTTGCCGACTACAATGGCGTAGTGTTCCTCAACCCTCTGGAGGCCGCGCAGATCATAGATGAACTGCTTGAGAAGGAGCGCAAAGAAGTGGAGCTCCGTGAGGCCTTCTGGAGAGAGAGGGGCGAGCCTGTTCCGGTGATCTACGGATGATGCCGCTAGATCTCCAGCTGAGCAAGGCATTGGCGCAGGTAGAGAACGATCTCGATGCGCACGTGTGTGAGGTCCAGCGCTTCGTGCGCCAGCCCAGTGTCAGCGCAACGGGAGAGGGCATTCCCGAAATGGCCGACATCGTTCGCTCGAAGATCCAGTCCCTCGGCGCCGATTGCGAGCTAGTGAGCACAGGCCGACATCCGATAGTGTACGGGCGACTCGACGCCGGTGCTGAGCGAACCGTCGTGTTCTATGAGCTATACGACGTGCAGCCGGCTACGGAGTCGGGGTGGGTAGTGCCTCCGTTCAGCGGCGAGGTGGTGGAACTGCCTGATCGCGGCAGGTGCATTGTGGGGCGGGGCACATTCAACAGCAAAGGCTGCCTCGCAGGCTTCCTCAACTGCCTCGATGCCATACGGGCATCTGGGAGCAGGCCGCCTGTGAACGTGATCTTCATAGTCGAGGGCGAAGAGGAGATTGGAAGCCCCAGCCTGCCCGGTTTCGTGCGCGACCGCCGCGAAGAGCTGCAGAAGGCCGACTGCGTGTTCCAGCCATACTTCGGCGAGAACGCCGCGGGTACCACCATCCTGTATCTGGGCTTCAAGGGCATGGTATGCCTCGAGCTGACATGCACGGGAGGAGAGTGGGGAGGGCCGGTGACCCGCGATATCCACGCAATGCATGCGGCGTGGATAGCCAACCCCGCATGGCGACTCGTGCAGGCCCTTGCGACGATGCAGTCGTCAGGCGACGCAGCCGAAACAACCACCGTGGCAGGTTTGGCCCGCGGAGTCAGGCCGCCTACGCCCGAGGAGAAGATGCTGCTGGATGCATTGACGACCAGCTTCGATGAGCGCGTGATCCTCGAGGAGCAGGGCAACGCCAGGTGCTTCAAGTGGTCGGAGCTTGAGGGAGTCGATTTGCTGGAGAAGTACCTGTACGAGCCCAGCCTGAACCTGAACGGCATAGCCGCGGGCTACACAGGCGCCGGCGCGGTGATTCCCAGAGAGGCAAGGGCACGGCTGGACATTCGCCTCGTTCCCGACATGGAGCCCGACGAGGTCATAGAGAGCGTGCGCAGTCACTTGAAGGCAAACGACTACGGCGACATACGCGTTGACGTGCTGCAGAGTTACCCGCCATCGCAGGGCTCTGTGTCACAAGGCCCGGTGGACGCCCTGGTGCGTTCGGCCAAGGACTACGCACCCGGCCCGGTGCAGGTATGGCCTAGGTCGGCAGGGGCCGCACCACATTACGTGTTCACGAGGCAACTCGGGATCCCGCTGGCCTTCGGCGGCCTCGGGCACGGCGGCCGGTCGCACAGTGCGAACGAATATATCACGGTAGAGGGCCTGCGCAGGCATGAGCGGGGGATAATAGGTTTTCTCTACGCGCTGGCCTCGATGTCGCAGAAGGAGTGAACTGATGTTGGAGCGCCACATGTTATACGGAGTAGTGAATGAGCTCGTGCACAGGCCTGATCCGGCACTGGTCGAGCAGTTTCGGCGGCATGACACGGCGAAGGTCGGCGATGCCATGGCGGCGTATGGGATCATGGATCACAGAATCAAGCCCATCCGCCTCGGAATGAGGCTCCTCGGGCCTGCTGTTACGGTGCTCACCCGACCTGGCGACGCGCTCTTCATCCAGAAGGCAGCCGATGTGGCTCAGGCCGGAGACGTCATAGTCGTTGACGCAGGCGGATTCGAAGAGGGCGCTGTGATAGGTGAGCGTATCGCCTACTACATGCATTCGCGCGGCATACGCGGAATCGTGGTGGACGGGGCAGTTCGGGATACCGCCGGCATAGCTGAGATAGGTTTTCCCTCGTTCGCGAAGGCCGTGACTCCCAGGATATTCGGAACAGTCGGCCCGGGTGCCATCAACGTGCCGATTCAATGTGGCGGCGTTCCGGTGAACCCCGGTGACCTGATTCTCGGAGACGACGACGGCGTGGTAGTGGTGCCGTGCGCCGATGTAGCACGGGTGCTTGACCTTGCCGATAAGCATCTCGCCGGAGAACTGCAGCGGCTGGAGCGGGTAAAGAACGGCGAGAAGCTGTCGGTCATCAACAACTGTGATGAGAAGATCGCTCGCTGGAGAGCTACTGACCAGTAAGGCCAGTGAAGGGTCTGACCTTGTGATCTGGGGTGACATGAATGACTATGGACCTCGTGGCAATTCGCCGTCAACTTCACCGACATCCCGAGATCGGCATGGACACCGAAGAATCGGCTCGCCTGATCCGCTCGTGTTGTGACGCTGCGGGCATCAAGGCAGAGTATTGCGCCGATACCGGGGTAGTGGCGGAGGTTGAGGGAACCCGGCCCGGCCCGACGATTGCCCTGCGGGTGGATATCGACGCACTTCCCATCGATGACCTTTCGGATGTGGAGTTTCGAAGTGAGATACCCGGGCGCGCCCATGCGTGCGGGCATGATGTTCACGCCGCCATAGGGCTCGGCGTCGCTGAGGAGCTCGCGCGACGTAGAGATGAGATCTC
>DBQN01000085.1:20906-37258 GCA_002305255.1 Firmicutes bacterium UBA1393 | reverse complement strand
GGCTCGTCGGCGATGGCCGCGTCCGATCGGTTTCGCATCGTCGTGACTGGGGCAGGTGGGCACGCAGCCAGGCCGCACGAGACCAGAGACCCAATCGTGGCGGGAGCGGCTGTCGTGACGGCGCTGCAGACTATCTGCAGTAGAGCCATAGATCCAGGAGATGCCGCCGCAGTGAGCGTGTGCCGAATCCATTGTGGCACCGCGTTCAACATCATCGGCGATCACCTCGAGCTGGAAGGCACCACTCGCTACCTCAAAGGCCACGTGGGCGACACCATATCATCCATGGTACATACCATAGCCCAGAGCGTGGCGAAAGCCCACCGCTGTGAAGCTTCAGTCGAATACGATCAGATGGTCCCGCCTCTCAGAACGTCGCCTGCAGCTGTCGATCTCGCGATGGATGTGGCCACAGCGATGCTCGGCGCGGCTCAGGTATCGCTCACCGAACCGTCGCTGGGCTCGGAAGACTTTGCGCTGTACGCGGCGATGGCCCCTGCGAGCTACTTCTGGATAGGGTCGGGGGGCACGAATCCCCTCCACAGCTCCAAGTATGCCATCGACGAGGCGTGCATTCCCCTGGGCGTGAAGCTGATGACTGAGATAGTGCTCAGGGCATGTCGGACCAGCTGGTAGCACCAACACAATTGCACCGTCGCATGCCGGGAGGAGAGACCATGAGCTCACCACTGTTGCAGGTAAACAACCTTCACACCTACTTCCGATCATCAGGCGCCCTTCTGCCTGCCGTCGACGGAGTGAACCTCACAATCAACAGGGGCGAGACCCTGAGTGTTGTGGGCGAGTCAGGATGCGGGAAGAGCGTCACTGCCCTGTCCATCATGCGGCTGGTGCCACAACCCCCGGGGGAGATACGTGAAGGCGAGATCCTATTCGGTGATGTGAACCTCCTCGGCATATCAGAGGCGGAGATGCAGGCCATCCGGGGCAATGAGATCTCAATGATATTCCAGGAGCCCATGACGTCGCTGAACCCGGTGCACACATGTGGGCACCAGATCACTGAGGCGATCCGGGTTCATCGGGGCCTGTCAGGCCAGGAGGCAGCCACAGAAGCCGTGGAGATGCTCCGGCGCGTGGGAATCCCCGAGCCTGAACAGCGGGCTCGTGAGTATCCGCACCAGCTGTCAGGGGGAATGCGGCAGCGTGTGATGATAGCCATGGCCCTGGCATGCCGGCCGAAGTTGCTCATAGCCGACGAGCCCACCACCGCGCTTGATGTGACGATCCAGGCGCAGATACTCGACCTCATGCGCAAGCTCAAGGATGAACTGGGCATGTCCATCTTGCTCATCACGCACGACCTGGGGGTAGTGGCCGAGATGGCCGACCGAGTAGTGGTGATGTATGCAGGCAAGGTGGTCGAAGAGGCCGACGCCCGACACATCTTCAGCAGTCCACTACACCCGTACACCATAGGATTGCTCAAGTCGGTGCCTCGGCTTACCGGAACTGAGCCGAGGTTACAGACGATAGACGGAACAGTCCCGGGGATGCGGGCGATGCCCTCGGGGTGCCGTTTCCATCCCAGATGTGATCGGGCAACCGATTCCTGCCGCAATTGCGAACCGCCTCTGCTGCAGGTGGGGCCGTCGCAGAAAGTCGCGTGCTGGAATCACGCTCAGGAAGCCGAAACTCCTGGGGCGCACGTCGCCCCAGCTGGCACCATGGAAAGCGCCACAGAACGCACTCCCGCCCCGACGGCAGGCGCCAACAAGGGCGAACCTCTGCTCGTTGTCGAGGGGCTCAAGAAACACTTCCGCGTGGGCAAGAAGAGCATCTTCAGCCGTGAGACCGCCATGGTACATGCCGTCGACGGAGTCAACTTCACAGTGCACAAGGGTGAGACCCTCGGCATAGTCGGTGAGTCAGGCTGCGGCAAGACTACCCTGGGGAGGCTGCTTGTCCGCCTGTCACAGCCTGACGCTGGCCGCATCGTGTTTGGCGGGCGAGACGTGGCATCTATGCAGCCAGGCGAGATGCGTAAGCTGCGCCAGGACATTCAGATAGTCTTCCAGGATCCGTACGCGTCTCTCAATCCGCGCCTCACTGTGAGGAGAATCGTCGGGGAGCCCTTCGAAGTGCATGGGGCGGGCAGCCGCGCGGAGATCACAGCCAAGGTGCAGCATCTGCTGAGCACAGTGGGCCTTTCGCCCGACCACATCGACAGGTATCCGCACGAGTTCTCGGGAGGCCAGCGGCAGAGGATCGGCATTGCCCGTGCCATTGCCCTCAATCCCAAGATGTTGGTGTGCGATGAACCCGTGTCGGCGCTAGACGTTTCGGTTCAGGCCCAGATACTCAACCTCCTGGCCGACTTGCGGGATGATTTCGGCTTGAGCTACATCTTCATAGCGCACGGGCTGGCAGTTGTGAGGCACATCTCCGACAGAGTCGCGGTGATGTACCTGGGCAGAATCGTTGAGCTGGCACCTAGCAACGAACTGTACTCAAGCCCTCTGCATCCCTATACTCAGGCGCTGATGTCGGCCATTCCCGTTCCCGACCCGAACCACCGGATGGAAAGGGTGCTCCTCGAAGGCGACGTGCCCAGCCCGGTAAGGGTGCCTCCGGGGTGCAGGTTCCATACCAGATGCCGATATGCCATGCAGGAGTGCAGGATCGACGATCCCGAGCTAATCGATCTGGGAGGTGGGCATGCAGTGGCCTGCCACCGTGTGAGATAGGGCGAGACGTCGCCGCCTCATCCCTTATCCCTTCTTCTGCGCCTGCCGTCCTGCGTAACCCACGCCGGACGGCATTGTCATGCGCCATCCGCCCCACCAAGATTCCTTCGCCGTCGGAGAAGGAGTGTCCCGGTCTCTATTGAATATAGACTATTGAGGACACCGGACGCGGGCGCGAGGTAGCCCGTCTATCATGCGGCAAGTGGCTAGTCTAGCCATACCAGGACTTGGGGGTAGTATTAGTGCATGCGATTGGACTTCGGTGCGATGATTGTGGCAAAGATTTCGAGCTATTCGCGACTGTAGGCCGGTGTCCCGCCTGTGGTGGCTTGCTCGAGTTCGAATACGATTACGAAGCCATCGCGCGGCGTTTCAGCAGGGGATCACGCAGCAGTGTCGGAGGTACGATCTGGCGGTGGATGGAGGTGCTCCCCATCAGGCGCCGGGAGTCCATCGTTACTCTGGGCGAGGGCGGAAGCCCCCTGGTGCCGTCACTTTACGTAGGGCCCAAGCTCGGCTTGACGCAGCTGTACTTCAAGAACGATACCATGATGCCCACCGGCAGTTTCAAAGACCGCGGTTTCGCCGTGGCCATGTCGTGGGCGAAGGAATGGGGAGTCAAGCGGGGGTTTACGTATACGTCCGGGAACGCCGGGCACAGCTTCGCGGCATATGCGCGGAGGATCGGTCTGCAGGGCGCGGTGTTGATGAACTCCCATCTCGATGCGGATCGATACGATTTGCAGGCGGTCCTGGGTTACCCAATCATCAAGGTGGAGTATGACTCCTTCGCGGAGATAGACGATCTCATGTCGCAGCTCACGGCGGAGCTGGGCAGCATGCAGTTTGTGAACTTCATCAACCCGGTAAGGCACGAGGGCATGAAGACCTACGCCTACGAGCTATTCGATGATCTTGACGGCTCAATTCCCGATCATGTGGTACAGCCAATGGGCACGGGCGGAGGATACTGGGGAGCCTACAAGGGCTTCACCGAGCTTAGGAGACTGGGGCTCACCGACGAACTGCCCTGCATGCACGTGGTTCAGCCGGCTGCGACGCCCCCCGTCGTGCGGGCATTCGAGACCGGGCTCGACCAATGCGTGCCCACGGGCGACGCATCCGCAACGATCGCCAGGAGCATCGCCTCCGACGATCCCATCGGCAAGGGCAGGCGGGTGCTCCGCGCGCTGAAGGCAACCGGTGGCCGGGCGATTGCCGTCGATGACGACGAGATCAAGTGGGCAATGATTGCCTTAGGGTCGGAGGGCATATGGGCAGAACCTGCGGGAGCTGCGTCGGTTGCGGCTCTGTTGCAGCTCGTTGCTTCAGGGGCAATCAACCCCAACTCCAGAGTAGTATGCGTGATCACGGGAAGCGGTCTGAAGGAGGTTGCATCGCTTCCGCGTGCTGATGCTAGGGCGATGGTGCCGATTCCATCCACCGTGAATGCGGTGACAAGCGTGCTTCGCTCGATCTGGCCTGCCGACGCATCTGCGCCGTCGGGCTGGGCGTGTGACAGCGAGAATCCCGGGGCGTAAGGGGAAGGGTGGGGAAAGGGTCATGACGGCGTATTCCTTCTGGATCCTCAGGCACCTGGCACTTGCCGGAGGCGGTGTGTACGGCATATCCCACCCGCTCGACTGCAATGTGTACGCGATAGTAAGCAACGGAGAGGCCGCCATCTTCGACGCAGGTTGTGGCATAGACACTGATCGCCTTATTGCGAATCTGAGAAGCCTGGGCATCGAACGACTCAAATACATCTTCCTCACACACTGCCACGCTGATCACGTGTGCGGCGCGCCTGCCATCCGCGAGGCCCTTGGTGGTCAGATCGTGGCGTCGGAGCAGGATTCCCGTCTCATCAGCAAAGGTTCTGATTACGAGTTAGGGCTTGAACAGGCCCGTCTTTCAGGGTCGTACCCCAACTGGTTCAACTATGTGCACTTCGCGCCCGATGTGGAGATCCGGGGAACGGCTACATTCAGTGTGGGCGAGCTCGAGATTAGCGCGCTAGTTCTTCCGAGTCACACACCTGGGTCGACTCTGTTTACTGTGCAGTCTAGCGAAAGGAGGGATATGGTAAGCGGCGACGTGGTTATGGTGGGCGGACTCGTGTCGCTCATCAACGTGCCCGGCTGCGAACTTGCAGACTACAGGACGAATCTCCCCACGGTGACGGGCCTAGGTGTAGATGGGCTTTTCCCGGGTCACTGGATGTGGTGCGTGAATGACGGGCAGAAGCACATCGACGAGGTAATCGCCCAGCTGAAACGGAGTAGGCTCCCGAGAAACTTTGCGTCCCTTCTGGGCTAGGCTGAGCCAGCCTGGCTAGTCTGGCCCGGTCGATTCTATCGCGCGAAAACTCTAATGCGAGGAGGTCGTTCACAGAATGCGGAAGTCATTGACTATCGCCGTGGCGGCAGCGCTGATCATCCTTCTTTCGACTATGGTGTGGTCAGCCCCTATCACCATCCAGTTCGGCATATATGCCGACCCCGCTCGTCAGGTAGTTGCTGAAGAGCAGGCCGCCCAGTTCATGAAGGCGCATCCCGACATCAAGGTGCAGGTTGTCGCGGTTCCTTACAGCGACTACTACACGAAGCTTGGTGTCGCCATGGCCACGGGTGATGCGTGGGACGTGTTCATGATCAACGGAGCGTACTTCAGTCAGGCTGTGCCAGAGGGCCAGCTTGCTGACCTTACCGATCGAATCAAACAAGCCGGGCTGAAGCTGAGCGACTACACTGTCGACCCGGTGTGCTCGGAATACCGCGGCAGAACGTATGCGCTGCCGTACGAACTCAACATGTCGGCCATCCTGTACAATCAGGATCTGTTCGACAAGGCCGGCGTGGCGTACCCCACCGACGACTGGACCTGGGACGATCTGCTGGAGAAGGCGCAGAAGCTCACCGTGAAACAGGGGAACCGCACGGTGCAGTGGGGCTTCTACTCCGAGAACCATTACGCGTCGCAGCTGAGCTTCATCACACAGAACGGCGGCGCGTTCGTCGACGCGACGGGCACTCGCTCCATGATTGCTGAACCCGAAGCTGTGGAGGCACTCCAGTTCATGGTGGACCTCGTGCAGAAGTACGGGGTGTCGCCGGCCGCCAGCGAGCTTCCGCCCGGAGTGAACCCGTTCATGACAAACCGTGTCGCCATGGTAGTCGGCTACTCCTTCAGTGTGCAGCCCACCCTTGAGGCTCCCTTCCGCTGGGGCATCGCCATGTGGCCCCAGAACAAGCAGCGCGGCAACGCCTACTGGACGCAGGGCGTAGGTCTGTATGCGCGCGGCAAGAACCAGGCAGCGGCATGGGAGTTCGCTAAGTACCTCATGAGCACCGAGGCGCAGACCATCATGGCGCGCGAGCGCGGAGCGACTCCGTGCCTTAAGTCGGTGGCGCAGAGCAGTGCCTACACTGCGGCTCCGCCGGCCGGCATGGATGTATTCGTCAGGAGCTACGAGAAGGGCGGCGTAGCAGTGCCGTTCTCAGCGACGTTCTTCCAGACCTTCAGTGGTGCATCGGCTGCTCTGACGGTGCAGATGTCGAAGGCCTGGTCGGGCGCTGTGACAGTGCCGGCTGCCGCTGCGCAGGCCGCAGCCGAGATCGACAAGATCATCGGCGCAAAGAAGTAGTCATAGGTAGTCTTCGCGGAACCACCACCGTTGGGGCCAGGGGCTCCGCCGGGCCGGCCGGCTGACTGGCTAGCTGGCTGGCGGAAGCCCTGACGCCCCGCGGCGGGGCCGCGGCAGTGTCCGAGCTGCTCAGGCAGGGGGGTTGGTTAGATGCATGAGCGACAAGACCGCTGGTGGATCACGGCTTTTCTCGCTCCTTACATCATCGGGTTCGCACTGTTCATTGCAGGCCCCATCGTGTTCTCGTTGATCATGAGCGGCAGCAAGTGGAGCCTATTCGGATCGGCGTCATGGGTGGGGCTCTCCAACTACGTGGCCCTTCTCCGCGATCCCATGTTCCGACGGTCGCTCGTGAACACGGCTTACTACGGAATAATGGTGGTGCCCGGCGAGATAGTAGCCGCCCTGTTCATCGCTGTGTTGCTCAACAGAAAGCTCAAGTGCATAGGCCTGTTTCGAGCCGTGTACTTCACACCATTCGTCATGTCGCTGGCATCGGTGGCACTCCTCTGGACCTGGTTCCTCAGTCCGAACTTCGGCCTTCTGAGCAACTTGCTGATGAGCGTCGGCATCGTGTCGCCTGGGTGGCTCCAAACGCCTGCGCTCGCGATGCCGACTATCGCGGCCGCGTCTATCTGGAGGAACACCGGTTACTACACGGTGATATTCCTGGCAGGTTTGCAGGCGGTGCCTACTGACCAGCTCGAGGCTGCTCAGGTAGACGGCGCTTCGCCGTGGCGTCAGTTCTGGAGCATCACGCTTCCCGCGATCTCGCCCACGCTGTTCTTCGTTCTTGTCATGGCGACTCTCTGGGCCGGCCAGGCCATTGAGCTGCCCTACCTCATGACCCAGGGAGGTCCGGAGCTTGCCACGCTCACTGCCGTGCAGTATATCTACATGAACGCCTTCCAGTATGGCAACATGGGCGCTGCTGCGGCGATGTCGTGGGTGCTGTTCCTGATCATGATCGCGGTGACGGCGGTCTACTTTGGCTCGCAGCATAAGTGGGTGTTCTACGAATGAGAATGTCAAGACGGTCGCAGGCAACTCTCATATACGCTGTGTTGATTGCACTTGCCATCATTATTCTTCTTCCTGTATGGTCTATGGTGACAACGGCCTTTACGCCTGAAGGCATCGTGTTCATGGACGGAGCCCGGCTGTGGCCCAGCAAACTCACGTTTGAGAACTTCCGAAAGCTCGGGAAGGCCTTCCCCTTCGGCAGATGGTACGTGAACAGCGTTATCACGTCGACTCTGTTCACGGTAGGGCAGGTGATCTCGTGCAGCATGACCGCGTTCGCCCTGTCGTACTTCAGCTTCAGGGGGCGCGATGCGCTGCTCCTGGTCGTGCTGGGCACTATCATGCTGCCATTCCAGGTGATCATGGTGCCGCTGTTCTGGTTGATGAAGACCATAGGCCTTACCAACTCCCTGGTCGCGCTGTGGCTTCCGGCCTTCTTCGGCGACATAACCGGCAGCTTCGGGATCTTCCTTCTCCGACAGGCGTTTCTGCAGATCCCGAAGGAGTACAGCGAAGCTGCCAGGCTTGACGGGGCTAATCCCTTCAAAGTGTTCACGAGCATATACCTGCCCATGGTCCGCCCCTTCCTATCTGTCGTAGTGGTGTTCTCATTCATGACCTCGTGGAACGACTTCATCAGGCCGATTGTGTACATCACTGACATGGATCTCATGACGGTCACAGGCGGCCTGAGCTTCTTCCAGTCGCAGTGGTCAGTGTCGTGGGGACCGCTTATGGCAGGCACACTACTTGCTACCTTGCCAACGCTCGTGCTATATCTTGTGGCGCAGAAACAGTTCATGCAGATGGCGGTGTCAGCGGGGATCAAGGGATGATAGTCGGGAAGGAGGGACTCCCTATACTCCAAAGGCAGACACTTGCGGTACAGGTGTACGAGTATTTGAAGACAGCTATTCTACTAGACCAACTCAAGCCGGGCGAACGCCTTAACGAAGTGGAAATCGCCAAGAGACTGGGTGTCAGCCCTACCCCCGTGCGCGAAGCCATCAACAACCTGAAAGGCGACGGAATTGTAGTCAGCAGCCCGGGCCAGGGGTGCTGCGTGAGGGAGTTCGGCGTCCGCGACATCAGCAACCTGTTCGAGCTCAGGTTCGCCCTGGAGCGGCTGGGCCTAGAGCAGGGCATCCCGTTGCTTGAATCGCGCGACATCGAGACGCTCAAACGCATTCAGCACGACTATGAAGAGGCCTACGACACCGACCCGGTCGACCGCCTCAAGGCCGCCACCGCCAACGCCCAGTTCCATCACTTCTTCGCGTCGGTGGCGCAGAACGAGTGGTTGGTGAGTGTGATCAACAACCTCGATACGTATCTGCACGTCGTGAGGGCACCGCTGACAGTGGCCTCAACAGGGAAGCAGTCCATGGTCGAGCATCGTGAAATCCTCAACGCTGCCTGCCGGGGCGATGTGGCAGGCGCAGTCGAAAAGCTCCGCGCCCATACCTTCCGCCTTCGTGACGAGGCCATCAACGCCCACGTCTCTGGCGGCCAGACTCCATAGGTGGTGACTGAGATGCTGCCATTCGAATCGCTAGACAGGCTGTTCGACAGCCTGCTGGAGATCCCGAGCGTTAACCCTCCGGGCGAGGAGCCCCTGGTTGCGGATTTTCTTCAGAGACTGTTCGCCGAGCCGGGCAGGCGATGCGGGTATGACAAGGGCCCAGAACTGAGACTGCAGCACGTAAAGGGCGGTCGCTCCAATCTGATCGCCACGTGGACCTGGGGGCCGGGGCCTGGGGCAGGCCCGGTTCTGTTGTTCAACACCCACATGGACGTGAACAACCCGCATGGCCAGACGTGGCTCACCGATCCCTTCAAGCCAGTGCGGAGCGGCGGGAGAGTGTACGCCCGGGGAGCGGCCGATGCAAAGGGTAGCCTGGCTGCAATGCTCTGGGCGATAGCGTCGTGCGAGCGAGAACCCGGTGGGCTGCAGGGCAGCCTTGTGTTGACCGCAGTGATGGGCGAGGAGTCGGGGGGCGAAGGCACCCTTGCCCTCATGGAGAGCGGAGGCATTCGTGCCGACGGAGCCGTCGTGGGGGAACCCACCGAGCTGCGGGTGCTCGCCGCAAACAAAGGCACCTTCATGCGGAGGCTAACGTTCCACGGAAGGGCAGCCCACTCCGGCCAATCGCACCTTGGCGACAACGCAGTGACCAAGGCAGCACGGTTCGTGATGGCCGCAAGCGAAGTCGATAAGCGGCTCAAGCAGCGGCCACATCCACTGGTCGGGACCGCATCCATGACAGTGACCCTCATCAACGGTGGAACAGTGCAGAACACCGTGCCCGACAAGTGCACGGTAACGCTAGACCGCAGGCTCGTGCCAGGCGAGACCCACGACGCCGCCAGGGCCGAGCTGGCCGAGATTCTGAAAAGCCATCCTGACTTTGCGGACGTCGATGTTGAAGAGACAGTGGCCTCGTTTCCGTGCGAGAGCCCGCTGGACTCGAAGATCGTCAGGGCTGCGTCAGCGGCAGTGGAGTCGGTACTGGGGCACGGCGCGCCAGAGGCGCAACCAGGAGGCTTCCCTGCCGGATGCGACATGTCCAAGCTGGTGCTCTTGGGCGGGATACCCTCAGTGATACTTGGCCCCGGTTCGCTCAGAGAGGCCCACAGCCCGAACGAGTGGGTTGAGATGAAACAGGTGGAGCAGGCGGCGCGGATATATGAGGCAGTGATCCGCAGCTTCCTCAGTTGATCGGCTTTACCGCAATCACTCGCCCCGAGCCATGGGGCCACGGGGCTATGGGGCGCGCGGCCGATCGCCTTACGGCGACTCGCCCCGCACCCTCAGCCCGCGCCCACGATTACCTCGGCGTAGTGCGCTGCTACTGAGCCGCCTTCCCTGCGGCGAACTGTGCCGCCAGCTCGATGGCCTGCTCAAGGCTTTGGGGATTCGCTGTTCCCTTGCCGGCCTGATCGAAGGCGGTTCCGTGATCCACTGACACTCGGATTATCGGAAGGCCAAGAGTCACGTTGACGCCGCTGACGGCGGTCCACTTGCCTGTGGCGGCGTCTAGGTTGAACCCCACTGTCTTCATGGGGATATGACCCTGATCATGGTACATCGCGATGGCCGCGTCGTACTGCCCGCTTCGCGCCTTGGCGAACACGGTGTCGGGCGGAACGGGGCCGTCAACGCAGAGCCCCTCTGACCTGGCCTTTTCTATGGCAGGGGCTATCTCGTCGATCTCTTCTCTTCCGAACAGGCCGGCCTCGCCGGCGTGAGGGTTGAGGCCTGCCACCGCTATTCTGGGGTTCTCGATGCCCAGTTGCTTTAAGGCGGTGTGGGTGAGCTCGATGACGACGCCCACACGCTCTTTCTTGACCCTGTCACAAGCCTCGCGCAGCGACACGTGAGTGGACACATGCACCACGCGGAAGTCGCCATCTGCCAGCATCATGGCGTAGTTCCTGGTGGAAGTGAGGTCAGCAAAGATCTCCGTATGCCCGGAGTAGTGATGCCCTCCCAGGTTGAGCGCTTCTTTGTGAATCGGGCCCGTCACCACTGCACCCACGCGACCGGCCAGCGCCAGCCTGATCCCGCGTTCGATGTACTCGTACGCTGCGTGGCCCGCCTTGGCCGACACTCTCCCATACTCGATCTCTCCGGGCGCCACATTGCCCAGATCCAGCACGTCGATGGTTCCGAACGTGCACACTGCCTCTTCCGGTTCGCTGATTCTGTTCAGAGCAACGTGGCTGCGCGTGAATCCCACGGCATCTGCAACGCAGTCTAGATCACCGATGATCATCGGCCTGCATATCGCATACATGCTCGGGTCGCTAAGGGCCTTCACAGCTATCTCAGCGCCAATACCAGCAGGGTCTCCCATGGTTATGGCTATGATCGGTTTCTGATGCATTAGGATGTACCTCTTTCTGTGTTCAGGTTTCTGATCCGAGCACATTTGAAGTGCAATTCGTGTGCCAGTGGCAGAAATGTCGCCGCCTAGGGATTCGAGGCAGCGTGCCAACGCGGACTACCCCCGCAAACTCCCCCGCTAGAGCGCGAACTGCGCGTGCAATGTGATACCCAATGCTTCGTTTTGAGCCTTGTTGCGCGACAATATGCAACATCGCCCGTCCGAGCGCCGGCTGCAACTGCGTGAACTTGCCCGATAAGGCGGTTGAGCTGACGATCGCGCGCTGGCATCTGAATTGCATCTACTAGTGATATCAGAGAGTGACCGATGAGATCCGTACTTGTTAAGGAGACGAATACATGGCCGATTCAATCAGACGTGCTGTTGGGATCCTGAATGACCTCATCAGGATCCGGTCTTGCGACAGTGACGAGACTGCCATAGTGGAGTATCTGGAGAAGAGACTGGCCGGGCAGGGAGTATCATGTACCGTGCTCGAGAAGGACGGCAAGCCGTTGACCCTGGTCGCCGAGGTAGGTTCTGGCGAGCGGTCGCTCATGTTCAATGCTCACACTGATACAGTTGCCCTCGGCGACTTGAGCAACTGGGATACTGATCCTCTCGATCCCGTCGAACGGGATGGTCGCATATACGGGCGCGGCGCCTGTGATGATAAGGGTTCGCTGGCGGCGATGTTGGTGGCCTTCGAGTCTCTGCTGCGCGACGGTTCATGGCAGAACCAAGGTAGGCTCATTCTGGCCGCCGTTGGCGGCGAGGAGAGGGGAGGCACCGGCACTCAGCTTCTAGTTGAGAAGGGCTTCACCGCCGACGCGGCGGTGATAGGTGAATGTACCGATCTGCAACCGGTGATAGCTCACAAGGGAGCGCTTCGCCTCGAGGTGATCACCCAGGGGGTCCTCGCTCATGCGAGCGAACCCGAGCAAGGTGTGAACGCCATCGATGCCATGGCTCCGCTGATCATGCGATTGAAAGAGCTCTCGCGTCAGATCGAGAAGCGAGTGGATCCGCTATGTTCGCATGCCACGCTGAGCGTCACCACCATAAGGGGTGGGGTGGCTCTCAACGTGATCCCAGATGAATGCGTGATCTCCATCGACAGGCGGCTGATACCGTGCGAGACGGAGCAGGCGGCCTGGCAGGAGATCGAGGAGGCTCTAACCGACGAGGCTGCCCGGCATGGCATCAAGTTCCGGCTGAGAAGGGTGAGGTGCCTGCCGCCGGCGAAGGTGGAGGCTGACGAGGAGATCGTGAGAGTATGCACTGCGGCCCTCGGCGACCAGGTGGACTCCAGGGCGTGTCCGACTGGCTTCAAGGCAAGCTGCGACATGACCTTCCTGGTCAACGGAGCTCACATACCTACTGTCGTCATCGGCCCCGGACCCCTTGACATGGCCCACAAGGCGAACGAGTGGGTGGATGTGAACCAGTTGGAGGCCGCCGCATGCCTGTATGAAGATATCGCGCGTCGGTGGTTCAGAGCGTAGTCGCACCCATCCGCAGTGGGCGTCTGGCGCAGTGCCGCCGTCGATCCAACTACACCATGGGGGGATTGCCAGTTGAAGAAGTTGATCGGGCCGAGGCAAGGCGGCCCACCAGTCGCAACGCAAGTAGGATCATTGTTGTTCTTCTCCGGGCTGGATCCGAAGTCGCTGGAGAAACCGGGAACCATCCACGCCCCCGGCGACATCGCCGCACAGACCGATTACACCATTGCCAAGCTGGAGAAGTATCTCCAGTCAATCAACGGCTCGCTCGATGATGTGGTGAAGGTCACGGCCTATATCGACGACATGAGCAAATGGGCGTTGTTCAATGAAGCCTACAACCGAAGGTTCACGAATGATGCCGCAAAGCCGTCTCGAACAACTCTGCCGGCCGGAGCTTTCGAGGACGGAATGTGCGTCGAGCTGGATGTCATAGCTGTCGCCCGGGAGTAGGATCCGTCTTCAAAGTGCCACATGTTGTCAAGAGGAGAGGCGTGTTGAGGTGAAGTATCTATTACAGAACATGAGCTGGCTTCAGGCACGGGATCTGTTTGCCAGGGAGAACGTGATCGCGCTCATTCCCATCGGCAGTCACGAGCAGCACGGTCATCACCTGCCTATGTCAACAGATAACGTTATAGCTGATAGAGCCGCCTACGCAGTGGCTGACCTGGTAGCAGACGAGATGGATGTCGTCATGTGCCCGTCAGTTCACTATGGGTATACCATGCACAATATGGACTTCCCCGGCACTATGACGCTGAGGGCGTCCACCCTCATTGACTTCGGTGTAGACCTCGCAACCAGCCTCGTGCACCACGGCTGCAAGAAAGTCGTGTTCGTATCTACCCACGGAAGTAACTTCAGTGTGCTTGATCTCGTGTCGAGAGAGGTCATGAACAGGCATCCCGACGTCCTCGTCGCCATAGCCAGCCCGATGAAGATGGCTGCCCGCGAAATCGAGGCATTGCGCGAGGCGAAGGCCACAGGCGGTATGTCGCACGCGTGTGAGCTCGAGACATCGCTCATGCTCCATCTGGATCCTGACAATGTCGACATGTCGCGAGCTGTGTGCGACATAAGTCAACCTAAGTCCGATTTCTACTTCAGAGACATGACCCGAGGGGGAAGGGGTGTTGCGTGCGCAGATCTGAGCCGCCACATCACTCGCACCGGGGCTGTAGGCGATGGGACCCTCGCTACAGCTGAGAAGGGTAAGGTGTTCTTTGAGATCATAGTGAACACACTCGCACAGTTCCTCAGGGAGTTCAAGGAGCGGAAGATCGAGGTCGTCGCCGAAATCGACATTACCCATGCCACGACGGAAATACACTAGAAAGAAGGAGGACGGACCCATGAAGAAGACCTGGTTAGTTCTAGCCCTGATTCTCGCGCTGTTGCCGGTGGGCGTAGTATCATCGGCGCAGGCAACCCCGAAGACCGGCGGAACCCTGAGGGTAGCCATGAGCACCACCCCGCCGAGCCTCGACCCCATGGCCAACACCCACGTGGCCACCAGGCAGGTCGGACTGCACATCTTTGAGAGCCTGGTGACATTCGATGAGAACTTCAAGGTATCACCGCAGATAGCTGAGAGATGGGAAATCAGCAAGGACGGCAAGGTGTACACCTTCTACCTGAGAAAGGGCCTGAAGTTCCACAATGGCAAGGACGTCACTGCGACTGACGTCAAGGCTTCGATCGAGAGGTTCAAGGCCGGAGCAGCGCGCCGTCAGGAGCTCGACATCGTGTCGAACATCGAAGTAGTGAACGCCACTACGATCCGCCTGACACTGACGACCGAGTCCGGCGCCTTCCTCGCGGCGCTGGCTAACCCCATGTGCCAGCTGGCGATCATCCCTGCCGAGTTCAAGGATGTCCCCATTAACCAGCTGCAGCCCATAGGTACCGGCCCGTTCAAGTTCGTGGAATGGATTCCCGATCGCCACATCAAGCTCGTGAAGTACGATGGCTACAAGCCCCTTGACACGCCGGCCAGCGGATTTGCCGGCAAGCGCGCCGCGCTCGTCGACGAGCTTCTCTTCATACCGGTGCCCGAGCCCGGTGCCCGCGTTGCAGGCCTTGAGAGAGGCGAGTACGACTTCATCGAAGACGTTCCCGCTACGAGCGTTCCGCGCCTTGAGAAGCGCAACGATCTAGTAATCGACCAGCTCGCTCCTTACACCTACGTGACCCTGTACTTCAACTTCACCCGTCAGTTCAGCGACCTTCGCATGCGCAAGGCAGTGCAGCTCGCACTGAACATGGATGAGATCGCCCTGGTGGCTGGAGAGGGCGCAGGTCGCGTGGATCCCGGGTTCTACTTCCTCGAGCAGTTCTGGCACTCTGACGCTGGCAAGGAGTCGTACAACCAGCACGATGTCGCCAGAGCCAAGGCTCTGCTGAAGGAAGCCGGCTACAACGGTGAGCAGATCATCCTGGTCACCAACACCGACTACGCGTACATGTACAAGGCCGCGCTCGTCGTGCTTCAGCAGCTCAAGGCGATCGGCATGAACATCAAGCTCGAAGTGTACGACTGGCCCGGCGCCCTCGCAGTCAGGGCTGACCTGAAGAAGTGGGACCTGTTCTTCTCGTCTCACTCCACCAGGTTCGACCCGACCGCGAACGACTTCTACTACTACAAGAGCACAACGTTCTTTGGATACGACAACCCCGAGATGGAGGCAATCCTGAACGAGGCCAAGAGACTGTCAGATCCCACGGCCAGGCGCGCCCTTTACGAGAAGGCTCAGCAGAAGGTGTACGATGAGGCCGCAATGCTGAAGCTCTTCGACCTGAACATGTATGAGGGTCTCCGCTCGCACGTGAAGGACTTCAAGTTCTGGGTCATGCCCTACTTCTGGAACGTGTGGCTCGACAAGTAGAGTCTCTAATAGCAGTCAAGTGAACCGCAGGGAGGCGCCGAGCCATGCTCAGGCGCCTCCCATTGGGCAAGGTGGTGACCTGTATCCGTGTGGCGTTATGTCATAAGGCGTCTTGTCGGGATGATCCCCACGGTTGTGCTCGTGGGAGTGTTCGCGTTCCTACTGATTCACATGGTTCCGGGCGACCCGGCCATGGTGATGTTAGGCTCTGACGCGACGCCCCAACAGCTGGAGATGATGCGCAAGGAGATGGGCCTCGACCAGCCGCTCATCACCCAGTTCATGCTGTGGGCGGGCAAGGCGGTCAGAGGCGATCTCGGACGTTCCTACTTCCTGAATATGAGCGTCACTCAAGCGATCTTGCAGCGTTTCCCGGCTACCCTTGAGCTATCGGTGCTCGCCCTTGTGCTGGCGGTGCTGATCGGAGTGCCCCTTGGGATAGCTGCCGCAGTGCGCCAGAATACAGTGTATGATCAGATATTGATGAGTGTGTCGCTGGTCGGCGTGTCGTTCCCGAGCTTCTGGATCGGATTGCTTCTCATGCTTGTGTTCAGCGTTCAGTTCGGGATCTTCCCCACCGGCGGCTACGTAGCGTTGAATGAGGGCTTCTGGCCATGGCTGCATCGCCTGATCCTGCCAGCCCTTGCCCTCGGGTTTCAGCAGAGTGCGCTCATTGCGCGTATGACCAGG
Source organism: Firmicutes bacterium UBA1393 (assembly GCA_002305255.1). Classification (GTDB taxonomy): domain Bacteria; phylum Bacillota; class DTU025; order DTU025; family DTU025; genus UBA1393. The sequence goes on along the minus strand of DBQN01000085.1, from coordinate 20,911 downwards.
TCAAG
>DBQN01000085.1:5821-20901 GCA_002305255.1 Firmicutes bacterium UBA1393 | reverse complement strand
GCCGAACTGTCATCATGAAGCATGCCTTGCGCAACTGCCTGACCACCGTCGTGACGGTGATAGGCACGTCCTTCAGCACCCTTATGGGCGGCGCCATGGTCGTGGAGACGGTGTTCACCTATCCGGGCGTCGGCCGGCTGGTGGTCATGGCTGTACAGCGCAGGGACTACCCGCTGGTGCAGGGCACCCTGATGTTCATCGCCCTTGTGTGCGTGCTGGTGAACCTGCTTGTGGACATCTCCTACTCTGCCATTGACCCGAGGATCCGCTATGACTGATAGGCAGGTGACGAGAGTGAGATCCGAAAGGCCGTTCATGGTGTTTCTCCGAAGGGCGCGAAGGAACCGCCTCGCGCGTGTTGGTTTCATTGTAGTTACTATCGTGATTCTCGCGGCAATATTCGGGCCGATGATAACTCCATACGACCCGCAGGATATGGACTTCATGGCCAGGCTCTCGGGGCCTTCGGCCAAACACTGGCTTGGCACCGACAACTACGGGAGAGACCTGCTGTCGCGCATACTGGGCGGAACCCGCATATCGCTGGCGGTGGGCGCATCAGTAATGGCCGCCACGACGCTGTTGGGCCTGGTATTCGGATTGCTGGCGGGCTACTACAAGAGCCTTGACGGACCGATGATGCGCGTCATGGATGCCATGATGGCATTCCCCGCGACGCTTCTTGCGGTAGCCATCATGGCAGCGTTAGGGCCGAGCACGTCTAATGCCGTCTATGCGCTGGCGATTGTGTATACTCCCAGAGTGGTTCGGGTGGTCAGATCGACTGTGCTGACGATAAAGAATGCCGAGTACGTTCAGGCAGCTCGAGCCCAGGGCGCAACTGACCTGAGGATACTGGTGCGGCACGTCATTCCGAACTGCTTGTCGCCTCTTCTGGTTCAGGAGACGTTCATATTCGCCTACGCCATCCTGGCCGAGGCGGGGCTCAGCTTCGTAGGCGCCGGCTCGCCGCCGCCCACGCCAAGCTGGGGAAACATCCTCAGCGAGGGAAGGACCTACATGCGAGAGGCCCCGTGGCTGTCGATATTCCCCGGCCTCGCCATCGCTGCCACCGTTCTGGGGCTGAACCTCACCGGCGACGGTCTCCGCGACGTGCTTGACCCGCGTATGAAGAAGTAGCATGAGATAGCTTAGAGTAGCGTGAGGTGCTGTTGATGAACTGCCAGGAGGAGCTGCTGTCGACCATAAGAAAGCAGTCGGCCGAGCTCGCTGAATGGATGTGGGACCTGCGCACACAGATCCACAGATACCCTGAACTCGGATATGAGGAGTATCGTACGTCTGACCTTGTGGCTTCCACACTTGAAGGCCTGGGAGTCGAGATCAGGCGCGGACAGGCCGGCACGGGAGTGGTCGGCCTCATCACCGGCGATCCGACTGGCCCGGTGGTCGCGCTGCGGGCAGACATGGACGCTCTCTCGGTCACAGAGAAGACCGGCGCCCCCTACGCATCGACGCGCCCTGGCATAATGCATGCGTGTGGCCATGACGGCCACACGTCGATGCTCCTGGGTGCAGCCGCAGTGCTGAGCCGCCTGAAGTCCTGTCTTCCTGGAACTGTGAAGCTCGTATTCCAGCCTGGTGAAGAGGCGGGCGGCGCTGCTGAGAGAATGGTGGCAGAGGGCGTGCTCACCGAGCCCGACGTGCAGATGATATACGGTGTTCACCTCTGGCCCACTATAGAATCGGGCAGGATCGCCGTTCCTGCTGGGATGTGCATGGCGTCGTCCACAGCCGTGCACATTCGGATCAAGGGCCGCGGCGGCCACTGCGGCATGCCGCACAAATCCATCGATGCGCTCACGGTGGCGACTCAGATAGTCAACATGATGCAGGTGATCGTGAGCCGGCTGGTGGACCCGATTGAGCCTGCTGTCCTCAACATCGGAGTGCTTAGGAGCGGTGAGCGACGCAACATAGTCGCCGACGAGGCGGAGATCGCCGCGAGCATAAGGGCCTTCACGGTCGAAACGAGGGACGCGATAGAGAAGCGCATACAGAAGATCGTGAGCGCTGTCGCAGACGCTTTCGACGCGCAGCATAGCATAGAGATAATCCACCTGGTGCCGCCGCTCACCAACGACGAGCGCGCAGCCGAGATAGCCGAGGGTGCCATTGAGGCGTGCCTTGGGCAGGGGGCATTCGTGAAGAAGCAGCCGCCGGAGATGACAGGCGAAGACTTCGCCTTCTACCTGAACCATGTGCCTGGGGCATTGGTTCTCGTTGGGTCGCGCAACGATGCCAAGGGCTTCACAGAGCTGCTTCACTCGCCCAGAATGGACTTTGACAGCGCTCCCCTGGTTGCAGGCTGTCAGGCGCTATGCTCCATCGCATTTCGCGCCCTCGCNNTCGATGATGAGCTTGTGAGAGTGACGGCGTCGACGCTTGAGCGCCGACGCCTGACTGACAACCTAGCAGTATCTGTGGCACGCAACGATATGGCCGGGGCTGACTTCAGTCGGCGCCGGCTCTTCGCTTCTGCACCTGGATTGCGCATTGGGGCACCGGGTGTGGAATCGGCAGCCGGACGGTGGGTTCAGAGGGCTCGGCACATCGCCCTGGAGGATGATCCGCTTCCTCCTCGGGCCGGTTGATGCCAGTGGGATAGCCGACAGCAGCGCCTGCGTGTAACAGTGAAGGGGGTTGGCGTACAGCTCCGACTTAGGCGCGATCTCCACGATCTTGCCCAGGTACATCACTGCCACTCTGTCACTGATGTGCTTCACGACGCTCAGGTCGTGGGAGATGAAGAGATACGTGAGCCCAAGCTCGTGCTGGAGATCCTGCAACAAGTTGACCACCTGTGATTGCACCGACACGTCGAGGGCCGACACCGGCTCATCGCATATGATGAGTTTCGGGTTGAGGGCGAGGGCGCGTGCTATGCCTATGCGCTGCCTCTGCCCGCCGCTGAACTCGTTGGGATAGCGCTTGCGGTAATCAGGGTCGAGACCGACCTTCTCGAGCAACTCCGCGACGCGCGCTTTGCGCTCGCTAGCGCTGCCCACACCGTGGATCTCCATGGGCTCCATCACTATAGACTCCACCGTCATGCGAGGGTTCAGCGATCCGTAGGGATCCTGAAACACGATCTGCATGTCCCTTCGCAGCGCCCTGAGCTTAGCAGGGCTCTGTTTCGTCAGATCGTCTCCCCGGAACATGATGGAGCCTGACGTAGGCGACTCAAGGCCCAGTATGACGCGGCCCACCGTGGTCTTGCCACAGCCGCTCTCTCCCACAAGGCCCAGCGTCTCACCATCGCGTATCTCGAACTCAACATCATCCACGGCCCTTACGGCCCCTGTCTGCTTGCGAATGAATAGGCCTTTCTTGATGGGGAAGTGCTTGGTGAGGTGCTTCACCTCAACAACAGCAGCGTTCGACGAAGCCGGCATTAACGCTCACCTCCACTCGGCGAAGGGTTGGCCAGCCAGCACCGCACGTTGTGCCCGTCGGCGATGGCCCGAAGCGCCGGCGCCTCTACCTTGCAGCGTTCTTGCGCATGGGCGCAACGAGGGTGGAAGCGGCAGCCTGCGGGCATCTTCAACGGGTTCGGCACAACGCCTTCGATAGTCTGCAGCCTGTCACGCTCCTCGTCGAGCTTAGGGATGGACTGGAGCAATCCCAGCGTGTACGGGTGAACCGGGCTGGAGAACAACGATTCGGTATCGGCCTCTTCTACGATCTGCCCTGCGTACATCACGGCCACCCTGTCGGCCACCTCCGCTACTACTCCGAGGGCGTGCGTTATGAGCAGCACCGACATGCCCAGCTGCTCTTGCAGGCTCTCGAGGAGTTCGAGGATCTGGGCCTGAATCGTCACATCCAGCGCCGTGGTGGGTTCATCAGCTATGAGCAGCTTGGGATTGCACGACAGCGACATCGCTATCATGACCCTCTGCCTCATACCCCCCGAGAGCTGATGCGGGTAGTCATCGAGACGGCTCTCCGCGCTCGGTATTCCCACCAGCTTGAGCATTTCGACGGCTCGGGCCCTGGCATCGACCTTGTTGACCTTCTGATGGCGCATGATGGTTTCGATTATCTGGTTGCCCACTGTGAACACCGGGTTCAGGCTGGTCATGGGCTCTTGGAAGATCATTGACGCCTTGCATCCGCGGATCTCGTCCATCTCGTGGACGCTCTTCTTCAGCAGATCCTCGCCGTCAAGGATGACCCTGCCCGACGCTATGCGCCCCGGAGGGGTGGGGATTAAGCGCATAATCGACAACGACGTCACGCTCTTGCCACAGCCGCTTTCGCCCACAAGCCCCAGGGTTTCGCCGAGCCCGATACTGAAGGATACCGAGTCGACAGGCGTCACAAGCCCGTCCTCTGTATCGAAGCACGTTGTCAGGTTCTCGACTTCGAGCAGGGCTCTCTGCTCATGGGCACTCTGGTTCATGCTTTCACCACCCCGGAGAACTCTGAAGCCACGTCGGCGATGGCATCCGCGATGATGCTGACGTGCCTATCCTCAATGTGGCGATGGATCACGATCCTGATCACCGTATCCCCGGCAACCAGCACCTCTACGCCTCGGTTCTTCAGCGCCGTATTGAACTGAGCGGCAGTGGTGTGCACTCCTGACACATCCACCCTGATCATGTTGGTCTGAACCGTGTCTAGGTCAAGTGAGAGTCCGGGTATCTCCGCGAGCCTCAGAGCCAGGGCGCGGGTGCGCTGATGATCTTCACGCAGCCTCGATATCATGGTGTTAAGAGCCACTATGCCAGGGGCCGCGATTATGCCCGCCTGTCGCATGCCGCCACCGAATGCCTTGCGCAGCCTGCGTGCTTTGGCGATGAACTCACGCGTGCCGGCCAGCACCGAGCCTATAGGGCAGCTCAGACCCTTGGAGAGGCAGAAGCAGATTGAGTCTGCATCTCGCACCAGCTCAGTCACATCCACGCCCAGAGCCACAGATGCATTGAAGATGCGGGCTCCGTCTATATGAACCGGGATACCGTGCCTATGAGCCAGCTCGCAGGCTTGACGGGTGAGTTCCGGCGAGATCACCGTGCCCCCTGCATGGTTATGTGTGTTCTCTAGGCATATGAGACCGGTACGAGGCGTGTGAATGTCATCTCGAGGCCTGATCGCCTTCTCTATGTGACACAGAGACGGGAAGCCGTGATGACCGGGGACCAGGTGGTAGACCATGCCCCCGAACATTGAGATCGCGCCCTGCTCTGATGTGAACAGGTGAGAGGTCTCTTCCATGATGATCTCATCGCCTCGAGTCGCGTGCGCGAGCACTGCCAGGCTGTTGCTCAGCTGGCCGCTGGTGGTGAGGAGTGCAGCCTCTTTTCCGAGCATGTGAGCTGACAGCTCCTCGAGTTCTCGAACGGTGGGATCCTCGCCGCGGTTGTCATCGCCGAGGGCAGCCCGTGTTATGGCTTCCAGCATCTCAGGCGTGGGCAGGGTTACGGTGTCGCTTCTGACATTCAAATACTCCGGCGCTTGCATGCGTTCTGAGAGCTCCTCTCGTCACTGCTTCGGTTCGAATTCTCTATTGCGCCTGGCGCGCGAGGAAGGAGATAACATCTTTAACGCCCAGCTCTAGGCTGGCCAGCACGGGAACGCCCAGAGTATCGGGGATGGAACTGAGCAACCGCGCCATGGATACCTGAGCCAGCACTACCACGTCGGCCTCTCTGGATGCCTTCGTGATCTCCTCGATGACGGCGTTGTCATGCCCAGCCTTGTCGCCCTTGAGAAGAAGCTCGAACGCGGTTGAGCAGAGCGTTGACTTTACAGAGGCAGCCTTGCCTTGCGCCCTTGCGCACTTCTCGATGAGCCTGCTGCTGGGGCCGATCGTCGTGGGAACCGTGGCTATGAGCGCGATGCGCTCGCCTATGCTCGCGGCTTCCCGGGCCATGGCTTCATCCACCTTGATCACGGGAATGCCAATGGTCGCTGCTGCGATGTCAGAGGCCTCGCCAACTGTGCTGCACGCATTGAACACCACGTCAGCGCCGAGCTGTTCGGCGGCGCCGAAATACCAGCACATCCTCTGCACGATGCGGGAAGTGACATGGCCGACGGCCATAGCGTCCTTAAGCAGGCTATCGTCTACGATATTGACGATCTCGAGCTCTGGCGCGAGCGCTGCAAAGGTGTTCTTAATCGGGTCTACTGTGACTGGTCCGGTATGGACCACAGCAATCTTCTTGCTCATTACTCATTCCTCCCATGTGCGTTCATGACTGCCTCAACAGCTTCCTGCAGGGTCAAGTAAGGATCGGCGCCATCGGGATTGCGAACCTCCACAGACACAATGGGTCGACCGTACGGCAACACTCGCCCCAGATACCCGCCGTCCTCAAGGGCCCGCAGAAACGCGCCTATCTCGTCGATGCCCACTTCGCCGCCTTCGATGCAGAACGGAGGGTGAAGGTCACCGTAAAGGGGACTGGACTTGTCGCATATCAGGCAGTTGGCCAGATGAGCATGGCACACTGCATCACCCAGCACCCGAAGGGCATCCGACGGAGCCTCGCCCAGCTGCGCCAGGTGGCTCTGGTCAACGGTGATCCCGAAGTTGGGGTGGACTGCGCGTATCGCGCGCGCAAACTCTGCAGTCTCCGCTGACGGGCCCAAGAGGAAGCGCCGGTGAACATCGCGGTCGTAGTGCTCAAGCGTCACAGTCATTGGCTGGCCTGACGGGCCTGATGCGATGTCGCACGCATGCCTGCACAGGGCCGACACAGATTTCGCAAGCTGGCTCAATGCCGCCCCTCTCAGAGCTTCGCCCGGGTCAGGCCCGCTGCTGATGAGAAAGAGCGCCGCCCCCAGATCCTCGGCATCATCCATCAGCTCCGACAGCCTTCGCACTGCGTATACCCTGGCATCCTCGTCCAGCGCGCTCAGGTTGAGCTTCTCACCGATGATGGCCATGCCCCCAAGGAACACGCACTTGGTGTGAGTGCTCGCAAGGAGGCTCTTAACCTCGCTCCGCTCGGCGGGGTCGCGAACCGCGGCCAGCTCGACTACTCTGAAGATTCCAGTGTCTAGCACTCTCCTCAGACTAGACGACAGGCCTCGCTCATCCGTTCCAAAGTGCGGAAAAGCGGCTGCGAACACGCAGCCGAGGTCGAACTGCATGAGGAAACCTTCCTCCTTTACGGACGCAGGATCACCTTGCCTGCCTTGCCGCCCTTGGCTGCTGCCATCGCGTTGTCGATGTCACACATGTCGAACTTGTGCGTTATCACAGGTCTCGGGTCGACCATGCCCGACTCGATGAGGTTCGAAACTGTGTACCACGTATCGTACATCACTCTGCCCGTGATGCCGTATATGCGCAGTTCCTTGTAGATCACGTCGTCCACGACATTGATCTCAACAGGGCGGGGGGGCAGGCCGGCGATGGTGAGGCGACCGCCGCGCGTGATTGAGCCGAGGGCCTGTTGCAGTGCTATTGGGTTTCCCGACAGCTCCACAGCCACATCGACTCCGTTGCCGTGTGTGAGCTCCTTGATACTCTCAACTGGGTTCTGCTCCCTCGAGTTCACCAGGTGAGATGCTCCCATATTGTTGGCCATCGTCAGCCTGTCGGGGCTGACTTCGCATGCGATCACCTTGGCTGCACCGCATGCCCGGGCTATGCCCACGGCGAACAGGCCTATCGGCCCACATCCGAATACTGCCACGTTCTTGCCTGCCACCGACTCCACCAGCATGGCATGGGCCGCGACGCCGAAAGGTTCGTACACTGCTCCGACATCAGGGTCAGTGCCATCGGGCAGCACCCATACGCATGGCTCGGGTACTAATGCATATTCGGAGAACACGCCAGGGCTGTGCACACCGAGGATCTCCATGTTCTGGCACACATGCTGCAGCCCGGTGTCACACTGATAGCACTTGCCACAGGGAATGTGGGTTTCGCCTGCGATCAAGTCGCCGACACGGGCCCTGGTGACGCCCTCGCCGACTTCCACGACGCGGCCGCAAAACTCGTGGCCGAACACCATTGGCACGGCGATCCGGGCGCGCGCCCAGTCCGTCCAGTCGTATATGTGGAGGTCAGTGCCGCATATGGCGGTCGACACAACCTTTACCAGCACGTGCCCTGGCTTCACGACGGGCACCGCGATCTCGCTGCACACCGCTCCTGGGGCTGCCTCTGCCTTGATGATGGCCTTCATTGTCTCAGCTGACATGTTCCATCTCCCCACTCATCATGAAGTTAGCTAGCGCTGAGTGCGTCTGCCACGATGGCCAGAGCGCGCTTGATATCTTCGGTTGATATCTCCCAGTGAGTGACGAATCTGATGCGACCGTTTGCGCCAGGCATGTTCACGAGCAGACCCTTTGCCCTTATGGCCTCGGCCAACCCTGAGGAGCCCAGTCTCGTGCGTGAAGCGTTTGCGAACACGATGTTGCTCTGCACCGCCTCAAGATCCACTTCAAGGCCTAGGGCGTGAAGGCCCTCAGCCAGCAGCCTGGCGTTCTTGTGATCATCGACGAGTCTGTCTACCATGTTCTTCAGTGCATATACTCCAGCGGCAGCCATGATGCCTGCCTGGCGCATTCCGCCGCCCACCATCTGCCTCATCTTTCTGCACTTGGCGATGAACGCCTTTTCGCCGACGACCACTGCGCCGAACGGACATGCGAGACCCTTCGACAGGCAGAACGTGAGGGAGTCGGCATCTGCGGCCAGCGCCTTGGCTTCGACTCCAAGGGCGATTGCGGCGTTGAATATGCGGGCTCCGTCAACGTGGATGCGTAGCCCGTGCCTGTCGGCGACGGCTCTCATCTGGGCCATGTCTTCGACGGTGTAGCACGTGCCGCCGCCGGCGTTGTGCGTGTTCTCAATACATATCATGCTGGTTGTGGGCAGAAGGACGCCCTCGCCGTAGATGGCGGCCTCGACATCTTCGGCAGTCATGATGCCCGCGGCGCCTTTGACGCGCTTGGGCACGACACCGCAGACGGAACCGAGGTGGCCTGCCTCTGAGCGGTATACGTGCGCGTCGGCCTCTACTATCAAGGATTCGCCTCGCTGCATTCCGGCCATGATCGACACTAGGTTGCCCATGGTGCCGCTGGCCACGAAGAGGGCAGCTTCCTTGCCGAGGATGGTCGCGGCCATGGTCTCCAACTCTATCACAGTGGGGTCGTCGCGGAAGTAGTCGTCGCCGACCACGGCATTCCGCATTGCATCGCGCATCTCTTCAGTGGGTTGCGTTACGGTGTCACTTCTGAGATCGATTACTTTAGTCATGAACATGCCTCCATATAAGACGACAGGATGCGCCGTTTCGTGTACAACTGCTAGTGCTTGAGGTGATTAAGAGCTATAAGCAGCGCATCGCTGTCGCCAAAACTGCCTGATTTAGTCACTATGCGCAATTTGTGCGCTATTCCGCCAACGAGTCGGCCACAGGGCACACCGGGAAGCACTTCGTTTTCCAGGGATATGCCACAGGCGTGCAACGCTCTGAACACGCCTTCGGCAGTGTCGCCTCCTGTGACAGCGATGCCACGCACCGGAACGCGCATCACTACTGATGAGGCGATCCGGGTGAGGGCACCCCTGATCCGCTGTGACTGTTCGCGGATCTCCACGGATGCGTCATCACGCCTTACCGACACTATCACGTCATCACCGCGCGCCAGGAACTCGCATGCCTCGTCGGTCAGCATGTTCACGTGATCGGCGCAGGTGCACTCGTCTCTTACCATTTCAGGATCCACGGTCAGGCTGTGTACTCCGTCTTCCTTGGTAGCCCGTGCGACCTGTAGGGCGCTCGTGTATGTGGCACTGCCCACCACAGCCAGTACGCCTCTTTCGCCGCGAGTGTCAGGGCTGCCCGACATGGATCCCACCATTCCATAGGCGGCGGGCAACTCAGCCGCCAGTCCGGCAGAACCGGAGGCCATGTGAGGAATGGAGAGGTCCGCGATTGCCTCTGCTATCGCCGCTAGGTCTCGCTGCTCAAGCGCATCCAGCACGAGGATGGAATAGCCCGCTGCCCGCAGCTCTTCAGCATGCGACCTTATCGCCTCAGGGCCTTGCCTGACTGCGTCGATGCTCATCACGCCTATCTTGCGCCGGCTCTGACGGGCAATGACGTCAGGTATATACGATGAGTAGCTCGGGGCGAGAATGTCCCTGCTAGACTCAGTGTCCTCGAGAGGAGTGCCGTTTACGAGCTGCCTTCCGCGAAGCGTCGTCCTGGCGTTTGCCGGGAAGGACGGCGCCAACACGCACAGACCGAGATTGAGTGCGTCCATTATGCCATCAATCTCTGCTCCGACATTTCCCCTGAGTGTCGAATCGATCTTCTTATATATACGTGCAACTCCATGACTGCCCAGAACCTGGGCCGTCCTCTTTGACTCGTCGTATGCACGTTGGGCCTCACAGTGCCTGGTATCGGTGTTTACCACGACCACATCTGTCGTCGCGACCGCATCAGGAAGCACATCTTCCTCCAGAACGACGGTAGTGGATAGGTTTGCCTTCCTGAACTGCACACCAGCGTCATTGGCCCCTGTGAGGTCATCGGCGATTACTCCGATCTTGCATGCGACTCGCGACTTGTCCACGTCTGCTATTCACCATCCTGACAGCATCGTTCACTGCCTCTGGCCAATACAGTATGCAGTTTCCGTGCCATCGGGAGGGCCGCAGGCCTGACCTATGGCAGACCAGCTGTTGCAGACCAGGTGGGGGCGTGTGAGTGGGCCGACCAGGCCGGATGCAGCGGTAGATTCTGCTGCCCGCGCGACGGGCCGTTCAGATAGCTGCGGTAGCGATGCGCGTCGGCGGCGGAGAGACTGCGGGCTCTCGCGCGGGACTAGGAGGAGATGTTGCATGCGGCGTAGTATAGTGACCAGTGCGTGTATCATGTCTAAACACTCACATCAGATTGATACATCACGACATGAACTGGGAGGCATCAGCCCTGAACATCAAGATAGGAATCGTGGCCCCTTACAGGGAACTCCTTGAGCTTTGTCAGGAAACATGCGCCGAAGCTGGAGTAGAAGCAGATATCCGCCTCGGTGATCTGGCCGAGGGAGTGTCAGTCGCCCGCGACATGGAGCGCGCCGGGGCAGATGTGATAATCAGTCGCGGAGGTACGGCACTTGCCATAGGCCGCGAAGTTGACCTGCCCGTCGTCGCCATCGAAGTCAGTCCCATTGACGTCATGAGAGCGCTGGCCGACGCGCGAGGCCATGGCCGCACCATAGGTGTCGTGGGCTTCAAGAATGTTGTGTACCGCATAGACGCGATAGCCGACATCCTGGGCATAACTCTCATTCCCATAGAGATCGAGAGCGAAGCCGACGCCGGGGCGCGAATCGAGGCTGCAGTGGAGCGCGGCGTGCATGTCGTTGTGGGTGACGCCATATCTGCGAAGACCACAGCTAAGCTCGGGGTGAGGAGCGTTCTGATCAGGAGCGGCAAAGAGGCCATCCTAAGCGCCCTTGATGAGGCAACACATGTGGCAGTTGTGAGGAAGCGAGAACGCGAACGCGCCGAAGAGATCAACGCCATACTCCACTTCGCCCATGAGGGGATAATCGGAACTGCCTCAGACGGCACCATCCGCGTGGTCAACCCCGTTGCATCAAGGGTGCTGGGCATTGAGCCCGAAGAGGCCATCGGCAAGAACATCAGCGACGTGATGCCCGACGTGTCGATGGGACGCCTGAAGGCCTCTGAGAAGGCCGAAGTCGCCGAGCTGAGCAGGATAGGGCCTACAGCCGTTGTAAGCAGCCGCGTTCCCATAAGAATCAAAGGCGAGATAACCGGCGCAGTGATCACGTTTCAGGATGTTACCCGCATCCAGCAGCTCGAAGAGAAGGTTCGAAAAGAGCTGAAAGACAAGGGACACGTGGCACAATACCACTTCCATCACATTCTCACTGCCACCGATTCAATGCGAGAACTGATCGAAAGGGCCCGAAAGTACGCCAGGGTCGATTCTACGGTGCTTATACGCGGCGAGACAGGCACAGGCAAGGAGCTGTTCGCGCAGAGCATCCACAACGAGAGTGCGAGACGGGGTTTCCCCTTCGTGGCAATCAACTGCGCAGCTGTACCGGAGTCGCTCCTCGAGAGCGAGCTCTTTGGATATGAAGAGGGAGCATTCACTGGGGCACGTCGAGGAGGCAAACAGGGGCTTTTCGAACAGGCGCATAAGGGCACCATCTTTCTTGATGAGATCGGTGAGATGTCGATAACCCTCCAATCGCGGCTGCTCAGGGTGCTGGAGGAGCGCGAAGTGATGCGTGTCGGCGGCGGTCGGATCATCCCCATCGATGTGCGGATCATAGCGGCGACACATGTGGATCTGCGAGAGGCTATCTCACTCGGCAACTTCAGGGAGGACCTCTATTATCGACTGAACAAACTGGCGCTCGAGGTGCCCGCACTGCGGCACCGTTCTGCCGACATACCCGTGTTCTGTGAACACTTCCTCCAGCGGTACAGCAAGCGATTCGGAGGACAGGCGAAGGCACTGACTCCCGAGGCCATACGTATACTCGAATCCTATTCATGGCCTGGCAACGTGCGCGAACTGCAGAGCATCATTGAGAGACTTGTTGTGTGTGTTGAGGCGGGAGTGATAGACTCACGCCACGTCCAGTCACTAATGCACGATGAGCTCCATGGTAGCAACACAGAGCCCAGGGTGGAGATGGCACCGACGCCGGTGGGAAGCCTCGATGACATGGAGCGCGAGGCCATACGCCGAGCGCTAGCCGAGTCGGGCGGCAACAGGTCAGTGGCAGCCGATGCGCTCGGGATAAGCCGGGCCACGCTGTGGCGCAAGCTGAAGCGCATGGAGAGCGAGTAGCAGCGGTAGGGGGCGTGGCCGCAATGCGTCGCCGGGGGCGAGATACCGGAAGCTGGGCGGTTCGCGGCCTGAGAAACCCAAAAACCATCAGCTCACGCCGTGGGCGCCCGGAATCTGGGCATCTCACGGTCGAGGTCGGTGGTGCCGGGGTGAACGCAAGAGGAGTGGAGAGGTCTGCCCTGCGGGGCAGACTCTCCATTTTGCATCTAGCTGCTGAAACGCGACGCGTGCCACATGATGTGCGGTGCCCCCTTGATGGCGTGTTCCCCTAGAAACGTGGCCGGGATGCGTCGCTGGGGGCCAGATACCAGAAAGCAGGCAGTTCGCGGGCTGAGAAACCGAAAAACCGTCAGCTCACGCCGTGGGCGCCCGGAATCTAGGCATCTCGCGGTCGAGGCCGATCGTGCCGGGTTGGACGTGGTCATGAAGGATATGTCTGCCCCGCGGGGCAGACTCTCCATTTTGCGTCTAGCTGCTGAAACGCGACAGATGCCACATGATGCGCGGTGCCCCTTGATGACGTGTTCCCCTAGAAACGTGGCCGGGATACGTCGCTGGGGGCCAGATACCAGAAATCAGGCAGTTCGCGGGCTGAGAAACCGAAGAACCATCAGCTCAAGCCGTGGGCGCCCGGAATCTAGGCATCTCGCGGTCGAGGCCGATCGTGCCGGGTTGGACGTGGTCATGAAGGACAAGTCTGCCCTGCGGGGCAGACTCTCCATTTTGCGTCTAGCTGCTGAAACGCGACGCGTACCACATTAATCGCGGCGACTCCCGGTGGCGGGCTCAGTCAGAAGCTCGACCCGAGTGCGGCGCCGCATGTGAGACACCAGGAACTGGGCAGTCCGCGGCCTGAGAAGCCGAAAAACCACCAGCTCACGTCTTGAGCGCCCGGAAAATGATCATCTCCCGATCCCGCTCGCCCTGCTGTCGGATCGTTCCGCGACTTCCGTAGATGCGCACTACTTGACGCCCAAGCGCTGCATGACGCTCGTCACGAACACCTCCAGCACCGGCAACCTCGCGTTCCTTCGAACGGGCACGTTCAGGCGTGAGGCCACCGGCTTACACAGCTCCAGCACCGAGTCTCGCATCACCTGTATCTCGCCTGGGATCGCCTTGGTGCGATCCATCGTCTTGATGAGCCCGTCTACGAATGCCTGTCGATGGTGACCTGCCGATGTACACTCTGTGGCCAGTACGGTGAAACTGCCACTATCTACCATGACCTGCATATAGGGGAGGTAGGGCCGTTCGTCCCGGCCCTCCTGTATCGGGGTGGGTGAGCGGAACATGTCTACCTCCCAGACCGTGTCGCTGCGGGTGGCCGTGTTGGCCAATCTCGCCAGTCTCAGCTCATCCACAATGACCGGGGTGGCGGGCGCCGGCTGGGGAGGCGGTTCAGGGCGCATGAGGCGGTCTTCCCACACTGGCCCATCGGGACCGGACGATAGCACCCTGATGAGGTAATGATCGTCGCCGAACAGCGACAGCACGGAGGGGTTGTCCCTCGCGCGAAGGTAGACATCTGTGACTTGCTGCAGGACATGGGTGAGGAAGACGGCTTCAGACTGGCTGAGATACCAGGGAGCATAGCCCGCCTCCCAGCTTCTGAATAGGGGCCAGTCGTGGGGGCCCTTGAAGGTCAGGCCTAGCTTCTTGATCACGTCGAGGTCGCGCTTAGTTAGGTCACGTCGGCTCTCGAACGTAGTCATCAAAGCTCTCAAGTTGGTGCCGAGCTCTATGTCGTCGTAGTCGGTCTCGTCGGCATGCGCTGAGTGGAGGTGCTGCAGACCCTCGGCTCCAAGGTAAGTCGCGAGGCCCATGAGCTCACCGAGCCCGCCCATTACTGAGGAGTACGCGACGGTACCGGTGACAGGATCTTTCACCCCAATGATGCTCTCATCATTGATGTAGTCCCACGGCTTCATGCTCGCGAAGGCGACGGCGGCGTCATACAGAGCTCTCCACTGCTCCAGTGTCGGGGGCCGAGTTCCCATGTTATGCACCTCAGTCTCGATATGCCCGCCACGATGCGCTGATGCTTGGGTGCTGCGGGGGCGGGCGGCATTGGGTATGGCGCTCGGATCAAGTCAATCCCAGTCTAGTCAATCCCAGTCTAGCACAGCAGAATCAGACGCGGTATGCCGCATCCCGAGCCGCGGGGGCGAGGGGCCACCGGGCGCGCCTCGCGAGCACACTCCCTCCGATGATCCCGATTCCCTTCGACATGTG